>CAJUJI010000116.1 GCA_910586875.1 uncultured Anaerotruncus sp. | reverse complement strand
CTCTTGGTTTGGTTCATCAATCGTTTTACCTTTTGTGGAGCATACTTTTGGATGACAGTTCGGCTTTTAAAGGCTCTGCCTTTGAATCCGCCACCTTTCAAAAGGTGGACGAAACTTCTTGTGCGCGCTGCGGCGCGAAAGAAAAAGGGTGGTCAGCAAGGAACACTGGTGAACATTTTTATCCGCTTGATTGGAAAAGGAGAACCAACATGCCGAATTTAGAAGTCAAAATGCCCAGGGAATCGGCTGTCGATTTTATGATACGCACCGTCAAGGACTGGATGAGCGACGGCGTTTATAAAAGCGGCGACCGCCTTCCTTCCGAAGCGGAGCTGTGCCAGCTGACCGGTATCAGCCGCGGCTCGATTCGTGAGGCAATGAAGGTTCTCTCAACGCTGGGGTTGGTAGATATCCGGCGGGGCAATGGCACCTACATTACCGGTCAGGACTCCAAACCTCCGGTCGAGCCGCTACTGCTCAACCTCCAACGCTCCCACTGGTCGGTACAGGACCTGATGGACTTTCGCGAACAGATTGAAAAGTCGGTCATTGAACTGATTATCCGCAACGCAAACGACGAACAAATCGACCTCATGGAGGCCGCCAACCGCAGGATGAAGGCGGAAATTGACGGCGAAAATAACCAGCAACGGGTTTTGTCTTATGACATCGCGTTTCACCGCCAGATGGCAAAATGTACCGGTAACGCGCTGTTTGAGATACTCTATAATTATACACTGGATTTTATTGCCACCGATACCGAGCGTATGTACCGTGAAAGCAGTGCGATGGGTTACATCTCCTATCTGCTGCATCAGCGCATGGTGGACGCAATCCGCCATCGGGATTTAGACTCCGCAAAGGAGGCTATTGCCGAGGCAATGCAAAACCATGCGAAAATTGGGAATAAGCCGGAAACGGTTGGTCAGGAAAAAGGAGCATGATGACGATGAAACTGTGTTATCAAGTGGCAACCCCCGATGTGGCAATTGCACCTTCTGTCACCGCCTACCAGGGCAGCTTGGAAAAAAGCTTTGGCGACCTGGCAAAATTGGGCTATGACGGCGTTGAGCTGATGACCTTAAATCCCGGCAAGCTGGATTGGGCTGAGGTCAAGCAGACCGCAGAAAAGAATGGGCTGTCTGTGGTACTGGTTTGCACCGGCGAAATTTATGGACAGCTCGGTCTTTCGTTCACCGATCCGGACGAGGCACGCCGCAAAGAGGCTGTCGAGCGGGTTTATGAGATTATCGATTTTGCAAGCTATCTGGGCGCAAACATCAACATCGGCCGTGTGCGCGGTCAGTATCGCGATGACATCCCACAGGAGCAAACCTACGCATGGGCAGTGGACGCCTTCCGTAAGATCAGCGATTATGCTGCACCGAAAAATGTAAAAATTGCGCTTGAATCGGTCACCATCATGCAGACCAATTTCCTAAACACCATTCCCGAGGCTGCTAAAATGGTGGATGATGTTGCACGCGACAACTTTAAGCTGATGATGGATGTGTTCCACCTCAACATTGAGGAAAAGGATCTGTTCGAGGTCATCCGCAAATATGCTTCCTATAATATCCATGTCCATCTGGCGGACAACAACCGCCGTTATCCTGGACATTGCGGCATGGACTTTGAAAAGGTCATCTCCACCTTTAAAGAGGTCGGCTATGATGGCGCATTCTGCACCGAAATTTTCCAGATCCCCGACCAGGAAAACGCTGCAAAGGGCGCAATTGAACATCTCGCACCGATCTTCCACAAGGTTTATGGACGCTGATAGGGAGGATTTCTGATGAGACGCATCGCTTTAGTTCACACTGTAAAAAGTGTTTATGACACCTTTGAGGGCCAACTGCGTGAGGCGCTGGGGGACGGCTTTGGCGAGCTGAAAATCCACAATCTGATGGACGACTTTCTTGCCAACGATCCCGCAGACACCGGCGTTTTTTCCACCACCAACAAAGCGCGTCTATACAACGACATCCAGGCGATGGAAATGACCGGCGCAGAGCTGATTGTTGTCAGCTGCTCCACCCTCTCCCCCACGGTTGAGGAGATCCGTCCGTTCATTCACACACGAATTGTCACAATCGATGAAGCCATGGCCCACAAAGCGGTTACCTCTGCCACCCGCATCGGGCTGCTCGTTACCGCCAACAGCACCAAAATTCCCTCCCAGTTCAAGCTGGCGAGCGAGGCACAGAAGGCGGGGCGTGCCATCGAGGTGGAGACGGTGCACAATGAGGCAGCCATCCAAGCACTCAAGGCAGGCAACCGCGAGAAGCATGACCAGTTGGTTCATGAGATGGCCGCACTGCTGCACGAGCCGGAGCTCATCGTGTTGGCCCAGGCGTCGATGGCGCATCTGGAGCAGGAGCTGGCAGAGGCTTGCGGCGTTCCGGTGCTCTCCAGCCCAAGGCTTTGTATTGAACAGGTAAAAAACATCCTAAGCGGCACCCAGGCTTAAACGATACCGCTTTGGATGAAACCAATAAGGAGGAATACATCCATGTCAATGACCAATGAGCGCAAACAGGAACTGGATAAGCTCTGCCATCAATTTCGCGTAGAGCTGATCGACCTGCTGCACAGCATCCAAACCGGACATCCGGGCGGGTCGCTTTCCTGCTGCGAAATCCTGACCACCCTTTATTTTGAGAAAATGAACATTGACCCGAAAAACCCCAAGGCTGCCGATCGTGACCGTCTGGTGCTTTCCAAGGGTCATGCTGCACCAATGCTTTATCTAAATTTGGCACATAAGGGCTTCTTCCCTGTTGAGGAGATGAAAACCCTGCGTCAGCTGGACAGCAACCTCCAGGGCCATCCTTGCACACATAAGACCCCTGGTGTTGAGGTTTCCACTGGACCTCTGGGGCTGGGCCTGTCAGCAGGCAATGGTATCGCTTGCTCCGCGAAGCTCAACGGCTTGGATTACACCACCTATGTACTGCTGGGTGATGGCGAAATTCAAGAGGGCGGCATCTGGGAAGCTGCTATGACCGCTGTAAAGTTCAAGGTAGACAATCTGGTTGCGATCCTCGACCACAACCATGTACAGCTGGACGGCACCAACGATGAGATTATGCCAATGGGCGATATTCCTGCGAAATGGCGTGCATTTGGCTGGAACGTCATCGAGTGCGACGGCCATGATGTAGCTGCTATTTCGGACGCGATCGATGCTGCAAAGGCTAACAAGGGCACCGGTGTCCCGACCATCATCATTGCAGAGACGGTCAAGGGCAAGGGCATCTCGTTCATGGAAGGCAAAAACACCTGGCATGGTGCGCCGATCAATGATGAAAATTACGCGAAAGCGGTTCAGGAACTGGGAGGGAACGCATAATGGCAGAGAAAATTGCAATCAGAGACGCGTTCGGCGCAGCTCTGAAAAAATTGGGCGCAGTAAATGATAAAGTTGTCGCTTTGGAAGCGGACGTTGGTTCCTCCACCAAGAGCGGCGTATTTGGCAAGGAGTTTCCGGATCGTTATTTCAACGTCGGTATCTCCGAGCTGGATATGGTTGCAATGGCTGCTGGCTTCTCCACCACCGGCCTTATCCCGTTTGTCAACACCTTTGCGGTGTTCCTGGCGAGCCGCGGCGGTGACCCCATCAACAGCTTGATTGCTTATGACAATTTGAATGTAAAGCTGTGCGGCACCTATTGCGGCATGTCCGACAGCTATGACGGCGCAAGCCACAACGCAATGAGCGATATCGCTTATGTTCGTTCGCTGCCGAATCTGACCGTTATCTCGGTTTGCGATGCGGTAGAAACCGAGAAAGCTGTATTTGCTGCGGCTGAGCTGAATGGTCCGGTTTATCTGCGTTTGAGCCGTGCTGCTGCACCGGTTATCTTTGATGATAGCTACAAGTTTGAAATCGGCAAGGGTGTTACCATCTCGGATGGTAGCGATGTGACCCTGATCGGTACCGGCTATATGGTACAGAAGTCGATGGAGGCTGCTGAGCTGCTGAAGGCAGAGGGCATCAGCGCACGTGTAATCGACATCCACACCATCAAGCCAATCGACCGTGAGCTGCTGATTAAATGTGCAAAAGAGACCGGCGCTGTTGTTACCGCAGAGGAGCACAGCATCTATGGCGGTCTGGGTTCCGCAGTTGCAGAGGTGCTTGTCCAGGAGTGCCCTGTTCCGATGGGCTTCGTCGGCACCGACGGGTTCGGCGAATCGGGAGATTACGAGGAACTGCTCAGCAAATACAACCTGGATGGCAAAGCGATTGCCGCAAAAGCCAAAGAGGTTCTTGCAAAGAAGAAGTAAGCATCCGGTTCAATGGGGTATGCGGTCTGCATACCCCATTTTCTGTACATCAAGGAGGAGTCCCCTTTGCTTTCCTATCTGCTCACCGTCAGCGCCCGCGTCTGTGTGCTATTTTTGCAGATGGCACTGGGCTATATCCTGTACCATCGCGGCATGATCGACCAGCAAACCTCCGGCAAAATTTCCGAGCTGGTGGTCAAAATTACCACCCCTATTACCATCATCATTTCCTACCAGCGCGCGTATGATCCGCAGACGGCCGGTTGGTTGCTGTCCGCTTTTTTGCTGTCTGCCATCTGTTACCTGGTTATGATGCTCATTATCCCCCTTATTTTCCCCAAAAAGGCTCCTTACTGGAAACAATGCTGTCTCTGTTCGGTCTTTTCCAACTGCGGCGCAATCGGCATCCCATTGCTCAGCTCGTTGCTCGGTCCCATCGGTGTATTTTTAGGCTCGGGCTATATTGTGATCACGAGTATCCTGCAATGGACCTATGGCGTGTATATGCTCACCAACAGCCGCGCAAACATCTCGCTGAAAAAGCTGCTGCTGAATCCTGGCACCATCCCCGCCTATGTGGGGCTTGTGCTGTTTTTCACCCCAGTTAAACTGCCGCCTATCCTCTATGATGCAATGGATGCGGTCGGGCTGATGAACACACCGCTTGCGATGATCTTGCTTGGCGTTTATATCGCACAGGCGGATCTTGTGAGCTGCTTTACCAACCTGTGGGTTTATCTGGTCAGCGGACTGCGGCTGTTAGCATTCCCACTGCTCATCTTCGGAATCCTCACGTTGGTTCCCATCGAGCCGACCATCCGAATGGCACTGTTAATCGGTGCTGCTTCCCCCTGTGGCATGAGCGTTTCGATGCTTTCGCAGCTATATGATTGCGATTATCTGTTTCCGTCCAAATGCGTGGTGGTCACAACACTGCTTTCTATCCTGACTGCGCCGTTTATTCTATCACTAGCAAATAGCGTCTGGTAGCTACTCAAACAGCGGGCAGTGAATTATGTGACAGAATAAAAAAGTACGCATCGCATGGATTATTTACAAATTAGACTTGATTTTCCAAAGGGTTTGTATTATAGTAGTCTTAGCACTCAATATTAAAGAGTGCTAAGACTTTGTTTTTTATAATTTCAGATAAAAGGATGGAGTTTTATGGAGACCAAACAATTCAAAGCAGAATCCAAGCGGCTGCTTGACCTGATGATTAACTCAATTTACACCCACAAGGAAATTTTTCTGCGCGAGCTGATTTCCAACGCCTCGGATGCGATTGACAAGCTTTATTACCGCTCGCTTTCGGACGGCGCAACCGGACTTTCTCGCGGCGACTTTTCTATCTGTCTGGAGGTAGACAAAGAAAATCGCACCTTTACCATCACCGATAATGGCTGCGGCATGGATGCTGACGAATTGGAAAACAACCTCGGCACCATCGCAAAGAGCGGTTCGCTCGCTTTTAAACAGGAGAATGAGCAAAAGGAAGAGGTTGACATTATCGGGCAATTCGGCGTCGGCTTTTACTCGGCATTTATGGTTGCCTCTGAGGTCACTGTGGTCACCCGCCCCTTTGGTTCTGAGCGCGCCTGGTGCTGGCAGAGCAGTGGCGCGGACGGTTACACCATCGAAGAATGTGAGATGGATGGCCATGGAAGCCGCATTACTCTAAAAATCAAAGAGAGCACCGAAGAGGAAAATTACGACGAATATCTTGAGCCGCACAATATCTCTCGTTTGGTCAAGCGCTACTCGGATTATATCCGCTATCCAATCCGCATGGACATGCCTGCCAGCCGTCTAAAGGAAGGTTGCCCAGAGGACAAGCCGGAGTATGAAAGCTACACCGTCAACGAGACGCTCAATAGTATGGTTCCGATCTGGAAGAAGGGAAAATCCGAGGTCACAGACGAGGACTACAACAATTTCTATAAGGAAAAGTTCTTTGACTACGAGGACCCGATGAAAATTATCCACAGCAGCACCGAGGGCAGTGCTACCTACAATGCGCTGCTGTTTATTCCGGCACGTGCACCTTATGACTATTACAGCCGCGATTATGAAAAGGGATTGCAGCTATACGCCTCTGGCGTGCTCATTATGGACAAGTGCGCCGACCTGCTGCCCGACTGCTTCAGCTTTGTGAAAGGGCTGGTGGATTCGCAGGATTTGAGCCTGAACATTTCGCGCGAGATGCTCCAGCACGACCGCCAGCTCAAGCTGATTGCAGGACGTTTGGAAAAGAAAATCAAATCTGAACTGCTGGGGATGCTCAACAACGACCGCGAAAAATACGAGGCATTCTATAAAAATTTCGGCCTACAGCTCAAGTATGGCGTATATGAAAATTACGGGGAGAAAAAGGATCTGCTCCAGGATTTGCTGCTGTTCCACTCCTCCCAGGAGGACAAGCTGGTTACGCTTGCGGAGTATCTCGGCCGGATGAAGGAGGAGCAAAAATATATTTATTATGCCTGTGCGGAAACGATCGACAAGGCAAAGCTGCTTCCCCAAACCGAACTGTTGCGTGATAAAGGCTATGAAATTCTTTATCTGACCGATAATGTAGACGAATTCGCGCTCAAGATGATGCGTGTTTACGAGGAAAAGGAGTTCCGTTCGGTCAATGACAGTGATTTAGGGGTCGAAGACGAAGCAGAAAAGGAAGAGACACAAAAGCAGAGCGAAGAAAACAAGGATCTGCTCGAGCTGCTCAAGGGCGCATTGGACGGCAAAGTAAAGGATGTTCGCTTATCCAGCCGGCTAAAATCCCATCCGGTGTGCCTGTCCAGTGATGGACCGCTTTCGCTGGATATGGAAAAGGTGCTCAACTCGATGCCCGGCGAGCAGAAGGTAAAAGCCGACCGCGTGCTGGAGCTGAACCCATCCCATCCGGTATTTGCCGCTATGCAGAGGCTTTCTTCTGAGGACCCTGAAAAGGTCAAACGCTATGCTGGCCTTCTTTATGACCAGGCTTTGCTGATTGAGGGGATGCAGATTGAAGATCCGGTCGCTTTCTCAAACGCTATCTGTGCATTGATGGCGGAATAAACAGCAGATGTTCTTTCGCCCGGCAGCTTTCTTCACTGCCGGGCATTTTTGTCGGTTGCTTCTCATAAAATAATTGCGTGGTAGCAAAATACCTCATTTATGTACAAGGAAAGGCCGATTCCTAGCGGAATTTTGTTGACTTGTTCACAGAAATAGAGTATACTAAAATTAGTTCTGACAGCACAGCGCGCAATCTCAAATGCTGGCTGTTTGTCGTATGAAAAGGAGCGTAGGTTATGTTATTTGGTAAAAAGTCAAAAGTCCCTGTTCATCCAGCGATTACTATGCCTTTGCCTGACGAGGAGCCGCTTTTTGAGGATAACTTCTCCTCTGAGGAGGAGCAGCCCAAGGCTGAGCCTGCTCCACAGGAAAAATCAGCAGCAGAAATTGCTTTGGAGGTCCAGCATATGCATGAGTCCGATTTGACAACATCCATTTCCAGAAATACGGTTATCAAAGGCAACATTGACTCCGAGGATAATGTTGAGGTTTATGGCATTATTGACGGTTCTATTCGCAGCTCTGCTGTCGTGAAAATTTACGGCAAAATCACTGGCGACATCCAGTGCTCCGTATTGGTCGCCAATGGCGCAACCATTGTAGGTGATATCACTGGTGAGCATTCGGTTGTGCTCGGTCAGGGTACCGATGTACGCGGCAATATTGTTA
Organism: uncultured Anaerotruncus sp.; assembly: GCA_910586875.1. GTDB lineage: Bacteria > Bacillota > Clostridia > Oscillospirales > Ruminococcaceae > Anaerotruncus. The sequence continues at coordinate 1,066 of CAJUJI010000116.1, read as the reverse complement.
CAAATGCGGTTAACATCAGCGGCACCGTAAACGGCAATATTATCGCTAGCGAGTCCACCACCATCAACAGCGAGGGTAATGTACATGGTGACATCACCACCTCTAGCATCGAGGTCAGCAAGGGCGCTATTGTATATGGTGCGGTTGTGATGGAGAAGAAGCCAGAGCCGGTTGTAGAGGAGCCTGCGCCTGCACCCGTTGTTGTAGAAGAGGAGCCCGCCTCTGTATTGGAGGAGCCGGTTGTAGAGGAAGATGAAGCAACACCCGCGCTCAGCTACACCGAGGAAGAGGAAGATGAAACAACAAAATAAAATTTGGAGCTAAGAGATACCTCCCAGTGTTGGCTGGGAGGTACTTTATTGCTGTAAAAAAAACGCCCGAGTGATCGGGCGTTTTCAGATGCTTTTTTATTTTATTCGGTGGTTGCCTCCAACACACCGTAGGTGCCATTATTCCGTTTATAAACGATATTGACCTCGCTGCTTTCTGCATTCTGGAACACAAAGAACTCATGCCCCAGCAGATTCATCTGCAACACAGCCTCCTCCACACTCATCGGACGCATAATGAAGCGTTTGACACGCTCAATTTTATCCTCCGCCTCGCGCTCAAGCTCCTCTCCCACCTCGATATTCGATGGATCGAACGCAGTTGCTTTCAGCCGCTTGCCCAGCTTTTTCTTGTTTTTGACAATCTGACGGAACAGGGAATCGGTCACCGCCTCCAACGAATCAAAGCGGTCCTTGGTGGTTTTTTCCGCACGGTAAAAAATCCCGCGTGACTGAATCGTTACCTCCACCGTTTCGCGGTCGCCCTCATTGGTCACCGTAACCGACGCATTGGCCCCCTCGTCAAAAAAGCGGTCCAGCTTTGCCAGCTTGTTTTCGATTCTCTCTTTAAAAGAATCCCGAACCGAGGTTTTGCGTCCTGTGATGGTAATGTTCATAAATTCAACCCCTTATCTACTTGAACAGTTTGTCCAATTGTTGTACTTATATCATAACACCTATTGTTTGAAATTACAATAGATAATACTAAAATAATCTGTGAATTTCAAAAAAATCCC
>CAJUJI010000115.1 GCA_910586875.1 uncultured Anaerotruncus sp. | reverse complement strand
GTTTGTGATACAATAGACAGAGAATACAAAAATCGTATTCTCTGTTTTTATCGTTTAAAAGATAAAAATTTTATTGATCTGGAGGTGTAGATGTGAACCCTGACCCTGGAAGTAGTAGTTCCAGTAAAAGCAAAGTGGAAAAGAGAATAAGGGCAAGGGTGTACATCAACAGAATGTAAAGCCCTTGCGAAAGGGGTTTTACGATGCTAAACTTTTATAAAACCGTCGACAATCGCATCATCAGGATTGATGCACCCGAAGCTGGATGTTGGATTTCAGTAGTAACCCCCACAGAGGCAGAGCTGACCTACCTAACCGGAGATTTGGGTGTGTTGGTGGACTTTGTGCGTGCTGCGCTTGATGAGGAGGAAAGCTCCCGTATCGAAAGCGAAGAAGGACAGACATTGGTGATTGTTGACTACCCCTCTGCGGAGGAACAAACCGACGAAAATAAAACAATCCTTTATACCACCCTCCCGATGGGAATTATTATGACCAAGGACTATGTAATCACCGTCTGTTTGGAGGAGAATTTGACCATCTGTGATATGGCGCAGGGGAGGGTGCGCGGTCTTCAAACCTCGATGAAAACGCAGTTTTTATTGATGACATTGTTGCGTATCGCCACTCGTTTTCTGATTTACCTAAAGCAGATCGACAAAATTTCCTCCTCAACCGAACAACGGCTACATCAATCCATGAAGAACAAGGAGCTTATTCAACTATTGGGGCTGGAAAAATCGCTGGTGTTTTTTTCCACCTCTCTCAAGGCGGATGAGGTAACCCTTGAGAAGATTCTACGCGGCCGAATTATCAAGCTTTATGAAGAGGATGAGGACCTCTTGGAAGATGTGCTGATTGAGGTCAAGCAGGCAATCGAGATGTGTAATATTTATTCCAATATTCTCTCTGGTACAATGGATGCGTTTGCATCGGTCATCTCCAATAATTTGAATATCGTTATGAAGGTGTTGACCTGTATCACCATCGTTATGGCAATTCCCACCATGGTATTCAGTTTTTATGGAATGAATGTAAGTGGCTTGCCTGTTGCACAAGCATGGTTTCCGGTTGTGCTGTCGGTTGTGCTGTGCATCATTACCACTTTAGTTTTTATGAAAAAAGATATGTTTCGGTAAAGCAATTAAAAAATCCCCAGACGAACAAGTCTGGGGATTTTTTTAGTGACAAGCATCACATTCTTCAATTTTACCAACGATTGGCTCAGGGTCCACACCATTTTTACGGTAATAATCAGCGAGTGCAGCTTTGACAGCCTGTTCCGCTAACACAGAACAGTGAATTTTGGAAGCAGGTAGACCGTCTAACGCCTCAACAACCGCTTGGTTGGACAGCTTTAGCGCTTCCTCTATGGTAGCACCTTTAATCATGTCGGTTGCCATGGAGGAAGTCGCAATTGCTGCGCCGCAGCCAAAGGTTTTAAACTTTACATCTGTGATTACACCTTGGTCAATTTTAAGGTACATTTTCATAATATCGCCGCATTTTGCATTTCCGACCTCACCGATACCATCCGCTTGCGCAATTTCACCAACGTTATGCGGATTTGCAAAATGCTCCAATACTTTATCCGAATATAGCATGACCGATACAGTCCTTTCTCATTTTAATTCAAGATGGATTTAAAGAACGATTTCGCCTTTTTGCATGTGCTCCCACATGGGGGACATCGCACGCAGCTTCTCAATAACAGGCGGAACATTCTCGATAATATAGTCTACATCCTCGTCACTGGTCCAGTCGGAAATTGAGATACGCAAAGAACCATGAGCAACCTCATGCGACAGGCCGATAGAAAGCAGTACATGGCTGGGATCGAGTGAACCCGAGGTGCAAGCAGAACCAGAAGAAGCGCAAATCCCCAACAGGTCAAGCGAGAGTAGTAAGGATTCTCCTTCAACACCTGGAAAAGAAATATTTACATTACCCATCAATCGGCGGTCGCGGTCACCGTTGAGACGAGCAAGCGGCACCTGCAACAGTCCATCAATAATCCGATTGCGCATTTTGGTAACCCGCTCAATTTTTGCGGGAATATCTGCACATGCAGTTTCAATTGCACGCGCCAGCCCGACAATCGACGCAACATTTTCGGTACCTGCACGGTGTCCGCGCTCTTGTCCGCCGCCGTCCATCAAATTCGGGATGCTGATACCACGCCGGATATACAGCACGCCAACTCCCTTAGGCGCATGAATTTTGTGGCCGGACATAGAAAGCATATCGATATTCTGCTCTGCCACGTTGATCGGGACATTTCCGACCGCCTGTACCGCGTCGGTGTGGAACCAGACGCCGCGTGACCGGCAGATTTCTCCGATTTCTGCGATTGGCTGGATGGTGCCGATTTCATTATTTGCATACATAATAGAAACCAGCGCTGTATCCTCACGAATGGCATCGGCTACCTGCTGAGCGGTGATAATTCCCTTTTCGCCGACCGGTAGGTAGGTAACCTCGAACCCTTCCTTTTCCAAAGCAGCACAGCTATGCAAAATTGCGTGATGCTCAAACGCGGTGGTAATCAGGTGCTTTTTGCCCTTTGCCGCCAGCTTATGGGCCGTTCCCTTCAGCGCCCAGTTATCCGATTCCGAACCACAGCCGGTAAAATAAATTTCGCCGGGCTGTGCGCCCAATGCAGCAGCCACCTTTTGGCGGGCAGTTTCTATCGCATGTCCGGCCTCACGCCCCTTAGCATAGATGCTAGACGGATTCCCATAGCCATCTTTCAGCCACGGGAGCATTGCTTCCAGCACTTCCTGAGAAACCTGCGTGGTAGCAGCATTATCCGCATATACAAATCGTTTCATATTCCAACCACCATTCTTTATGGATTCTTGTTTGTTTGCTTTAATTGTATACCTATTTAGTAGGATTTGCAAGAGGGTTGCAGAAAAATTTACAAATTTCCCGCACGCACCTTTTCGATCGCTGCGACCGCAAGTTGATCACAGCGTTCATTTTCTGGATGGCCAGCATGTCCTTTTACCCAGCGGAACTCAACCTCATGCTTTGCGAGCAGATCCAATAGCTGTTTCCAAAGATCGGCATTCTTTGCAGGCTCTTTTGGGTTGCGCATCCAGCCCTTTTTCTGCCAGCCATACACCCACCCCTTTGTAACCGAATCCACCACATATTTGGAGTCGGTGGTAAGGATTACTTTGCAAGGCTCCTTGAGGGCGGACAGCGCCATAATAACCCCGCTGAGCTCCATACGGTTGTTTGTGGTTTGCGCCTCTCCGCCAAAAAGCTCCTTTTCATGCGCGCCAAAACGCAGAACCGCGCCCCAGCCTCCCGCGCCAGGATTTCCTGAGCAGGCTCCATCCGTAAAAATTTCCACCAGCTTTGCCATTGCATCCTCCATCCTATCCCTAATATCAAAAGCTTGCAATATACTGCATGTCCGCTACCGTTCAAATAACTGTTTATTGGAAAGCAATTTGATTATATTGTATACTATTTTGCTATCTAATACAAGTCTTTCTGTAAAAAACAGGAGTACTGATTGTGTAAAAAAACGCAGGACTGCCCATACTATAACTGAAATATATCAAAAGGATCAAACAGATGCTTTTGAAGCTTGTGGCAATTTCATCACAGGGATTGCGTCTATGGCTGTTGTTTGGGTTACATAGTCACAAGTGCAGCCTGATAGGAGGATTTTATGAGAGCGGTTATTTTAGCCGGAGGGCAAGGGGTACGTTTGCGCCCTTTGACCGAAACATGCCCAAAACCGATGGTGCGGTTATGTGGCAGACCGGTATTGGAATATCTATTGGAACTATTGGCGGAGAATGGTATCACAGAGGCAATTTTAACGCTACAGTACCTGCCTGAGCAGGTGCGCTCCCATTTTTTGCAGGAGCGTTTTGCAGGGGTAGCACTCTCCTTTTGTATCGAAGAAATGCCGCTTGGCACTGCGGGCAGCGTTAAAATGGCACTGCAAGGCAGCAGGGAAGCACTGCTGGTCATCTGTGGTGACGCATTATGTGATTTTTCACTGCGTCAGGCAATAGAACAGCATTGCAAAGGCCGTGCCGCCGCAACCATTGTTACCACCCAGGTGGGAGACCCGCGGGAGTATGGGTTGGTTCGCTCGGATACATCCGGCGCAATTACAGGCTTTATCGAGAAGCCGACCTTTACCCAGGCTACCGGTGGAGCAGCAAATACCGGTATTTATATTCTTTCGCCGGAAGCGTTAGATATCATTCCGCAGGGTAAAAAATTTGATTTTGCGGCTGATTTATTTCCTGAAATGTTAAAGCGAGGTATGTTGCTAGAAAGCTGTAAGCTGGATGGCTATTGGTGCGATATTGGAGATCTGGACGCCTACCGGCAGGCGCAAAGAGACCTATTAACCGGCAAGGTCCGCTGTAAGCTTAACGGTGTCCGCGACCGTTATGGAAATTTACTGGCAGGCAAGCGACCGCTCGGTCACTATAAATTGGGTGCGCCTGTTTACATTGGCAAGGGGGTACAAATCGGAGAGGATGCCAGCATTACAGCCGGAAGCGTGTTGGAGGATGGCTGCACCATTGCAGCTGGGGCAACGGTACATGCAGGCATTTTGCTGCCGCATTGTATGTTGGGCACACGTTCCCGCATAGATACTGGAATTTTAGGTCAGGGTGTTTCGGTCAAATCACATGCACAGCTTTTGGAAGGGGTAACGGTAGGGGAAAATACCATCATCGGTGCAAGGGCGGTTGTGCAGCCTCAGATTCGTATTTGTGCAGGAGCAAAGATTACCGATGGAGCGGTTGTTTCCGGACATATTACCACACGGGGCGGCCCTGTACAGGTGTTTGATGATGACGGGCTGTGTGGTGAGGTCGGCGTGGAGCTGACGCCAGAGCTGGCTGTACGGGTAGGTTGCGCAGTTGGCACATTGGCTGCTGGGCGCACGGTTGGTGTTGCAACAGGGGAATCGCGCAGCGCGCAGGTACTGGGAGATGCACTGATTGCAGGGGTGCGGTCTGCGGGCGCGCCAGTACTGGATTTCGGCAGCATTTTTGAGTCGATGTTCAGCTTTGGGATGGAATACAACGCGCTAGAATTGGGCGTTTATCTGAGTGCGGAAGCTTCTGGTTCCATTAAATTAGTTTGTGATGCAGGACTGCCGGCCACCCGCAAGGTGGAGCGGGAGATTGAACAGCTGCTCGCACGCGCAGAATTTACCCGCGCAGAATTTGGCAGCTTTGGGGACCGGTTGGATCTTTCCGGAATCGGAACCATTTATCTGACTGCACTGTTGCGATTGGCACCAGAGGGTCTTTCTGGTATGGCCGCACAGGTGATCTGCAAGAAGCCGCAGGTGGGGCGTCTGCTCTCCAACGCGCTGGAGAAGTTGGGGTGCGACACAGCTTCTGAGCCTTGTTTACAGCTTTTACTTTCAGAAAATGGTCTACACCTTTCTTTGCGGGAGGGAGATACCATACTTTCTGAACAGCGAACAATTGCAGCCTATTGTTTAACCCTGTTTGAACAGGGACAGGACGCAGCGGTAGAGAACGATTTCCCGCGCGCATTGGACTTTTTTGCACAACAGCAGGGAAGACGGGTTTATCGATATCTGCTTTGTCCAGCGGACGGCAGCGATTATACCGGACGGCGTCTGGCTGCACAGCAATGCGCCCGCGATGGATTGATGTTAGCAGTGATACTGCTGGATTATATGCGTCGTAATCAACTATCCTTGGAAATGCTCGAACGTCGTTTGCCAGCCTTTGCGGTGGAAGAACGCTCGGTCAAGGTGGATTTGCCGCCCGCCCGTCTGTTGGAAGGATTGAAGGCAGAAGCGGCTGGCGAAGGGCTTTTAGCGCGTACGCCGCAGGGGATGATTCTACTGCGCCCGCGCAAAAACGGAAGTGCAATTCGCCTGTTTGCAGAGGCGGCAAATTGGGAGACTGCACACGAACTCTGCATAGATTTTGAAAAACAGCTCGGTGGTTTGCTTGACAAAGCACATGAAAACAGGTAAAATATACAATAATGATGTGTTCGGTTTTTGCAATTTTCCGCCCTTGCGCGGTTTTTTGACGAAAGAAAATGTAGAACGTGCCTGCCCAAAAGGACCAGGATAACCCCACGTTTCTACTGCTGAATATTCATACGCCTATCCTTAGCTTGTGACTTGTTCGGAAAAAAGCACAAGAAGGATGGGTGCCTGTTTTGTATTTTATTTTTGCGTATGTTGCGCAAAATTGAGCGTGAATTGTAAATTATACGGAGGTACGATTTGTGGCAGATGAAAAAAAATTGATGGGGAAGCTGACCGATGCTCAGCTGGAAATGGGCATTGACCAATTGGAAAAACGGTCGATTGTGGAGCGCAAAGCACCACAAAAGCGCGGCTCGCGTGCAAACGTAAAGGAAACCGCAGCGAAGATTATTCAAAAGGCGTTGCCAAAAGCAGGCGGTCAGAAAACACAGCGCGGCCGTCCTAAAAAGGGAGAGGCGGTGTCAAATGCACTACCGGCAGCACTGCCCACACCGTCCCAGGCAGAGACGGTTGTGCAGGAGCAAAAACCGCGCAAACAGCAGGGTACGCCTAAAAAGCAGGCTGTTGCGAAGCAGGCGACCGCTAAAACCCCAAAAAAGGAAAAAACCGAAAAGCCAAAGCCGCAAGAAAAGGTTACAACTAAGAGCGCCCAAACCGGTGGACGAGGGCGACGGCGCAAGGAGAAGGAACAGCGCAAGCCTCCACTGCGGGTCATTCCGCTAGGGGGATTGGGCGAAGTGGGCAAGAACATGACCTTGTATGATTGTCAAGGGGATATGTTCTTGATCGATTGCGGTATGACCTTTCCGGACGATGATATGCTGGGGGTAGATTTGGTCCTGCCGGACTTTACCTATGCGGTGAAAAACCGCGACCGGCTGCGCGGTATCGTCATTACACATGGGCATGAGGATCATATCGGCGCATTGCCATTCTTTCTTAAACAGGTAAATGTGCCGGTTTTTGCAACCCGTCTCACGATTGCACTGATTGAAAATAAGCTCAAGGAACACGGACTTTACGGTAAGGTCAAGATGATCCAGATTGCATCGGGTGAAACGATCAAATTGGGCTGCATGGAAGTGGAATTTATTCGGGTGAATCATTCGATTCCGGATGCAGTGGCGTTAGCAATCCATACCCCCGCAGGTGTTATTGTCCATACCGGCGATTTCAAGGTGGATTATACCCCAATCACCGGCGAAATGATTGATTTGGCCCGTTTGGGAGAGCTGGGGAGCCGCGGTGTTCTGGCACTTTTTTCTGATTCAACCAATGCTGAACGCCCAGGCTTTACCCCCACAGAGCGGATTGTCGGCGAAAGTTTGGATAAGCTGTTTAAACAAGCGAAGAACCGGCGCATTATTGTAGCAACCTTTTCCTCAAACATCAACCGGATTCAGCAGATTGTTGACGCGGCGGCGAAATATAAACGCAAGGTTGCTGTATCCGGCCGCAGCATGGTCAATGTGGTTGGGGTAGCAGTAGAGCTAGGCTATCTCAAGCCTCCAAAGGGCGTGCTGATTGATATTGATGAAATCAATCGCTATCCACAGGAGCAGTTGGTTTTGGTCACTACAGGCAGCCAAGGCGAGCCGATGAGCGCGCTTTCCCGCATGGCGACCAGCGACCATCGCAAGGTAACGATCACCCCAAATGATTTTATCATTATCAGTGCAACGCCCATTCCCGGAAACGAGAAAACGGTGGGTCGTGTGATCAATGGGCTGATGAAACTGGGCGCAGAGGTTATTTATGAGCGGATGTATGAAATCCATGTTTCTGGCCATGCGTGCCAGGAAGAGCTGAAAATTATGCTCTCATTAACCCGCCCCAAATTTTTCTTCCCGGTCCATGGCGAATATAAGCAGCTGAAAAAACATGCGAATCTGGCACTTTCAATGGGGATTTGTGCAGATCATATTTTTATCGGCGAAAACGGCCGTGTGTTCGAGCTGGATGGCGTTTCGGTCAAGGCGGAGGAATTTGTACCTGCTGGCCGCGTGCTGGTGGATGGACTGGGCGTTGGAGATGTCGGTAGTATTGTATTGCGTGATCGCAAACATTTGGGCGAGGATGGCTTGATTGTGGTTGTGACCACCATGGATTCCGCAAGCGGGGAAGTGGTCGCAGGACCGGATATTATCTCCCGTGGTTTTGTTTATGTGCGTGAGGCGGAGGAGATGCTTAATGAAGCGCAGTTGATTGCGCGTCAAGCATTGGAACGCTGCCGTGAAAATCATGTTCGTGAATGGGGCGACTTAAAAGGGCAGGTGCGGGATGCGCTTTCCTCCTATTTTTACAGTCGGACAAAACGCAGCCCCATGATTTTGCCAATCATCCAAGAGGTTTAGTATCTTTGCACCACAGTGTGCATAAAAGCTTTGCCCAAAAGAAAAAGCCCCAAATGGGGCTTTTTCTTTTGGGCAAAACAAATCGTTTTTGCCCAGCTATATTTTGAATGTGAAGGGGTGTTTTCACAAGAGAAAATACCTCTTTTTAGTAGGAAAGTGAGGCATCAAATTTTTCTGCCCAAACTTCTCCCAGTATTTTTAATTCCTCCTGGAATTCTTCCACAGTTTGTTCTTCCTTCTGCAACAATTCCTCCAAAATTTCAAAGTTGAACACCTCATTTCCAAAGGTGCTCCAATCCCGCTGCAAGCGGCTGGAAAGACAGGTGTTCGTTTGTTGCGCAAAGAGAAAACGGTTTTGGCTGCCTTGCGGATTTGTAACCGTTTCCAGCAGGTATCTTCCATTTTGGGTGTTTCTAATAATACAGACACCGCCAACCAAAGGCCGGTTTTTATACGCCTGAATCAGCTCTTTTTTATGTTCATTCATTTTAATATCCCATCTCCTTTAAAATGTGTGACAATACCCGCAGTCGTTCTCCCAACAGTTCGCTATCCTGCGCCAACGCCTGTGAAAACAGCTGAATATCCTCTTCAATCATCGGATTATCGGTACAAACCTCGACGGTCATCGCATCGCCTTGTAAACCAATCCGGTCAATCTGCGGATGTTCTGGATGGAACTGTTTTTCCTGCCGGTAGGCTTCCTCTCGAAAATATAACTGTGTGCGGCAGATCAAAATTGCCAGATCGATTACGCGATGCAGCGGCAGCTCCTCCGACTGGCGCGACCATTTTTCACCGGTGTAGCGCCAAACTTTGGCGGAGATATCCACCTTGCCGCGATCATTCCACTGCGCAAGTCCCAATGAAAGGCCCTGTGCATCGGTTTTATAAGCAGTGCGTCCGTCAATATTCGCATAATCCTCGACAACAATGACTGGTTTATGCTTTAAAGTGGTTGGTATCTTCATTTCTTTTTCCTCATTTCTATGAAATTGCAAGAGCACACAAACAGAATAACATAGATTTTTCAGCCTGTCAATTAGTAAATTAGTAATTTAT
>CAJUJI010000114.1 GCA_910586875.1 uncultured Anaerotruncus sp. | reverse complement strand
GCAAGCCGGTGTTGGCCCAGATCCTCAACCACTGCGTCAGCGTGGCCAGCGGGAACGCCCTGCTGCGCCTGAGCGACGAAAAGGTCTCGGCCATGCACGGCGGGGACGAGAGCGAGTACGCGGTGCTGGAGATTCCGGCGTTGTTCCAGGCGGTCACCGACCAGCTGGAGGCGGATTTCGGGGGCTGCCGGTTTATCAGCGGCCACTATGAACACGCCATGATGACGGCGATCTGGTTCTTCCCGAATAATCGGGAGCTGGTGGAGGCATATGAGGAGACTGCCAAAAAGCACGGTGTCTATGCCGGGCAGTTCGTCCCGGCCCTGCGCTCTTCCACCTCGGATGTGGGGATCAGCGGCGCGAATCTCTACCCCATGCTGATGGAGGAGAAGTCCGGCCGCAGCATCACCCTGGGGAGCGCCCTCTGTCTGGAACACAGCAACCAGGCGAGTGTCGCCGACTTCAAAAAGCAGCTTTCCCTGCTCTACCCCAAGTACGGCGATGCCATCGCCCGGCTGGGGAAGCTGATGGAAACCGGCATCGACTACCCCTACAACACCATGCTGCGGGTGATGAAGCGTGTCGGCGTCACCAAGCGTCTGGCCTACCGGGCCGCGGAGCTTTGGCAGGCCCAAAACGGGGAACGCCCCTGCACGGCCTACGACCTGTACCTGGGGATCTGCGAGGCGGAGTTCCTGCTCCAGTGCGACGGAGCCAGTGCCTCCAGGGTGGCGCAGATGGAGGAAAACATCTCCCGCGCCCTAAAGGTGCGTTGGGAGGACTACGACTACGCCGGGGAAGTGAAATGGTAAAGGAGGAAGCCCTATGTTAGACCTGAATTACGATCCGGCTGTTCTGGTGGAGGACATCACGCAGCTTACCGAGGAGGAATGGCTCCAGCAGCGCACCAGGGGCATCGGCGGCAGCGATGTGGCGGCGGTCCTGGGCATCTCCCCCTGGAAAACCAGGCGGGATCTGTTCTACGAAAAGACCGGTGTACAGCCCATGCAGCCGGATGAGACCAACTGGGTCGCCAAGGAGGTGGGCCATCGTCTAAAGGAGCTGGTGGCGGAGATCTATCAGAGGAAAACGGGCTATACCGTCTACCCTATCCGCAAGATCTTCCAGCACCCCCTCTATTCCTTTATGATCGCCGATGTAGACTACTTCGTCCAGAAGCCGAACGGCAAACGGGGCGTGCTGGAGTGCAAGACCTCCAGCTTTATGGCAAAGGACAGGTAAACAGACGGCGGCGTTCCCCGGCACTACGAGGTGCAGGGGAAACACTACCTGTCGGTGACCAACCTGGATTTCTGCGCCTTCGCCTGCCTGTTCGGCAATTCCGAGGGAGATTTCCTCATGCGGGAGATCGGTCGGGAACTGGAGGAAGAGGAGATGACCATTTTGGAGCTGGCCCACTTCTGGCAGGACTTTGTATCCGCCAATGTGGAGCCGCCCTACACCGAGTCCGGCGACCTGGTGCTGGAGAGCATCCGGCGCTACCAGGGCAAGGCCGACCCCTCCCTGCCGCAGATCACCCTGTCCGCCTCGGACGCCCTGCGGCTGGAACAGTACCTGAAGCTCCGGGAGGAAAAACAGGCGCTGGACAAGCGGGGCAGGGAGCTGGAAAAGGAAATCAAGGGGGTCTACGCCCCCATTGTGGACCGGATGGGCCAGGCTTGCACGGCCATCTGCACCATTGGAACGGTGGAATACCGGGTGAGCTACAAGCCCACCAGCAAGACCGGCATCTGGAAGGACGAGCTGGAGAAGCTATGGCTCGACTATCCAGACATTTATGACCAGTACGCCACTATCAGCGAAAACTGTAGCTTTGCGGTCAAGCGGCTGGAAAACACATAGGAGGTGGAAAGGATGCGATGTACCTGGCACAGCACCGTTTTCTAGAGCAAGGAGAACGGGTTCACCATCTGCCGCTATGCCACGGAGGAACCAAACCTGCCAGGAGCGGCCTGCAGCAAATTTTCCACACCGGGCCGGACTGTCATCACCGCCAAGGGCTATAACCTGCCCACCACCGACGCGGTGGATTTCGAGATCATTGGCCAGTGGGAGGACAGCAAGTACGGCCTTCAGCTGAGCGTCGAGTCCTTCCGGGAGCTGGTCTCCCAGACCAGGGAGGGGATCATCGGCTATCTGAGTTCCGGGCTCATCAAGGACATCGGGCCCAAAATGGCCGCCGCCATCTATGGAGGTGTTGGAAAACCGGCCGGAGGAGCTGCTGCGTATTCGCGGTATCTCCCCCAGAAGCTGGAGAAGATCCGGCTTTCCTTTCAGGACAGCCGGGCGCTGCGAGACATTGTGGCCCGCCTTTCCCCCTACGGGATCAGCGTCAAGAAGGCGGCAAAGGTGCTGGAAGCCTTTGGCGGCAACGCCATGGAGATCCTTCAGAACCAGCCCTTTCGCCTCTGCGAGATTAAGGGCTTCGGCTTCAAGATCGTGGACGCCATCGCCCGCGCGGTCCGGTGCAGCCCCTCCGACCCTCTGCGGATCGGGGGTGGGCTGTGCTACCTGTTGGACGAAGCGGAGCAGGCCGGACATCTGTTCCTCCCCTATGGTGAGCTGCTGCAAAAAGCCTGCCTGCTACTCAACGAGGGCTTGCCCCAGGAGGAGGTCACCCGCCCTGTCGTGGAGGCACGGCTGAACCAGCTTCTGGTGGAGAAAAAGCTGTTCTGCGACATTCGGCGGGTGTACAAGCCGGAGCTGAGAAAAGCGGAGGTGGATGTGGCCCGCAAGGTGCTGCAGATGCTTTCCGACAAAAACAGCCTGCCGGCGGATATGGATGCGGAGCTTACCCGTTCCCAAAAGTCTCTTGGCCTGACCCTTTCGGAAAAACAGGCGGAGGCGGTGCGGATGTGGGACAAAAGCTCCCTGAGCATCATCACCGGCGGCCCGGTACCGGCAAGACCACCACCCTGCGGGTGATCCTGGACATCTACAAACGGGTCAGACCCAAGAGGGAGATCCTTCTTGCGGCCCCCACAGGGCGGGCCAGCAGGCGGATGGTGGAATCCACCGGGCACCCGGCGGCCTCTACGCTCCACAGCGCGTTGGGTCTTTATGCCAATGACGGCGAGGAATATTTCGGCGGCAGCATACCGCTGGAGGCCGACCTGGTGATCGTGGACGAAGTCTCCATGATCGATATGCGGCTGTCGGCAGAGCTGTTCCGCCGCGTCGAAACAGGGACACAGCTTCTTCTGGTGGGTGACCCGGATCAGCTGCCCTCGGTGGGCCCCGGCAATGTGCTGCGGGAGCTGCTGCGGTGCCGTCTGATCCCAACGACCCACCTGGATATTGCCTACCGCCAGAAGGAGGCCAGCCGGATCGCCCTAAACGCCCACGCCATCAACCAGGGGCGCAAGGATTCGCTTTTCTTTGGAGAAGATTTCCGCTTTCTGCCCTCCGATCAAGCTGATGAAGCGGCGCAGATCGTTCTGAGTGCTTATCAGGAGGCCATTACCCGGCAAAATCTGCTGGAGGTACAGATCCTGGCCCCCTTCCGCAGCCGGGGCAGATGCAGCGTCAAGCGGCTCAATGAGGAGATCCAGAAGCTGATCAATCCGCCGGACCCCTGCAAAAAGGAGATCAAATACGGCACCCAGGTCTTTCGGGAACTAGACAAGGTGATCCAAACGAAAAACCGGGAGGCCGTCAGCAACGGGGATGTGGGGCTCATCGTCAGCATCACCCAAGATGAGGAGGAGGGCGACACCGTCCGGGTGCTGTTCTCCGATGAACGGGCGGTGGACTATTCCGCTGAGGAGCTTTCCCAGCTGGAGCTGGCCTACGCTACCACCATCCACAAGAGCCAGGGGAGCGAGTACCATACGGTCATCATCCCCATCCTCAAGGACCAGTACATCATGCTGTGCCGGAACCTGATCTACACAGCGGTCTCCCGCGCAAAGCGCCAGGTCATCCTGGTGGGGCTCAGGCGCTCCATATCGCCATTGATAAAAACGACATCGATCAGCGCAATACCCTGCTGGCCGACCGGATCGTTTCCTACTACCGGCAGATGAGCGCAGGGGAAAGAAAAAATTCTGCTTAGGACCTGTCAGTTTTTAAGGACTGGCGGGCTGATTATTTATTGCAAGCAATAAATAAAAGATTCAAATGGCCGTGCTATCGCACATGGCCAAAAAATAGTTTTCGCTGCGCTACAACTATTTTTGTGAGAGGAGCTTTCAGAATGAATGCGAACGCAACCGGAATGTACAACGACGCCGCCCTGCGGCAGGGCCTCTACCAGTCGGGGTTTGACCCCCGGCAATTCCTTCGGCTGAACACCAATGAGGAGGGCCGGAGGGAATGGTCCCTGGACACGGCCTTCAAAAAGCTGTGGTTCCGGACCATCTACCCCAACGGGCGCATCTGCACCACCGTTTTGGAAAAGGACGAGCGGCACATCTGCATCAATGCCAGGGTCTATGCCGACCGCATGGACCCGCCGGACTCCTATCTGGCGGAGGGAAAAGCAGAACGGTTCGCCCCAGGCGACCCCGCCTCCGCCAAGCCCTATGAGCTTTACTTTGCCGACTGGGCGGAGACAGTGGCCATCGGCCGGGCGCTGACCAACGCCGGCTTTGATGTGCCTTTCGTCAATGTTCTTCAGGACGGGCTGCTGCTGAATCCTCTTACCGGAGAGGTATTGGAAGAAAATGGCGGCCCGGCCGCTGCCCCGACTCCGGCTCTCCAGCCGGCAGCGCAGGCAGCGACCCCGGCAATATTCCAAGGTGACAGCTCCGCCGGCGCAAATCCCTGCACAACAGGCGGTACCGGTCCAGGCAGCTGCACCGGCCGCACAGCAGCAGGGCCCTCAGAAGCTGGGCATGATGGCACAGCAGCCGGGCGCATCTGCTCCACAGCAAGGCACCGCACAGCCGCTCCAGGAGCCCCGCAACGCGGAGGAGGCCATGAAAATGCCACTGGAGTGGGCAAAGAACTACCGGATCACCGTGGGTATCCACACTGGGAAGACGCTGAGCGAGGTGGCCATGATCGCCCCCGGCGCGTTGGACTGGTATCTGAAGAAATACAGCGGCAACGACTTCAAGCTGCGCGCCGCGGCCCAGATCCTCATGGATCATGCCATGGCACAGGCCGGATAATGGCCGTTTGCGAGGTGAAGAGTTTTATGGGGGCGCCCTATCGGAATAGTATGCCCTTTACCATTCAGGATGTTCTGAACAATCTTGGGCTGCCTGTTAAGGCGGAAAAGCGCGGCGTCCTGATCCTGGATTGTCCCTTCTGCCTGGGAAAGAACGGCCAGCCCGACCGCCATGGGCACATGGAGATCGACCTGGCCAGAGACCGGTACCGCTGCCACCGGTGCGGACGCATGGGCGGCAAGCTGGATCTGTACATGGCCTGGCATCCCCAGGTGCTGGATGCCAGGCAGGCGTATCGGGAGATGATGGAATACCTGGAGGGTCCCTGCAAGGGGGCTCCCAGGTTCATCCCCCAGGCTCTTTCTCTGCTGCCCAGTCCGGAGACGGAGAAAAGGGCCTCGGCACAGCAGCTGCATGAGACCTATTCCGCCCTGCTGGGGATGCTCACCCTCACCAGCACCCACCGGCAAAACCTGCGGGACCGGGGGCTGGAGGACGGGGAGATCGACCGCCTTGGCTATCGGAGCGTCCCCACTGTGGGACAGCGCAGACTGGCGGCGGAGCTGATGGGGGCAGGCTGCACCCTGGAGGGCGTTCCCGGCTTCTATCTGGATGAGAGGGAGCGGTGGACGCTGTACACCTGGCGTTCCGGGATCATCATGCCGGAACGGGACAGCGCAGGCAGGATACTGGGCCTCCAGGTCCGCAAGGACCAGGCTGAAAAGCACAAGTGCTACTGGATCACCGGGGCAAAGCAGAAGCTGGGGGCGCCCCACGCCTGCGGCCTCCACTTTGCCCGGCCCCAGGCCGCCGGCCAGACCGGAGCGGCCTATCTCACAGAAGGGATCATGAAGGCGGATATTGCCGCCCGGTTTTCTGACCGCTGTTTCCTGGCGGTGCCGGGCGTCAGCCATTACAGCGCCGTGCGGAATGCCCTCCCCGCCTGCCGGGAGTTGGGCATCCACACGGTACTCATGGCCTTTGACATGGATATGTATGAGAATCCGGCGGTGGCAAACTGCTTTCAGACCATCCGTGGAATTTTACAGGAGGAGGGATTTCAGGTGAAGCAGATCACCTGGGACCGCGCCTTCAAGGGCATTGACGATTACTTAAAGGGGCAGATCATCCGCCCCGACTAATTTGGAGAGGAGAATCAGAATGGGTTTTGTAATTTGGCAAAGGGAGAGTTCGTTTTGCATCCGCAAAGAGTATTTTGCGGGGCTTGTAAAGGCCGCTATTCAGCGTTTCCCTGACCTGTTCGACGAAATGAGTTCGGTCCGGGACATCTTCCGGGAGTTCGATTTTGAGGTGGATAAGGACGCGGAGGGAAACCTCAGCGACATCATATTCACCGGCGAGAAAACAAGGTATGAGGATGAGCTGTTTGAAACCATCGCCCCCTTTGTGGAGGCGGGCTCTTCGGTATCCTTCTACGGGGAGGACAACAGCATCTGGCGCTACTGCTTCGATGGCAAGCAGTGCCGCTACGAAACACCGCTGCTCATCTTCCCGGAAAATCCAAAACCGCCAAAGGAGGGACAGTCGGTTTACCGCCTGCCCTTTTCCATTCAGGGGGAGCTGGAGCTTTACGCTGAATCTCTTGAGAAAGCCTGTATGGCGTTTGGGCTCTTTGATCCGGAAGACTTTCTTTCCCACCTGCTGACACTGTTTCAGAAAAACGGGATCGGGACCTATCTTCGGCTTGATGAGATAAAGGAAGAGAAGGGAGAAGCAGATGCGGTTTTCCTGCATCAGCCTGCTTGCCCTTGGCGACGAGTGCCTTTTCCTCTACGCCAAAGGCTTTGAGCATGACCTGCCCCTCCGGGACATCTGGTCGGTGGTCGGCTGGTATAGAGAGGAGGTACACAGGCTCCAAACCGCCTGCCCCGGGATGGACCGGAGGCAGCAAAAAAAGCTGTTGATCCGGGCCTGTGAGGATGCAGCGCGGACTTTGTCCCACTATGCGATCACTGCCGCTTAACGACGGCAAACTGTTTGGGGGAGTCCGGGGAACCGGGCTCCTCCTTTATTACAAGGAGGTCTACTTATGCACATTCTGCACAGCATATTGGTCCACCTGCCTGGGGATGTCCCGGCAGATGAGGGGGAATCCCGTGAGGAATACCTGGAACGGATCCGCCTTTACGCAGAGGAAGAAACCGATAAATTTTATGGCGCTGCCTATGACTGGCGTGAAACAGCTACCGACGGAGGCTGGGCCGACGAATACCCGGAAAATGTCCTCCTTGGTTCCGAGGATGGGAAGAAGCTGATCCGGGAGTTGAAAAAAATCCTGGAAACCCAGACTCAGGAGATCAGGTATAACATGGAGGCCCTGATCAACTGCTTTGGCGGCCAGCTGAGCGGTATTGTTTTCGGGATCCAGAATGGGGCTGTGGACGGTTCCTCGATACAGGCAACCCACTATGTTTTCCAGCTGAAGAAGATGGCCAAGCTGTTGGACGGCGAGTATTTCTACGATTCCTGTTTCTATGATACCGCGGAGTACACAGCAAAAATCAGTGAGGCTACCATAGCAAAGGTCCAGGAAAAGCCCCAGGATTGGGCGCTGGTCTTCTTTGACTATCATTTTTAAGATGAGGTGATGAAATGGGCAATTCAAATGATAAGCATATCCGCTGGCTGGAAGACTACTGCCACTATTGCGGCAGCCAGCTGAACAGCTGGGATGTCAGAGTAAGCAAGGCACTGGGATATTTGAAATACCACTGCTGTGAAAGGTGTATCGCCAAGGGGTACGGCCGCACACTCCCGGAGCTTCGGAATGTGATGGAGGAATACTTTGGAATGCGGCCCTGTAAGGGGATATGAAATGGACAAACTGAATAAACTCACCCAACGACTTTTCTCTGAAGGATATACAAAGGAAAACTATCCTGATAATGTCCGGCCTTTTGCCCCCTTTTACGGCGGGTTTACCTACCGGCCAGAAACACTTTACCGGCTGGTTTTTGAAACGCCCTGCGGCCTCTTGGTAAAAGGAAGCCATTTGGTTACGGGAACAATGAGCTTTATGGGCATCGATTGGATGCCGGAAAACAACAATCCCGTTGTCACCTGCCCTCATTTTACCGGCGCCCCCTGTGAGCGGAACCATCCTCTTCTGCGGGAACGGCGCGGTGAAATACTGCATTGTGCCTGCCATTTGGCTGACCGGCCCTACTCCTATGAGCAGAGCCTGGAAAAAGCTCATGCAGAGGTCTGGAAAGAAGCGGATACCCTATTTGAAACCTTACGCCTTCAAAAACAGGGACGGGCCTGCAAACACAGGAGCCGGTACAACCGGATGGAAAAACAGTGGCGGATGTTCTATGACCCCATCGACTGTGCGCGGGAGGGATTCTGCCGCTACTGTGATGTCCTGCAAACCGAGTTATCCCCGAAAAAGGGAAATGTCTTCTACGATGTCAAAATCAGCAGGACGCAAAAGGGCGTGGGACTTTTTCCAGACGAAACCGTTGTCTCCATCATCAAGGGGAAAAAGCTGCTGGACAGCTCCGCTTCTTTGACACTCTGTGAAGCAATCGTCCGATGTTGCGGCACCCAGATCCAGGATAAGGAGGAAAGCCGAAGTTATAGGGAACGGTTTTTTGACCCCACCTATACGATGCAGGTCCAGAATATCCGGGCAGAGCGTCGGGAAACCAGAGATCTTCTTCAGGATCTGCGGGATGCCGCCGAGGGAATCAAGATCGTTCAAGCCGGTGATATGCAGAAAGCTGCCGCACAGAACAAACGGGAGAGAAAACAGGCTGTCCAGAAAAAGAAGATTGCCAGACTTGAACGGCTGCTTCTGGAAAATGGCCTGGACAAGCTGGAAAAAGCGGACCAACGCCGTATTCAAAAGCTCCTGTCAGTTGAGCGCATCTCAGACCTGATGCAGCAGCAGGCCCCAGTTCCACAAACCAAACAGCTTTGTTTTTACGAAAGCGCCCCCATATCCCATACCGAAAGGATGTGATTCCTATCTTCTGTCAAAAATGCTTATCCACAGAACTAAGCGACCCGGTTGATCAAAGTGCGGTCTCCTGCGAGTATTGCGGCAAAGACCTCAGTGAAGCTCCCGAAGGGACCATCATCTGCAAAGGCTGCGCCGATCTGCGGCAGCTCTGCCAACGGTGCGGGCGGCCGCTGCGGCTGGCGGACTTTAAGGGGATCTTTGTCGACACCGGCGGCGCAAGGCTGCACCGCGGGGCCGAAAAACAGATCATTGCGCTGCTGTTGGGGCGGCAGAAATAAACGGAAAAGGAGGGCATTTTAGAATGCTCTCCTCTTTTTGCTGCAATTTTTCCGCAAAGAAAGCGCAAAAAGCTATTGCAAACAGGCTCACTTTATCCTATGGATAAGACAGAAACATGGCCCAATAAATTGTTTGAAGGAGGAATTTCCATGATGCAAAGTCC
>CAJUJI010000113.1 GCA_910586875.1 uncultured Anaerotruncus sp. | reverse complement strand
AAAACTTCTACCTGGGTACCGCCCTCAAAACGAGGGGATAGCCTAACAACAATTTGCTCTTTTAGTTTAACATATACTATATCTTGTTGTCAATATACATTTTTAATCAATATGCAGTGTGACTGTGTGATTGGTGGAGAAGATTACGATAAGAGAATAATGAAAATGATTTCGTTGGTGTTCTATAAACAATGCTCCAAAAGCATTTCTCATTATAAAGAATAAGCATTTGCCCTGTATCCAGGATAGGATTATACTGATATTACCCAAAGCAGAAAAACAGTACAGGAGGATCAGAGAATGAAACAGGTTGACCAAGGATTTTTAGAGATACAGGAGCAGTTCCTTTCCGGTCAGATCGCCGCCAACGGTCTTAGGGATGCCAAGACCCGCGCCCTTATTCGTTTGGCCTGTCTGGCTGCAATACAGAGCATGGAGGAGCTCCCGAATACGGTGCGAGATGCCCTGAAAAGCGGAGTATCTGTTACCGAGATCAAGGAGGCCCTGTATCAGACCGCCCCTTATATCGGTTTTCCCAGAGTGAAGGAGGCTCTAACAGCAGTCAACCATACGCTTCTGGAAGAGAATATTGACCCCGAAGGAGAGAACCAAAGCACGGTCACCCCGGAAACCCGTTTTGAAAAGGGGCTTCAGGTGCAGGTGAAGATCTTTGGCGACAGCATCTATGCCATGCGGGATGCCGCGCCGGAGGAAACCAAACATATCCAGGACTGCCTTTCCGCCAACTGTTTCGGGGATTATTACACCCGCGGGATGCTGGATCTGAAAATGCGGGAGCTTATCACCTTTACGGTTATCTGCGCAATTGGCGGCTGCGAGCCCCAGGCGAAAGCCCATGCAAAGGCAAATCTGTCTGTGGGGAACACCAAGCAAACCTTGATCGAGACGCTTACCACTTGTCTGCCTTATCTCGGCTATCCCCGAACCCTGAACGTATTAGCCTGTGTCAATGAAGCCTGTAAGTAGCTTTATTGGAGTATCTCACCTGCTGCAAAACTTCAAAAGGACAGGAGCGATATATGGAACTTCGTACACTTCGCTATTTCTTAACAGCGGTCAATGAGGGCAATATCACCCGTGCCGCAAATATCCTGTACATAACACAGCCTGCCCTCAGCCGTCAACTGATAGAATTGGAGCAGGAATTGGGAACTGTACTGTTGCTGCGCGGAAAAAGAGGCTTCACTTTAACGGACGATGGATTGTTTTTTCGCCAAAGAGCAGAGGAGATCGTGGAACTGGCAGATAGAGCGGAGCGAGCCTTTGTTGATCGAAGCGATCTGGTCAGCGGCATCATATCCATAGGAGCTACCGAAGCTATTGGCAGCCGCTTTCTTTCTGAAGTTATCAAACAATTTTCAGAAAAATATCCTTTGGTACATTTCCGGCTCTATAACGAGATGGTCGACGATATTAAAGAGCGCCTTGACAGGGGCCTGGTTGATGTAGGGCTTCTGCTTGAACCGGTGGATATTGAAAAGTACGATTTTGTCCGGCTTGCCCAAAAAGAAACCTGGGGTGTACTGATGCGCCGGGACCATCCGCAGAGGTCTATGTGATCGGTGACGCAAAGCAGGCCGGGCCTGCGAACAGAGCCACCGAGGATGGCTTGGCGGTTGGCTTGAAACTGTAACCATTGCGGGCAACAGCAAACGCTTCTTCATTTTCTCCTCCGCTCCCGGATGCCCCATGCTGGCATCCGGGAGTTCCTGTTTAAGCCATTGCAAAAATACCAAAAGGCATTTCTTGTACAAAACCATAGCGAAACCAAATGGTTCTATGGTAAAATAATCATCAAAGGAGGCGAACCCCTATGGAACTTCGTGTTTTGAAATATTTCCTGATGGTCGCCAGGGAAGAAAATATCACCCGCGCCGCAGGGCTTCTCCATGTCACCCAGCCCACCCTTTCCCGACAGCTGATCCAGCTGGAGGAGGAATTGGGGGTGACGCTGTTCCGGCGCAGCAAGCACAATATCCTCCTCACCGATGACGGGATGCTTCTGAAACGCCGGGCCCAGGAGATCGTAGAGCTCGCCGAAAAAACAGAGCAGGATCTTTCCCATCGGGAGGAGATCCTCACCGGCGAGATCGCTATCGGCTGCGGGGAAACCTGCGGAATGGCCCATCTGGCGGATCTGATGGTCGCTTTCCGGGAGAAGTATCCTCTGGTGCAGTACCGCGTTTACAGCGCCACCGCTGATGACATCAAGGAGCGGATCGAAAAGGGGCTGCTGGACCTGGGGCTGCTCATCGAGCCGGTGGAGCTGAAAAAATACGAGATGATCCGGTTCCCCCTCCGGGAGAGGTGGGGGATTCTGACCCGCAGAGACTCCCCTCTGGCGGAGAAGGCGGAGATATGCCCCGCCGACCTGCTCCACACGCCGCTGCTCCTGCCGGTCCGGGGAGCAGTGCGGGAGGAGTTGGCCGGCTGGTTCGGGAACTGCTTTGAGCAGGTCACCGTTGCCGCCTGCTACAATCTGCTCATCAATGCTGCCATCATGGTCAAGCACCATGTGGGGACTGCCCTTTGCTTCGACCTGGGGACCACCGTGTATGACGAGCTGTGCTTTGTCCCTCTGTCCCCTCCCGTCCGGAACGGTGTCGTTCTGGTCTGGAAAAAGAGTGTGGCGGCCTCCCAGGCGGTGGAGCGGTTCATTCAGGAGGCGAGAAATGCCGAGGAGGCATTTTCTGAAATACAATAGAAGCATTTCCCTTTTTCACCGGCGTATTTTACAATATAGATGTTCCCAAAAGGAGCATCTATATTTTTTGTTTTTGTGGGAGGTAGAGGGAATGACGATCCAGGAAGCCAGCAAGCGATATGGCATCCCCATCAAAATTCTGCGGGAGTACGAAAGCTGGGGCGGCTGCGGGGCTGTCAAAAAGGTGATGGGGGATTGGCAGTATGACGACACAGACTTAGAGCGGCTGAGCCTGATCATGACGCTCCATGATGTGGGATTCACCGCCCAGGAGGTGGAAGCCTACATGGGCCTGGTGATGGAAGGAAGGGATACCGAAACGCAGCGAATGCAGATACTCAGCGAAAAGCGGAAAAGCACTTTGGATGAGATCCATTTCCGGGAAAAGCAGCTGGACCGGCTGGACTACCTCCGCTATGAGATCCGGAAAAACAAGGACGGCCACGACCTTTGATACTAATCACCGACGAAAAGTCGGTGATACGCACGCTTCGCGTGCTGGCGCCGCTTTGCGTCGCCCCGTCTCATCGAAAAACCAATTCGATATAGGAATTTTATTGGTTTTTCATATGAAAATCATTTTACAGCTATAGGAGTGAAGAGATGAAAAAGAAGATCGGAAACGCATTGGCGCTGTATCCTACCCCTCTGGCGGTGGTAGGAACGATGGTAGAAGGAAAGCCCAATTATGTGCTGGTAGGCCATCTTGGCATCATCGGGCATGACCGCATCCTGGTCAGTCTGGCAAAGCCCCACTACACCAACAGGGGTATTCGGGAAACAGGGGCGCTGACGGTGAATCTCGTAGACGAGGCCATGCTGGAAAAGGCCGACTATGTGGGCTGTGTCAGCGGAAATCAGACCGACAAATCCCAGGTGTTCGATTTCCACGCCGGGGAAACAGGGGCGCCGGTCATCCAGCAGTCCCCTGTGGTGATGGAATGCCGGGTGGACGACATCTACGAAACCGAGGGCTTTGAGAGCTTTATCTGCAAGATCGCCTGTGTCCACGCGGAAGAGGGCGTTTCGGATGAAAACGGAAAAATCGACTATCACCTTCTGAAACCGGTGCTGTTTGAGATGCCTACTTACGAATATCTCCGCACCGGTGAGGTGATCGGGAAATGCAAAACTATTGGAACCAAATAACAGACAGGAGGAAACCATGATGAAAAAGATGTTATCCTTTCTCGTAACCGCCGCTATGCTTTTTACCCTTGCCGCCTGCGGTGGCAGTCCCGCCCAGAGTTCGGAAAGCAGCTCTGTCCCGCAGACCTCATCCTCCCAGCCGGAGACGCCCTCTTCCTCCAGCGTGAGCAGCCAACCGGCGGAAAGCTCCTCCGAAGCAGCCTCACAGCCGGCTGAACCGGCGCCTTCTTCTTCCGAAGGAGAGCCTGCTTCTTCCCCAGAGTCCCAGACCTCGGAAGACCCTGCTTCCTCCGAGCCGGAAGAACAGTCGGGGAGCAAGGTGTTGGTGGCCTACTTCTCCGCCACCAACACCACCGAGGGCGTGGCGCAGACCATCGCCGCCAGCGTGGGAGCCGACCTGTATGAGATCACCCCTGCCCAGCCCTACACCTCTGCCGACCTCAACTACAATGATGACAACAGCCGCAGCACCAAAGAAATGAACGATCCCAGCGCCCGGCCAGAAATCTCCGGTTCGGTGGCGGATATGTCCCAGTACGACATCGTGTTCTTGGGCTATCCCATCTGGTGGGGCGAGGCTCCCCGAATCATCAACACCTTTGTGGAAAGCTATGACTTTTCCGGCAAGACCATCGTCCCCTTCTGCACCTCCGGCGGCAGCGGCATAGGCTCCAGCGCCACCAATCTCCAGAGTTCCGCCAGAGGGGCGACATGGCTTTCCGGCCGGCGGCTGAACAGCGGTGTATCCCAGAGTGAGATCGCGGAGTGGGTGAACGGCCTGGGACTGGAGCTGTCTGCGGAATAAGAATCAGTTTGTTATCTGAACAGAAACAGGAGGTTTTTCTTATGAGCAAAACATTGGTAACCTATTTCAGCGCCAGCGGCGTGACCGCCAAAGCGGCAAAAGCCTTAGCAGCAGCGATCAACGCAGACCTTTACGAGATCCGGCCGGAGACCCCTTATACCAAGGCCGACCTGAACTGGACCGACAAAAGCTCCCGCAGCTCGGCGGAGATGAATGATCCTTCTTCCCGTCCGGCGATTGCGGGAAACGATGCGGGCATCGAAAACTACGATACCGTCTTTGTGGGATTCCCCATCTGGTGGTATGTGGCTCCCACCATCATCAACACCTTTTTGGAAAGCTACGACTTTTCCGGCAAAACGGTGGTCCCATTTGCCACCTCCGGCGGCAGCGGCATGGGACGCACCAATGAAAAACTCCGTCCCAGCTGTCCGGGCGCAAAGCTCCTGCCAGGAAAACTGCTGAACGGGCGGATCTCTGAACAGGAACTGAAAAAGTGGATGGAAGGTCTGGGGCTTTGAATCTGCCAGCAAAAACAGCTGTTGTATTTGGGAGATGAGTCCATCATGGCAGAAGCGGTACAAACAAACAAAAAGCACTTGTTTGATAACCGGGCGCTGAAAAAAATGATCGTACCCCTCTTTTGGGAGCAACTGCTTCTGCTGCTGGTGGGCATCGCGGACACCCTGGTTATCAGCTATGCGGGGGAATCCGCTGTTTCCGGCGTTTCGCTGGTCAACCAGTTCAATACGGTCTTCATCTTCCTGTTTACCGCGTTGGCCTCCGGGGGTGCGGTGGTAGTGAGCCAGTACATCGGCCGGCGGGAGCCCGAAAAAGCCGGGGAATCGGCCAGCCAGCTGCTGCTCTTTTCCGGCGTGTTCTCGGTGCTGTTGGCCGTCAGCGTCCTGCTGGGAGGCCGTTCCCTGCTGGGGCTGCTGTTCGGCCGGGTAGAGAAGGATGTGATGGCGGCCTGTGTCACCTATCTGCGGATCTCCGCCTATTCCTACCCCGCCCTGGCTGTCTATAACGCCGGAGCCGCTCTCTGCCGCAGCATGGGAAAAACCCGTGTGACCATGAATATTTCGTTCATCGCCAATGCCATCAATGTGGCGGGCAACCTCATCGGCGTCTTTGTGCTGAAGGCCGGAGTGGCCGGGGTGGCCTGGCCCTCGTTCTTCTCCCGAAGTTTTTCCGCGGCGGTGATCACCATCTACTGCTTTTCCAATAAAAATGAGGTTGCCTACAATACTGCCTGGATTTGC
The DNA here is from genome assembly GCA_910586875.1 of uncultured Anaerotruncus sp. Lineage (GTDB taxonomy): Bacteria > Bacillota > Clostridia > Oscillospirales > Ruminococcaceae > Anaerotruncus. Next base: position 3,623 of record CAJUJI010000113.1, on the reverse strand, counting down.
CGCTGGAACGGGCGGCTGCTTCGGAAAATACTCCATATCGCTGTCCCTAACGGCATCGAAAGCGGTATTTTCCAGCTGGTGAAGGTGGCCCTTTCCAGCATCGTCGCCCTGTTCGGCACCTATCAAATCGCGGCTAACGGTATTGCCCAAAGCCTCTGGTCCCTGGCCGCCATGTGCGGCACGGTGATGGGGACGGTATTCATCACCATGATCGGCCAGTGTATGGGGGCCGGAGATATTCCTGCCGCAGAATTTGGTTTCCGAAAACTGATGCGGCTGACCGTGCTGCTCTCCAGCGTCTGGAACGCGGTTGTCCTTGCTCTGACCCCGCTGTTTCTCCGCTTCTACGCCCTGGAGCCGGAGACTGCCCAACTGGTGTTTTGGCTGGTGCTGCTGCACAATGTTTTTAATGCTGTGGCCTACCCCTTTTCCGGGGCATTGGCAGGTGGTTTGCGGGCCGCCGGGGATGTGACCTTTACCATGATCGTGGCCATCGCTTCCACCATCGGTGGGAGGTTCCTGCTGTCCTGGCTGTTTGGTGTCGTTTGGAACATGGGAGTTATGGGGATCGCCCTCGCCATGTGCTGTGACTGGGTGATCCGTGGGGCGCTCTACTTCTGGCGGCTGCGTTCTGGGAAGTGGAAGGAATTTCAGGTCATTTAAGAGAAAGGGGAAAAATACATGAGAGGAGAAAAAAGATAGATGTCCATAAAAAAGTTTTTGATTCTGTTTGTGGCAGCTTTCATGGTATTTTCCCTTGCGGCCTGTGAAAGCAGCGAAGAGAAAGAAACCGAAAATCCCAAGTCAAGCGAAACGATACCCGTGCCAGATGATCGATCTACGGCATCGGAAAAGGAAGGAGAGAGCACCGTGAGAGAGGACTTTGTGCTGATCCCAGGCGGGACCTTCCAGATGGGCAGCCCGGAAGCCGAAGCCTGGCGCAGCGATGACGAAAACCTGCACACCGTCACCGTCAGCGATTTTTATATCTGCCGGTATGAGCTGACTCAGGCGGAATATGAGCAGGTCATGGGCAGCGATCCCAGTAATTTTTCGGGGAGAAGCTGCCGGTAGAAAACATTTCCTGGCTCCAGGCCGTGGCCTACTGCAACGCCCTCAGCCAGTCAGAGGGACGCACCCCGGTTTATACCATTGACGGAGGCAGCGTCACCTGGGACCGGGGCGCTGACGGCTACCGCCTTCCCACCGAGGCCGAATGGGAATACGCCTGCCGGGCGGGAACGCAGACCCCCTTCAACACCGAGACCTCTATCAGCCCGGAGGAATCCAACTACTACGGGCACTATCCCTATGAGATCGAGGATAATTATTTTTCCCAGGGCGCTCTGACCACCAAGCCGGGCCAATACCGGCAGACCACTGTGGAGGCGGACAGCTTTGCCCCCAACGCCTTTGGCCTGTACAATATGCACGGCAATGTGGGGGAATGGGTGTGGGATTATTACGGCCCCTACCCCGCGGAGGAGCAGACCGACCCCGCCGGGCCGGAAACCGGCACCCGAAAGGTCTACCGGGGCGGCGGCTGGAACGACTTTGCCAAAAATATGCGTTCGGCCTACCGGGCGGCCATGGAGCAGGACAAGGGGAGCTTTAACATCGGCATCCGACTGGTGCTGAACGCGGTTCCCGCTTCCGGCAGCGTCACCGGCTCGGCGGCGCGGCAGGAAAACGAAAACCCCGCTGGCGGGAAGGTACTCATCGCCTATTTCTCCTGGGGAGGAAATACCCAGGGCATCGCAGAGGAAATTCAAAGGCAGACCGGGGCGGAACTTTTTGAGATGACGTTGGTAAACCCCTACTCCACCGATTACAACACGGTGCTGGACGAGGCCCAGCGGGACCAGAACCAGCAGGCCCGGCCGGAGCTTTCCGCCCATGTGGAGAATATGGAGCAATACGACACCATCCTCCTGGGCTACCCCAACTGGTGGGCGTCTATCCCCATGCCGGTAGCCACCTTCCTGGAGGAGTACGACTTCACCGGGAAAACCATCGTCCCCTTCTGCTCCCACGGCGGCGGGCGGTTCGGGCAGAGCCTCACCGCTATCGACAAGCTGGCCCCCGACGCCCAAATGAGGGAAGGGCTGTCCGTCCACTACTCCGGCGGCTCCAGCCTGCCCGATGATGTCGCCGGGTGGCTGCTTACCAATAAAATCAAAACCGAATAGAAGGTGGGATAGAAAATGCAATATACAAAACTCGGAAATTCCGACCTTACCGTTTCCCGGATCTGCCTGGGCTGCATGGGCTTTGGGGACCCGGCAAAGGGCCAGCATTCCTGGACATTGGACGAGGAGCATTCCCGCGAGATCATCCGCCGGGGGCTGGAGCTGGGGGTCAACTTCTTTGATACCGCCATCGCCTACCAGAGCGGCACCAGCGAGCAGTACCTGGGCCGGGCCCTGTGGGACTTTGCCAAACGGGACGAGGTGATGGTGGCCACCAAATTCCTGCCCCGCACCCCGGAGGAGATCGACCAGGGCATTACCGGGCAGCAGCATATCGCCCGGATGCTGGACAAAAGCCTCCAAAACCTGGGGATGGACTATGTAGACCTGTATATCTACCATATGTGGGACTATCAGACCCCCATTTATGACATTCTGGAGGGGCTGAACACTGTGGTGCAGGCAGGCAAGACCCGGTATATCGGCATCTCCAACTGCTTTGCCTGGCAGCTTGCCAAGGCCAACGCCCTGGCAGAGAAGGAGGGCTTCCCCAAGTTCATCTCCATCCAGGGGCATTACAACCTGCTGTTCCGGGAGGAGGAACGGGAAATGGCCCCCTACTGCGCCGAGGAAAACATCGCCATGACCCCGTATAGCGCCCTGGCCGGCGGACGGTTATCCAAAAAGCCTGGGGAAAGCTCCAAGCGTCTTTTGGAGGACAGCTACGCCAAGCTGAAATACGACAGCACCGCCGAGCAGGATATGGAGATCATCTGGCGGGTGGCGGAGCTGGCGGACCGGCGGGGCGTTTCCATGACCGAAATCTCCCTGGCCTGGCTGCTCACCAAGGTAGCCGCCCCGGTGGTGGGGGCCACCAAGCTGCACCACATCGAGGGGGTGGCAAAGGCGGCGGAGCTCACCCTGACCGCAAAAGAAACCGCCTATCTGGAGGAACCCTATCTTCCCCATAAGCTGGTGGGGGTGATGGCCCAGAACACCGCCGCTGTAGCGTCAAAGCCCCATGTCTGGTCTACCGGCGATCAGAAAATTTAGGAAAAGGGGGCATCACGATGAAACCCAAAGCCGTTTGCAGGACGGTAGTTGACCTTACCATGACGGTCCTGCTGTTGTTCCAGATGGGCTACCATCTTTGGGGCGAAAGAACCCATGAGTGGACAGGCGCGGCCCTTTTTCTTCTCTTTTTGCTCCACCAGCTTCTCAACCGGGGCTGGTACAAGAGCTTGTTCCACGGGAAGTACACCCCGGTGCGTGTTCTCTGGCTGGCAGTGGATCTGCTGGTGCTGGCCGCTATGGCCGCCCAGCTGTACAGCGGGATCGTCCTCTCCCGCTATGTTTTCCGGTTCCTCCCCATCCACAGAGGGATGGCCCTGGCCCGGCGGCTGCATATCCTGGGGGCCTACTGGGGGTATCTGT
>CAJUJI010000112.1 GCA_910586875.1 uncultured Anaerotruncus sp. | reverse complement strand
ATATTGATATTATACAGTTTCTTGCCCTTAAAAACAAGCAAAAACCGGTCGCTGTTTGTATAAATAACCCGCATATAATTGTACAACCTGCACAATCATCCGTCTAATTATGCACAACATTTCATACTTTCACCCAGAAGCATCTCGTTTGACCTCGTTTCCACATCTCAGTGACTTTGATAATACGCAAAGGATGGCTGTGTTCTGACCACATGGCCGACAGGCAGCAAAAGGGGGCTTTTCTCAGGAGAAAAGCCCCCTCTAAAATCATTTTTAAAATTTGACCATTGCAGCTGCAATCGAGCTGACCGCCAGCCACGCCAGATTAAACAGAATCAGTGTTCCAAACGACGCCGACTCCAACGAACCGGTAAACGCCATCAGCGCCACCAGGCCATAACCGACGATCACACCGATCAGCTGTACAATCGTCGCGTGAATGACCGAGCTGCGCACCGCGCCCGCCGCCTTAATCAGCTGGAAAGCGCCCGCTATTCCGCCTGCATGGGCGCCGCTCGCCGAAATCCGCTCCTTTGGACGGGTCAGGAACTTGTATTCACTGTGCAGTTTTGCCGGCAAAATCCGCACATGGGTGCGCTTCATGCCAAACACCATCGCAATCAGTTCACTGGTTACGTTCGGGTCGGTCGCATAAACAATCAACGAAATACCGCGGCGCTCCAGCTCTTCCAGCAGATCCGCTGTGTCTGGATCCCCATTGTAGCTGACCACAAACATCGCGGACAGCTCGCCGGAATTGGAGATATAGAGTACCTGCCGCCCATCTCGGGTATAGCGTCCCTCAAAATCGCGCGAAGGACAATCCACCTCATGATGCTGCATCAGCTCGCGGCTGCCAATCAACACCCGCTTGCCATCCACCCAGGCGGAAATTCCCATTCCATCCTCATATATCAAGCTGTCAACCTTGCGCAGCAGACGGCGGTTGCCTCCCACCATGTTGAGGAAGACCGCAGACATAATCCCATCACAGGAGAGTATTACGCTTGCAGCATCCAGAATCGCTTCGTCAATGCGTTTTTCTGCAAACACCTTCATCCCATGCAGCATTACATTTTCCGGTGAGAACAAGTCCTTGTCATTGACTACCAGCGCATTGGTGCCAGCCAGCTCCTCCGCGGAATCGTAGCCCGGCAGCATCGCGCCTGCCTTGGTCAGCTTGCGGGCCACCTTCCCGAGCATCAGGTTTGGAATCACCGCACTGGAAAACGGCGCACAAACACATAGCACCGCTGCTGCTGCGGAAACCGAGGTCAGCGCCGTCTCCGAGAACACTGCGGCCGAAACTCCACCTACCAGCACCGCACCTGCAAAGGTAATCGGGACAACAATCCGGCTGAAAGAATTGCTGTAATCCGGCGAATAACTTCTATCCAAAAAGCCGGAAAAGAAATCGGCTGGCACACTGTATGCCACCTGGTCCACATCCGGCGCCAGCCCACGGGAGAACTCCCGCGCAAAGTCGCGGTTGCGGATTTGCACAAAGCCCAGCTTGCGCTCCTCTGAGGTGACAAACCGGAAATTCCGGTAAACCCGTTTCATCAATAGCTGCTTTCCAATGAGATTAAACAACAATGCGAACACTGCAACCGGAAAATAAAAGCTGATGCCCACGGTATCCTGTACCTCATCGGGGAAGATAATCATGATAATCCCCTGTACCACAGCACCCAGCACCGCCAATGCCGCCGGAGAATCACTGTCGGCGTGTAGCCGGCAGAAGGCGAGCAATCCCCCGCCAACCACATTGCTGCATGTAATCGCTGCCAAAATACAAACGGCCAGATTCACGATCAAAAACAGCCGCATATTCTCCTCTGGAGCCATCACCGCCAGCAACGGGAGCATAAACTCCCCTTCGCCGCCGGTGAGCTTATTCAGCCCCAGCTCCTCGGCAAACGGGAACACATCCAGCGAAAGCGCCAGATAAAGGGAGATAATCGCCAAAATTGCCGTCAAAACCAGCTTGATGGTCAGCGCCGCCCGAATCGATTTCAAGTCCTTCTCCACATAAGGCGCATCCTGTGGCGAAGCAAAATCGTCCTCCAACGCGTCCTCCTGCTCCAATGCCTCCTGTGCGGCGTAGCCCTCCTGCCACTGGGAGCGGGTTAGGTCTTCCGGACCGTCGTCCTCTGTCCTAGCGCGCCTGCGGCGAGAGCGTGGCGGTGGCTCCACCTCCTGGGTAAAGCCATCCGACATGGTAAAACCTTTGCCCTGATAGCGGGCAGGGGCGGCATTGCGCGAACCATCCGGCAGCGGAATGTTCATCGGGTCCACATAGCCGGACTGTCCGCCCTCATCCACCTCCGGCGGCAAAACCTCCTGCTGCGCAGGGGGCACTGTCCGGCGCGGCTGCTCCCGCAAATTTTCCACCGGCGCAGAATCAAAATCAAATTGGGTGCGGCCGGAGGGCTGGCGCATCTGTCCACCGGTCTCGTCGATAATTTCAAACCGGCGGCGTTTAGGCGCGGCCTGCTCCGGCTGATAGGGCGCTTGCTCCTGCGGCCTTTCCTGCTGTGGTCCGCCGCGCTCGTCGATAATCTCAAACCGGCGGCGCTTAGGTGCAGGCTCTTCGGACTGGTAAGGCGGTTCTTCCCGCTGCCTTGCCGGACGCTGCACACTGCGTTCCTCCTGCATTTCAAACCGTCCGGACGGCCGCGGCGGTTCCGGCTCATAAGCCGGTGTACCTACCGGACGCGCACCCTGCTCCGCTGCACGTGCGGTTCTGCGGCGTGACGGCTCTTCCGGTTGGTAGGCTGGTTGCTCCGGTTCAGAGCGCGCAGCACGAACAGGCCGCGGCGGCTCCTCATAGCGGCTGCGCGGCTCCTCCTGCGCGCGGGTGCGCCGGGGCAATTCCTCACGAGGACGGGCGCGGCGCGCCTCCTCCCTTGCATAGCGGGGTTGTTCCTGCTCTCCAAATTCATAGGAAGCGCGGCGCCGCACAGAATCCTGTCCACCGGCCGCCGGCCGCCGTTCTCTTTGCGCGGTGCCCTGGCCGCCTGCACGGGCAGAAGACGCAGCGGGCCGCTCTCTGCGCCCTGGCTCCTCACCGCCAGGGCGCACAGCGCCGCTCTGACGCGGCTGGCGCGTCGCACCGGTATGCTCCGCATATGTACCTGTCGATGTGGTGCCTTCCTGCCTTTTCTTACGGCGGATTTCCTCCAATATATCATCCACATTATAATTCTGTGGCATTGCTGTACCTACTCCTTTTCACATTTTGTACGTTGGCGTACAGCCTCGTAAATTAAAATACCGGCCGCCACCGATGCATTCAGCGAATTGACCTTCCCACACATCGGAAGCGAAAGGATTACATCGCAGTTTTCCCGCACAAGTCGGGAAAGGCCGCCCCCTTCCGAACCGATCACCAGCGCAATATTGCCGGTTAAATCCGCCTGTTCCCAGCGCTGGCCATCCATATCGGCGCCATAAACCCAAACGCCGCGCTCTTTTAGCTGTTTGATGGTTGCCACCAGATTGGTCACCCGTACCACCGGCAGATGCTCCACAGCGCCGGCGCTGGTGCGTCCCACAATGGGCGTCAAGCCCACACCGCCGCGTTTGGGGATAATCAAACCATGCGCGCCCGCCGCCTCCGCAGTGCGGATCATTGCGCCCAGATTGTGGGGATCCTCGATCGAATCGGCAATCAAAATAAATAGTGGCCGGCCGCCTGCGCGCTGAAAAATATCCTCTATCGACGCATAGGGGAATGCCGCAGCAAGCGCCGCCACCCCTTGATGATTCAGCCCTCCAGACAGGCTATCCAGCTTTTTGACATCCACCCGCTTCACCGGAATTTTTTGTTCCTTTGCCATCGCAACAATGCGTGCGATTGGCTGGCTATGTGCGGACGGTTCCTCGCAAATATAAACACATTCCACCTGCCGCGTACCGCGCAGCAGCTCCACCACAGCGTTCCGGCCCAGGACAAGATTCTCCTGTGCGCGGTCCGGCTTTGGATTGGAATTTCCCATAATTTCACCCCATGCTGTTTCTGATGCAAACTGTCGCTTTTGGTGCTGGCGCACAATCGCCGTTTGCGCATTTTTTACCCAGCCTCAAACAGCACTGCTGTCTGAACTGTGCTTATTATAGCACAATTTGCTATGATGCGCCAGCATATCTGCTCGATTTTTGAAAAATCTCGTCACAGCAGGAAAAAAGCACAGGCTGCACCGGCCCCCAGCAAGGCAGCTCCTGTAAATTTCACCAGATCCATCCAACTGCATTTTTTGCGTGCGCTCTTTTGCGGATGGTAGTGCAGCTGCCCTAAATACTCTCCTGCCTGCGCATTCAGATCGGCGCGGTCCTCCCCCTGCACGTTCGGACGCAAAAACAAAATTGCCTTTTCAAAATAGCGATTGTCGGTGTGCACTACCTCGATTACCTTTTGGCTGACACCCTTTAACATCGCTCAGCCCCCTTTCTAAAATTCTCAATGCACCTATAACCAAATTTTGATTGGTTCAGCAGACATTATTTTGAACCCACCCGTCCGGTTTATTCCCTTGTCAAGTGCAAATTTGCACAAAAAAAATTCCGCTGTTCAAAGCGGTCGTTATACGCCCTGTATTTGAGTATCGTGGAAAACTGCGCCGCTTGTGGCGGATGGAGGTTGAAAACCCTGTGGAAAATGTGGATAAGTGCGAATAATGGCTTGATTTGTTCTGTTCACAATTTTTTCACCATTTTAAACACCCAGTAGGTTAGAGGGATTTTTCCTTTTACGGTTTGTAAATCATCTCTTTGTCGAATCGCCCCGTTTTTTGTCAAAATGGATAAAGTTTTCGCGAAAATTTCTGTTTCTTTCCCCAGAAAAATCTGTTATACTGATTGCAGCATTTTAGAAAGAGAGGCCCTTGTTTATGACTGAACTTCTCGGTAGCATTCAGCCCATCTTTTTAGAAAATGGCGTTTTGTTGCCGGATTCCGCGGATTTTGATTTGGGACAAACGCTGGAATGCGGACAGGCGTTTCGCTGGGAAAAGCAGCCGGATGGGAGCTTTTTGGGAGTCGCCTATCAAAAAGTCTGTCAAATTGCACAGACCGGCTCTGGCATTCTGCTCAAAGGGGCGACCCGCGCGGATTTTGAGGCTGTATGGCGGGATTATTTCGATCTTGACCGTGACTATGGTGCACTCAAACGCGAGCTGTCCGCCCATCCGGTGTTTGCCCGCGCAGTTGCTTATGCGCCTGGCATCCGCCTGCTTCGGCAGGAGCCTTGGGAAGCGCTTTGTTCCTTTATCATCAGCCAGAACAACAACATCCCCCGCATCAAAGGAATTATCGCCCGTCTGTGCCAGCTGCTGGGCAGACCGCTCACAAATGGCCTTTACGCCTTCCCCGACGCCCAAACGCTGGCAGGCTGCACCCTTGCGCAGCTAGAACCACTGCGCGCAGGATTCCGCGCCCGCTACCTGCTGGACGCCGCACAGAAGATTGCCTGTGGACAGGTGGATTTGCAGTCCCTGCACAGCTTGCCAATGATGCAGGCGCAAGCGGCACTTATGCAGATTACAGGTGTTGGAAAAAAGGTTGCCGCGTGTACCCTGCTGTACGGCTGCGGAAGGTTGGAGTGCTTTCCGGTAGATGTATGGATTGGCCGCGCAATGAAACAGCTATTGCCGGAGGGCCTGCCCGACTATGCACAGCAATACGCCGGTATTGCCCAGCAATATTTATTTCATTATGCGCGCACCTGCACCGGCCTTTGCGAGCCGGACGCCCCCGCTGTGAAAGGATGTTGACCGCATGAAGCTTCCCAAAATCGGTATGCGCATCTGGAAGACGGTTCTTGCAGTCTTTCTCTGCCTGCTGTCCGGGCTGCCGCGCCCGGATAGCCTGCCATTTTATTCGGTGATCGCGGCCACCCTCTGTATGCAGCCGGATTTGCAGCGTGGTTGGAAAACCGGCCTGAACCGCATCATTGGCACGCTGATTGGCGGCGGCTGCGGTCTTGCGATGGTTATACTGCTGCAAACACTAAAACCACCGGATCTGATGCGCATTCTTCTGCTTTCACTGGCAACGGCGCCGGTCATCTACCTTACCGTTCTGTTCAAACGCACCAGCGCCACCCAAATTAGCTGCGTGGTATTTTTTAGCATCACGGTCGCCCATCTCGCCGACGCAAGCCCGTATCTATTCGCTTTCCATCGTGTTTTGGATACCCTAACCGGCATTTTGATTGCGCTTGTTGTCAATCTTCTGCCGCCGCGTCCCCAATAAATTTCGACAGCGTTTGACTTTTACTCTGAATTTATTATAATAAGAGTAATAGGAATCTCTTTAGGTAGGTGGTGAGCGGCATGACCTATGCCCAATTCAAACGACTGAAGCCAAAATATAAAATCCGCATCTATTTTGTAATTATCGTCGGATTGTTGCTATTCACCGGCTTACTCAAGCTGGTCTCCTGCGGCATTTCCGTAGTCAACGTCCAGCTAAACACCACCCGTCTAAAGGACTTCACCTCTGAAAACATCCTTTTAAAAAATGGGATGCTCAAAATTCAAGAGGTAATGAAGCAAAATGATGCCGGAAATATCGTGGTGATGGATAGCAAAATGGATTTGGTCTGGCAGGGCGAGGCAACCGGCGAGGATGGGCGCAAGCTCCCACGCGCGCGGGTTTCCAGCGTCACGGTCAATATGGTCAATCTGGTTGATAGCAGCACCTCGGAAAATTGGACGCTCACTGCCGAGGGCAAAAAGGTGGTGCTCCAGCGCACCAGCGTCAAAAAAGAAAATATGAATACCCTCAAGGTCCGCAAAATTGCGTTCCAGATTTATTATCCTGCGCTTTCGCGTGTAACTTCGGAAAATATGCTGAATTATCTGGAACAAGAGTTTCCTGTTGGAGTCGGTGGGGTCTACCACCTAGTCAACAGCTTCGATCAGAATGTACAGCCGCAGTTCCAAAACTATGTCAGCACAAAGGATGGCGGCAAGGGACTGCGCGGCTTGTGGGTTTCCGAGACCGGTGCAGTTTCCGACTTTTCAGATTTTGGGGAAACCTATACGCCGCCGGGTTCTTGTGCACCGCATATTCTGTCCTTGCAGGCGGTGAATGAGGAAAAATCCACCGAAAAGAAAACCGTCCTGCTTTCTGAACAAGAAAAAGCGGTGGTTTTACTGAAAGCTGCCACCTATTAAGAAGCCATTTTATACCTGTATCTTAAAAAATTTCGCCAGCCTTTACAGAAGGCTGGCGAAATTTAGGGGCAGTACCCCTAATCGCTCCCCCAAGCTCTAAGAAGGGCTTGAGGGGGCAATTTGTTTCTTTACAATATACGAATTCAAACGCCCTTTTCCAATCGAATTGCAATCACTGTGATATCATCCTCATGACCGTCGTTCCGGCGGCGTTTCGCCTCGCTCAAAAGCTGCTCGCTCAGTTGTTTTGGGTCTTCTCCCACATAATGCTCCAAATCCGAAACCAACCACTCATAGCCGCTGCTGGTTGCTCCGTCCGAAACCATCACAATCCAATCTCCATCTCGCAGGGTAACCACATTTTTTTCAAAGCTCACCCCGCCTAAAATGCCGACCGGCAGAGAGCTGGCCTGTACATAACCGCCCTTACCGGACTTGCGCAGAAAGGTCGGCGCAGCGCCCGCCTTATAAAATTCCACCTTTCCGGTATACAGGTCGATCCCCGTAATATCAATCGTTGCAAGCGATTCCTCGCCCGATTTGACCAACAATGCGGAATTTACAAGCTTTAGCGCTGCATCCAAACTAACGCCCGCCTGGATTAGACGCTTGAGCAGCTCTGCGGTCATGGTTGAATCTACCGCGGCCGCACCGCCGCTGCCCATCCCGTCGGACAAGATTAAATTTACCCTGCCGTTTTGCCCATCTACATAGCTGTAACTATCCCCACACAGGCGAGAACCGCCGTTTCCTTCCTGGCTCGCGCCCCAGCGGATGGTATAGGTTGCCTTCTCCTGGAAAATCAGCGTTAAAACGGCACTCTCCGCCTGCTGCCGTTGGGCCGGCAAGTCAAAATCGCGGCCGCACAAGTCCGACAGATCCAGTGTCAGTTCCGCCAAATCCAATCTCGCTAGCTTATAAGCCGGAATGGTGAGCTCCAATGTCATGGTAGTATCCCCATCCAGGGTGCAGCACACCCTGTCCGGAAAGATGGTATGCGCCTGCATATATTCCCGCACCTGCTTTGCAGTGACATTGTCCTGCACCTGAATTTTTTCCAGGTCGCGCCCCATCGCATCAATCATCAGCGCCATTCCTTCAAACTGATCGGTCACCACCCCACGCACCTGCTCCACCTTGCGGCGCATTGTTTCACGAGCGGTATACTCGGAAAACAACAGCTTCATCTGCTCGGCCAGCTCTGATAGATGCAGGCAGTTTTGGGAGAAATGCGGTGCGAAATCCTCCGCCTCCAGCCGGTCGGTGCGGCGCAGCACCCCGAGTGCATCGTTTAGCACATTGCTGGTATCATGATAACGCAACTGCCAGCAGGTGTTGCTCCGACGGCATTTCCGGCAAACCTTTTCCGCCGCAGCATGATAAATCTGAGAAATGTCTCCCCCCACCAAATGAGCCAGCTTTTCATTGACCTGGCGGGTGGTATCCGCAACATCGCGCAGCGCGCCTGAAACATATCCAATTTTATTGGTCAGCATCGCTTTATAGGTTTCGCCCTGCACTGCTTCTCCTGCGCCGCGGCGCTCGAGAGTTTCCTTTAAAAAACGCGGCGGCACCAGCATCGCCAACACACAGGCTAGAAAAACCTCCACCATCAGCGAAGGCTGCATATTTTGGCGCGCAGCCAAAACTGCAAACAAATTCACCAGGACAAACGCCCCTGCCGAGGCCAAACGTCCCAACGGCGCAAATACCCCAGCCAACAACCCACCAAAGCCATAGGTCCCCATTAGAAATGTATATTCACCACCTAGTACACCAGCGGCAACCCCTGCTGCAATACCAGCAATCGCGCCACCCGCCTCATGCGAGAGCTGCGCCGCCAGCAGCACGACCACCACCGCCAGCGTTCGCCCTACCGAAAGCCCGCCAACCTTTAGATTGATCAGCGCAAGCACCGTAATACAAAAGGTAATGACAATCGAAGTCACATCGGTTTGTTGCAGATGTTCCAAGCCATTTTCCAGCGCCTGCATCGTCCGCCCAAAGAAATAAGCGGCACAGCAGGCAAGCAGTACCTCCGAAATGGTCAAAACCATATCGTAAACATTGCCGCCATTGATGGTGGTAACCGCCACCAATGGAACCGCCAGCGAAACTGCACAGATTGCCTGTCGGGAAATGTTGGCTGCACGCATCAAGGTGCCGCTCGAGACACACCAGCGTATCAAAAACAGCAGCAGCATCGCACAGACATATTTGATGTTGCTGAGCATACTGTAAGAGGCCAGATATCCCAACGTCGCCCCCAGAATGGCGGGCGCCGCATATTGTGGTGCGGCGGCGGATGCAAACGCCACCCCAAACGGCGCAAGCCCTCCCAGCACAAACGCATTCGCGCTGAGAAAGCCTGTGATCGTATAGGCGGCAAACGCAGCGCCAATCCGGTGTGCCCGTAGGACCTGCCGTGCGCGCTCTCCCAATGCAATATTTTCCCATGCCAGCTTGCTCTGCATAAAAT
>CAJUJI010000111.1 GCA_910586875.1 uncultured Anaerotruncus sp. | reverse complement strand
CTCCTCAACAAAGCCGCGGCTGGTAACCGCCGGTGTGCCCAGACGGATGCCGCTAGTGACAAACGGGCTTTGCGGGTCGTTTGGAATGGCATTTTTGTTGACGGTAATATATACCTCATCCAGCTTTTTTTCAAGCTCTTTTCCAGTGATGTTGAAATTGCGCAGATCCAGCAGAATCAGGTGATTGTCACTTCCGCCGGAAATCATCTTAAAGCCACGTTTTGCAAGCCCTGCTGCCAAAGCACGGCAGTTCAGAACAATTTGGTGTTGATATGCTTTGAACTCCGGCTGAAGCGCCTCGCCCAGACAAACCGCTTTTGCAGCGATGATATGCTCAAGCGGACCGCCTTGTGTGCCTGGGAAGATCGCCTTGTTGATTTTTGCCGCCAGCTCTTCTTTACACAGAATCATGCCGCCCCGTGGTCCGCGCAGTGTTTTGTGTGTCGTGGTCGTCACAACATCCGCATACGGCACCGGCGAAGGATGCTCACCCGCTGCAACCAGACCTGCGATATGTGCCATATCAACCATAAAGTAGGCACCTGCCTCTTTTGCAATCGCCGCCAGCTTTTCAAAGTCAATCACGCGCGGATAGGCCGACGCACCCGCTACCAGCAATTTGGGCTTGTGCTCGATTGCCAGCTCGCGCACCTTATCATAGTTGATGGTCTGGGTTTCCTCATCCAACCCATATGCTACAAACTTGTAGTATTTTCCTGACATGTTCACCGGCGAACCATGCGTCAGATGTCCGCCATCCGCCAGGCTCATACCCAGCACCGTGTCGCCCGGCTCGAGCAGTGCGAAATAAACCGCTAAATTCGCCTGTGCGCCGGAATGCGGCTGCACATTCACATGCTCTGCACCAAACAGCTTTTTCGCCCGTTCAATCGCGAGGTTCTCCACCTCGTCCACACACTGGCAGCCGCCGTAATACCGCTTTGCAGGATAGCCCTCCGCATACTTATTGGTAAGCACGGTGCCCATCGCCGCCAGCACTGCCGGACTGACAATATTTTCCGATGCGATCAGCTCGATATTCCGCCGCTGCCGCGCCAATTCCCGCTGCATTGCAGCGCCTACCTCTGGGTCGGACTGTGCCACAAACCCGATTGTGTCAAGCATGTTACGAAACATTTCTTTTCCCCACTTTCATTATTTTAAAAATTCTGCCAGAAGACGAAAACAGGATGGAAAGAGCGCATTTGGCTGAATAAAAGCTGGCAGCTCTCCCATCAAAAAAGCAATCAATCGAAAAAACCACACGCCCAAAAACAGACCTGCAAAGCTGCCCCAAAACCAACATCTGCTCAGCAGCCGGCATCGATCGCTTATCAAGCACCATCCCACCGCCAATAGATAGAACGGCAGAACATAAACCAGCGGATGCAGCCGGAATGCCGCCACAAAGTCAAGCCTCAAGAGTGCAAATACGGCACGGGTCATCCCACAGCCAGGGCAGCTCACCCCGAATGTCCAAAGGATTGGACAGCGATAGGATGATAGAATTACAATTCCCAAAAACGGCAATAAAAACAGCTTTTTCAATCCGTGTTCCTTTCCTGTTGTGCTCGCATAAACACCTATGCACAGGTGGAAGATAGCTGGTATTTTCCACCGCAAGGCCGTATTTCATGCACTTTCAAACAGAAAAGCTGATTTTGGCTATGGTGTAACAAGCACAGCGGGGGTGCTTTGCACCGCAAAGCCGCATTCCATGCAGCTCCAAACAGCTTTGCTGCTTGTTTTGTGCTTATTATATCACACAACAAAGGGATTGCACAATAGAGGAGCTCTATGTTAAACTAAAGTTACAATTTTTAATCGATTGCGAGGGTTCCTTTATGTCATTTTTCCAACGTCCTACCCCACCCACCAACCGAATTTTGCTCTATTGCGTTGGTTCGGTTGTGCTGCTCTACTTTTTTGGAAGGATTGTCGCGTTCTTCCAATGGGGCTAAAGCGCCCTATGCAAAAATATAGCGGCACCTGTTTCCAGATGCCGCTACATTTATAATATTAGGAGAAAAAAGTGAAAAACAAAATTATGCGGTATGACGCTCGCGAGTATTCTGCTGGCGGAATTGGACACGTGTAGTACGTGAAACCTTTTTCGACTTGACCATCTGCCCATACGCAATCATACTGCTGACAAAGCTCGCAAAACAACCCAAAATTACCGAAGCTACCAGCTTGTAGCCAAATTTATACGCAACTGCATAAACCGCTTCATCCAGCAGCCACGGGATCATTCCTGCATCCTTTGAAAACTCCATCAAACCACTATTGAACAACGAAAGCCCCACAAAGGTTGCAAGCGCTATAAACAGACCTATTCCAAAAGAATGGTGCTTTACCTTTGTCCTTTTCATCGCGGATGCCCCCTTAAATGAATTCTTATCTTCCTTTTATTACCCTCATTTATACTATACCATATTTTATGCAAAAATCAAGAGGAAAATTCCGTTGCATTAAAATTTTTTTCATATTTGTTACTGCTTTGTAATCAATATGTAACCGCTTTGTAACTGGAACGCGGATAAATTCGGCAATTTTTGTCATTGCTTTGTAATATTTACTCCAGAAATTACCAATTTCTTGTTTTTTCGCCGTTCATTTTTTCTATTGGATTTTTGATTAGAATATGTTATAATGAACACATATACTGCCACTGCGAACCGCTACATAAACTGCGGCTTACAACCATGCTTCATAGCGCCTGGGAGACTGTGCGCTTGCATCATAAAAAACAGCTGTTTTATACAGCTGTATCATAAGGAAAAGGAGATGATAACATGGATGACCTGTTCTTTTCGATTTTTCCCAACGAAAATTTCCTAGATCTCCGGCTTTATCAGTATGGCTGGGAACAATGTACTCCCTTGCACTCCTTTGGCCCCTTTGTACGCAACCATTACCTGTTTCATTATGTGATCTCCGGCCGCGGTTACCTCAATTCCAATAACGAGGAAGGAGAAACCTTTCATTACGAACTGCGCGCGAACCAGGGCTTTCTCATCTGCCCGGGGCAGGTGAACACCTACAGCGCCGATGAAAAGCAGCCTTGGAAATACACCTGGCTGGAGTTCGACGGACTGCGGGCGGCAGAATACCTTGCACAGGCCGGTCTGAGCGTCAACCAACCGCTTTACCAGCCCAAGAACACCGTGCTAGGCGAGGAGGTACGGGATCATATGCTTTACATCGCTAACCATTCCGAATCCAGCACCCTGCACCTTATTGGACATCTTTTTCTGTTCATGGACGGGCTGATTCAATCCTCCTCCACCCAGCAGGAAGCCGGCTCGACACAGCTTCGGGATTTCTACATTCAGGAAGCGGTGACCTATATGGAGCAGAACTATCACCGGGATCTAACCGTTGAGGAAATCGCTGCAATCTGCAAGCTGAACCGCAGCTATTTAAGCAAGCTGTTCAAGGAAAGTATGGGCTGCCCACCGCAGGAATTTCTCATTCGGATGCGCCTGAGCAAAGCAACCGAGCTGATGAAAACCACCAACGCTCCTATCGGCGAGGTGTCCGCCTTGTGCGGTTATCCAAATCAGCTGCATTTTTCACGGGCCTTTAAAAAGCGCTACGGCATCTCCCCCAGGGAGTGGCGCAGCCAGAATAAAATTCATGCAAAAGGCTGACTGCCAATCCCCGCAGTCAGCCTTTTGTCACACCCTCCCCCGCCCGCAGGCAGGGCCTGCACATGGTACTATCAAACCTGAACCGTTTATACGGCTCCTCTGCGGTAGCATGACCGCGGTTTTACGGTTGGACTCTTTCCCCCATGCACAAGAAGGCGCCCCTATTGTGATGCTGTTTCATCCTTTGCGATGAGATACAATTGGAGCGATTGATAATCCCCCAGCATCATGGGGATCGGATAGCCCGCCAGCATTAAAACATCGCCGCGGTAGCTCTCTTCGCTTCCATTCACCTGATAGCATAATTGTGGATCAAGTCCCTTGAGCCGCAGTGTTACAAACGGCGGCGCCGCATGGATACTGCCGGTCACATAGGAAACCAGCGCTTCCCGCCGGTCTTGAGAAACATGCTCCCAAGCGGTATATGCCTGATTCTGGAACGGATCGGTCAGCCGGTAATAATCTCCCTGATGAATCAGCTTCCAATGGGCTTTATAGGTATGGATCTGCTGAACAATCAGTTCCTTTTCCTCTGTGGTTGTTTTGCTCAAATCCATTTCATAGCCAAACGCGCCGGACATCGCGACCACCCCACGCGTTTTCAGCGGTGTAATGCGCTCGTTGCTCTCATTCGGGACCGCAGAAACATGCGCGCCCATCGTGCACACCGGATAGCAGAAGGAGGTTCCATACTGAATGCGCAGCCGGTCGATCGCATCGGTGTTATCGCTGCACCAAATTTGTGGGGTATAATAGAGCATTCCCGCATCAAAGCGCCCGCCGCCGCCGCTGCACCCCTCGATCAAAAGGCCGGGATAATCCTGGTGGAAACGTTCCAGCAGGTCATAAAGTCCCAACACATAACGGTGATAGACCTCACCCTGGCGGCTGGCAGGAATGGCCGCCGACCACACCTCCGAAAGGCTGCGGTTCATGTCCCATTTCAGATAAACAATATTCGCACTGGAAAGCACCGTTTGCAGCGCCTGATAGATATGCTCCCGCACATCTGCGCGGGAAAAATCCAGCACCAACTGGCTGCGCCCTCTCGTATGCGCGCGCCCAGGCATCCCCAGCGCCCAATCGGGATGCGCGCGGTAAAGCGCGCTGTCCTCATTGATCATCTCCGGCTCAATCCAAAGTCCAAACTGCATTCCCAGCTGATTGATACGGGGGACCAGCGCTTCCAGACCGCCCGGCAGCTTGTTCTGGTTGACCGACCAATCGCCCAGTCCACCCAGGTCGCTGTCTCTGCTGCCAAACCAGCCGTCATCCATTACAAACAGCTCGATTCCCAGCGGCGCGGACTCCTTTGCAATTTCCACCAGCTTTTCTGCGTCAAAGTCAAAGTGGGTGGCCTCCCAGTTGTTGACCAATACCGGCTTGCGGCGATCCTGGTGCGCATCACGCAGCAGCGCCTGCCGAATGGCGCGGTGAAATTGCTGGCTCATCCGGGTAAAGCCGCAGGGTGAACAGATCAGCGCTGCCTCCGGTGCGGTAAACACCTCCCCCTGCTCCAACGTATAGCAGAAATGATAGGGATTGACCCCCATCACCAGGCGGGTATTCTCAAACTGGCTGCGTTCCACCGCCGCTTCAAAATTGCCGCTATATAGCAGCAGCGCGCCAAAGCAAAGGCCATATTCCTCGTTGGCGTCATGATCACAAAGGATCACAAACGGGTTATGCTGGTGACTAGAGGTGCCGCGTACACTGCTGACCCGCTGTACACCGGGGCGCAGCGGTGCGCGATTGGGGCAACGCTCCATTACATGGCGCCCATCAAAGGTGATCAGGTCCAGATCCGAACGCTGAAAATCCAAACAAAGGGAGGATGCTTGGTGCAGACGCACCGGCACAGTTCCTTTGTTCACAACGCGGGCTGCACGGGTAATCAAATCATACTGCTCGAACACACCATAATACAGCTCTAGCCCGACCTGGGAGGCGGTGTCCTCCAAAAACAGGATCAGCGTTTCCGCCTGATCTCCATAAAAGGCGGGCAGACCTTCTAACGTATATTTTCCTTTGTGTATTTCAAAGCCGGTATAACGAAAATCTGCAATTCGGCTTCCGTCCTCCAATTCCAGTTCGATAGACGGAATGCGGAAGTCTCCCACACCACAGGAGGAGTACTCCTGTGGCAGCGTATCCAACGAATAGGTGCGGCAGTGCCCTGCCTCGCCAGGGTTCGGGGAAAAGCCTCGGTCGGTATACTGGATCAGATTTGAAAGATCCCCGCCACTGATGCGCGGTCCGTAATAGGTGTGCAGCAGCACACAATAGGCATCCGCTTTCATTTGATAGGTGGTATGGCAGGTATGCAAGGTAAAAACCATGCTTTCTTTGTCATAAGCAATCATAAACGGTCCTCTTGTATTCTATGAAGTATTGCTGGAAAAAAGGGCTGCTTTTGGGCCCATTTTCACCGGAATCATTTTTATTTGGAACGGGTGCAGCAATGCGTTTTTGCGACTGGCACAGCAAGGCTTTACGGAGGAAAAGCGCATTGCACCCGCACCGCAGAAAACCTTTGGTTTTCTGCGGTGCACAGCGCTACCTTTAAAAGGTGGACGAAATTCTCGATTTTATTGCAGTGGGTTGGTATTTGATCTGTTTTATTTTCCGCCGGTCATTGCAACACCTTCGATGAACTGTCTCTGGAAGAACAGATACAAGACCACCATTGGGAGCATCGCCAGCAAACTGCCCGCCATCAAAACCGGGAAGTTGGTGGAGAACTGGCCGCGCAGGGTTGCCAATCCAGAAGAAAGGGTCATCATCTTCAGATCGGAGTTGACAACCAACGGCCACATCAGGTCTCCATATGCGAACACTGCGGTGAATACACTCAGCGCCGCCACAGAGGAGGAGGTCAATGGGAACATCACCTTTACAAACGACTGCCATTGGTTGCAGCCATCCAGATAAGCGGCCTCTCCGATTTCGTTCGGGATTCCCATATAGGCTTGACGCAAAAAGAAGGTGCCAAACGCACTGACCAGACCTGGGAACACCAGCGCAAAGATCGAGTTTGCTGCGCCCAGCTTTGCGACCATCTGATACTGTGGGATAATGAAAATCTGGCTGGGCAGCATCATCTGCATCAGCACGATGCCGAACAGGATATTTTTCCCACGAAACTGCAATTTCGCAAACGCATAGCCCGCCATCGAGCTAAACACCACTGCACAAATGACACGGAACAGAATCATCAAAGCAGTGTTGATATACATATTTAAGAACGGCAGACTTTTAATTGCGTCTACAAAGTTGCTGAGTATAAGCTGCGCCGGAAAGATGCTAGGCGGAATTTTCATACTCTCGGTTACGGTTTTAGAGCTGGTCAAAATCATCCACAAGAATGGGAACACCATAACAATCGAGCCTAAAACCAGCGCCAGATAGGTGATGGTTGTGACAATCTTTCGGGACTGTCCCATAGAACTGTTTTTCACCGGTATTCCTCCTTTATACTTCGTAATTGACCCATTTCTTTTGGCCGATGAACTGAACCACCGTTACAATACCGATCAGGAAGACGGTCCAGATCACGATTGCGGAGCCATAACCGCGGCTGCCCGCTACGAACGATTCCCGATAGAACATGTACATCAAGCTTTGTACACTGGTCAGCGCGGGGTTGTTTTCCTCTACCATCATATAGATGAGGTCGTACACCTTCATAGAGGACATCAAGCGCATAATTAGCACTACAAACAGGGTGGGGGAAACCATTGGCAGGGTGATGTGAAAGAACTGGGTTACCTTGCCGGCACCATCAATTTCCGCCGCCTCATAGTAGGATTTGGAAATATTCTGAAGGCCGGAGAGCAGCAGAACCGCATCATAACCAATTGCGCTCCAAACTGCCACCACTGCACAGGTAATCATTACGATTTTAGAGTCGGTGATCCAGTTGATGTAGGTACCAAAAATCTGGTTCAGGATGCCGTATTCGCTGTTGAAAATCCAGCGCCACACCATTGTAACTGCCGCTGGCGCGCAGACCATCGGCAGGAAGAACACCGAGCGGAAAAAGCTTTTGCCTTTAATTTTGGCGTTGAGCAGAATTGCCACCAACAGCGCCAGAAAAATACCGACAGGTACGGTCAAAATACAGAAATAAATGGTGTTCCAGGTTGCCCGCCAGAATTCGGGGTCCTTGAACATTGCAACATAGTTGGCAAGGCCGATAAAGCGGTAATGTCCAAAGCCCAGATGCTCACAAAAGCTCGCATACAGCGTTTGAATAAACGGCCAGACATTGAGCACAACCAGGCCAATAATCGTGGGGGCGACCATAATCCAGCCCCAATTTTCCTCCCGTCGAGCGGCGACGGACAGTTTCATGGTCTCGGATTTTGCTTTACTCACATGAATACCCTCCTTTTAAATTGCTCATGATGCCGCACTGGCGGTATTGATGATCGTTTGAATATTGGCAAGACCGGTATCAATATCCACCTGTCCGCTATAAATTTTCGTCAGTTCATCGGTGACAGGGCTCTTCCATTTCGGACGGGAAGCGTTGTTGACATTTTGTACGCAATACTCAAATTGATCCAGCACAATCTGCAAATCCAGTTTGTAATCGAACTCGTCAAAGGCGCTGACCCAGGTTTCCTCCAGCCCTTCATAGGCAGGAATTGCCGCACCAGATAAGCCCTGGATGCGCTGCGCCTCCTCGGTGCCAAAGAACTTGAGCACATCCTTCACCAGCTCCAGATTTTTGCCGCGGGCAGCGGTGGAGTAGCACAGACCATTCGAGATGCTTGCGCGTCCATCGCCGCTGGCCGGATTCGGACACTTAGGAAGCACCGCAATATCCCATTTACCCACCATCTCAGGGAAGCTGCGCAGCTTGTTCATCAGCTCCCAGTTGCCTTCAATATACATCGCACCAATCTCCGAGAAGAAAGCAGTGCCTGGGGTGGTCTCTGCAAAATAGGTCTGTGTGGGGCACCAATCGTTCTGTTGCAGCCCAATATAGAATTTCATCGCATCAATTGTAGCGGGCTGGTCAAAACCTGCTTGTGTTTTGTCCTCGTTGAGAATATAGCCGCCTGCCTGGTAAACAAAGTTCCAATAGCCCAGCTGATCATCCGCATAGGCCATCAGCCCGTATTTTCCGGTCGCGTCATAAATTTTTTGGGAGGCTTCTACCATGTCGTCCCAGGTCCATTCTTCGCTGGGATAGGCGACCTTTGCCGCATCAAACATCTCCCGATTATAAATTAGAAATACATTGTCCTTGTCCTTTGGCACGCCATAGAGCCGCCCATCGCTGCCCTTTGCATTGCTCAGGGAAATTTCCGAATAGTGGTCGGTGTAAAAATTGGGGTCTTCGCTGTCGTAAAGATCGGTCAGGTCTGCCAGCATTCCAAAGTCGGAATAGTACAAAATCTGGTTGGTGTGCATCCAGAAGATGTCCGGCATGGTATTGCTCTCGGCGGAAGCCTCCAGCTTGGTCCAATACTCGCTCCAGCTGGTAACCTGTACCTCAATGGATACATCCGGATGCTGCGCTGTGTAAGCATCGCAGACGGCCTGCATCCCATCACGCTGGGCTACGTCCCAGATTTGGAAGGTCAGATGCGTTTTCCCATCCGACACACCACATCCAACCAAAGACAGCAGCAGCGTGATCGCCAGAACGACGGCTGTTATGCGGGGGATTTTTTTCATAACTGCACTCCTCTACTTCATTCTATAATCAAGCAACCTCAAACAGAAGCTTTTGAAGCCTGCGGCATCACCACAGGGGCCACAATTGTAGCCTTGCTTAAATTACATCATAAAAGGTGCCTTGCACCGATTGGACACGCTACGGCCCGCAGCGCAGTTCAAAACCAGATCAGCTTTCTTGATATTGCGCGTCAGGACTGACGCGCAAAAGCCGCACGTGCGGCTTTGAATTCGTGAAATCTTGCTTGCATTAAAAATTATAATACTTGCCCCGTCCGGCTGTAAATGGGCTGGACCGCCCGAAATATTCCCGAATGTTACAACACACGTTTCTGGTGCAGGTCATATAACATTTAGCTATATTTTAAAAAATTTCATTTAAATTATCTATATA
>CAJUJI010000110.1 GCA_910586875.1 uncultured Anaerotruncus sp. | reverse complement strand
GTACAAAAAGAGCAATTTGTTGGTAGATTGATCAAATTTCTGCGCGATCTTTTAGAGGGATTGCCTAGATTTTTTGGGGTTATTGGTCTACAATAACCGACACGCCATCTGGGATTACTACCAAATGCGCATCCGGGCCGCGGTCGGCATATGCCAGCTCCAATGCCTGCGGAATGCTGGCGGCAAAGTCCATTTTCATCTCGCGCACCGTTTGTTCCAGCGCCGGTTCGGTGACCATAATCACCCGATGATTCACGAGCACCCGCGCCAATACCTGGTACTGCCACTGATCCGGCGTCGTGCTTTCCATCGGGATTTTTTCAATTTCTGCCAGCAGTGTGGCTGCGTCCTTGCAGTCGCGCACCGCCTGGTAAAAGTCATCGCTACCGGTACCGTCTGCACAGCGTGCACACAAAATAATCACCGCACCAGGGTTTGCACAGGCTTCACCGGCGGTCATCCCCTTTACTGCCTGGTAGATATTCTGGTCAAGCGGTTCACCGCCATTGGAGGTCAAAATAATATCTCCCTTGCGCTGCGGCGCCACGCGGCAATATTGCAGCAGTGTTTCACAGCCTGCAAGATGCGCCTCCACAGGGTCACCCGCGAAAGCAGCCACCGTCTTGTGCGCTGGGTCAAGAATCACATTGACAATATATTGCAGCTTTGCCATCCGGACCGCAGCCAGCATATCCCGATGGATGGGGTTATCCTTTAAGATGCCTGTGCGCGCATGTGGATCGCCTACAAACGCGCTGCAATGGTTGCCTAAAACGGTCGCGCGGTCGCAGATGCCTGGCAGGATGCTCTTGCGCCCGCCGGAGAAGCCCGCAAAAAAGTGCGGCTCAATGAAGCCTTCCGCAACCAGCAAATCCGCTTCCAGTGCCAACCGGTCGATCACCAGATGCGCCCCTGACGGCAGCACGCCCAAATCCTGGTTGTTTTGCGTGCAGTCATGAACAACAATCTTCTCACGCGCAGCAATTTCAGCCCCCACCTTTTCCTCAATCTCTTTGGTGGTGGTCAGGCGGTGGCAGCCGGTGGCCACCAACAGTGTGACATCTATTTCGGGGTTGCCCTGGCGCAGCTCCGCCAGCATCGCCGGCAAAATTTCCTTGCTGGGCACCGGACGGGTGTGGTCGCTGATGATGACAACCGCTTTTTTCTTACCTTTCGCCAGCTCATGCAGCGGTGCGCTACCAATTGGATTGGCCATCGCCGCACGCACCAGCTCGCTACCGGACTGTGTGCTGGTCAGCTCTGCGGTGCGCGAGTGCAGCACCTCACAGCTTTTGCTGGTGTCTAGTTCAACCTCCAACGCATGATGTCCATAGGGGATTTGAATTTTCATGGTTGTAACCTCCTCCTCTTGCTGCTCTATCAAATATCCTGAAAATTGTATACAATTTTCAGGCTGTCGTCCAGTAAATCATTATACGCTTTTTTAGGAGGAATTACAAGCGGGAAAAACTACGATTTTCACACAATTTTTCGTGGATTTTCAACAGGGATGTGTACAGCAACCCCCAACTATGTTTTGTGCCCTACCGCACCAAGGCGGTAGGGCACAAATGTCATTTTCTTTTACAAGAAAGCTTCGTGTTCACAGATTCGCTGTATAAGCTTCCCAGAACGCATCCAATCCAGCGCTGAAAAACCGGCCATTGAGCACCTGGCGCACAAGAATATCACGCCGGTCAAAAGAAATGCTCTCATCTGCGGCAAGCTCATCAAACACCAGCTTTTCCTTGGTGCCGAAATTGCTCATTCTGCCTTTTACCTTTTCTTCGTCTGCATCCAAACAAAGAATTTTTGCACCGCCCTCAGCGTTGTCCCAAGGCTTCCAGTCGGGCACCCCTTCCCCGTTCGGATTTCCTGTGCGGATGAAATGGTACAGCGCCTTGCGGTAGGTATCCGCTAGCGCATCCCGACCCGGACGGTTACGTTCGGTGAACACTTCCTCCGTAACCGCATAGATCTCTCGTTCACACCCCATCATAATGAATAGATCCAGTCCATGGGTACCGCCCATCCGCAGCGAGCCTATTGTACCGGTGATCGCGGGGTTCATCCCCCAAAGGCAGCGTGCAGCATAAACTGGCGGCTGACCTGGCAGGGCGGTGAATGCTTCTGCCGTTTGTTCGGCATTCACATAACCAAATAGTATGTTGCCGTAATGTGTGGTAAAGTGATATTCCTCTATTACCTCTGGGTCGGTAAAATCGGCGTCTTTAAACAGCGGGTCATTGTTGGCGGGAAGGGTGAACTCTCCGCCACCGCTCAGCACCAGCATAGGCACCTGTGTCACCTCACCGCGGGCAAGCGCAGCAAAACCGTCGGCAGGGATGGTTACACCATCCGCAAACAGATGCGGGAACACCGACATGCGAATTGCAGCGCCGGACATCAAATTCCCGAACCGCTGGGCAGGCAGTGCCATTAGATAATCGCGCACCTCATCTGTGGCGCTGTTCAGCCAGGCGATGGCAGCGGCTTCATCCTCTGCTTTTCCATCCTGGAGCACCAACGCGGCCAATGCCCGCGTAGAGATTTCCGCGCCCCGTTTTGGCTCGGTAACGGTGAAGCCACCGCTGAAGGTGATCGCACGGCAAAAACAATTGCGGAAAAGCGGCGATATCAACATGCACAAAAGGTCACGTGCACCAGAGGAATAGCCGCAAACGGTAATATTTTCAGCATCTCCTCCGAACGCTGCGATGTTATGTTGTACCCAATCCAGCGCTTTGCGGATATCCAGCAGGCCAAAGTTGCCGGAGTCCTCCAGCGGATCCCCTGTTTTAATTGCGGGGATGTTCAGCCAGCCCAGCGCATTCAGCCGCAGATTGATTGTAACAACCACAGCATCCAGCGCTTTTGCCATCAATGGACCATTCATCAGTTGTCCAGAATCGGTTTGGTTATTACCGCCATGGATAAAGAAAAAAACCGGAAGGTTCTTTCCCTCGTGCAGCGGCCGGAACACATTCAGATAAAGGCAATCCTCGCTGCCGATTACCTGTCCATCACAAAGCTGGACAGATACAGGACCGTACTGGTCAGCATCTCGCACCCCCTCCCATGAGGCAGGGTCCTGTGGTGAATGCCAGCGCAGCGCGCCGACCGGAGGGGCGGCATAAGGAATCCCAAGCCAGCAAAGGGCATCCTGTTCGGTAACGCCCCTCAATTGTCCAAACTGAGTTTGGATCAGGAGATGATTGCTTGCTGTTTGCATCTGCATAAAGGCTCACTCTTTTCTATGATGAATTTTTCATTTTCTGGCACGATCAGCACAAAACGGTCAAGGGAAGCTTTGTGCGCCTGAATAGCCGCAAACTTAAATAAACGTTCTTTATACAACTATACCATATTAAAGAAAATGTTGCAACTGCTTTTTGCATTAAATGCTTAATTTTCGCCAAAAATCCCGTTAATTATGTAAAACAGAGCCATTTTTGCCGATGCTAGCTGTGATATATTTGCATCCTACCACCCTCAAACAACAAAAAAAAGTCCCTTTCGGGACTTTTTTACTGCGTAATTGCGCATAGAAAATTTTAGCCAATCGCTTGTTCTGCAAACACATAGATCCCCAGCTCACGGGTGCGAATCGAGAATACCGGTTCGCCTTCCTCATTTTCGGTTGCAGTAAACTGTTCGGAAACGTCTGTCAGCTGTCCATTCTTCACCTGGTAGATGATCACATCCTCTGGCGCAAGGGTCAGCTCGCCCTCGTCATCCACATACGGATTGCGCAGCTCAAGGGTTGCACGCGAGGTGGAGGACAGCACAGGGTTGCCCATAAAGTTATAAATAAACGCATCCTGGTTGCTGAACGCCTCGGTGAACGGCAGCTGCGGATACCAACGGGTGGACAGCTTCGGATAATAAACCTTCACATCGCTGTCAGCATTCATCCGTACAGTCGCAAGGGTGTTGTTCTCGTCTTCCCAGATCGCCTCATGCTCCTCGTTCTTGGTCGGCTTCACAACCGTGCCGCCATTGCCGGCCATATCATCATAATCGCCGTCGATCTTCTCATTTTTGACCCAGAAGGAAATCGGAATTTTCAGCTTAGTGCCCTTCTTAATAACGCCCTTTGTATATTCTCCAGCTCTGCCTTCCTCATAAACCTCAAAGCCATGGGTAGCAACATGCTTTTCAGAAAGGGCTTCACCATTGGGAAGCAAAATTGTATTTGCACCCTCTATAACACCAATATCCTTTTTCGCAGTAAAAATCGCGGTGCCGGTTACCTTAAATTCCTCATCGGTATAATCCTCTGCGAGAATGAAGCGGAATGCAACCTTGCGGCCTGCGTCCTCGTCAAAAATCTTTTCGGTAATCAGTGCGTAACGGATGCGGGCACCATTGTCCTCTTTTTCGAACTTCACCTTAAAGCAGCTCTTATCCGCAAAAATGGGGTTATCTTGCAACGGCGGAATCGCAACATAAAAATCCTCGTCCGAGCGAACGCGGTCTCCGTCATAAGATAATTCTTCACCGTCTCCATCCCGTGCAAATTGCCCGATCTGCACACGGCTTGCGGAACCAGTGAATACTGCAAGCTGGTCAATCATCGTTTCAATCTCATCTTTGTCCATGTAATCGGGTTCTGCCGCAAATGCCACACAGGACATCACAAGCACCATCGCCAACGCAAGTGCGATACGAAATATTGTTTTCATTTTCTTCTCCTCTTTTTTCTGCTTACATCGCAGTTCTTCTTCATTTATAGACATCTTGTAATTCTATTGTCTATTATAGCGGATGAAATTGCCATTGCCTAGTGGGTTTCCTACTGAAATATCGAAAAAGTTTCTACCTTCTTTTAGCCATTATCGCCAGTAATCCGGCATTTTATGCCCTTTTGAAGCCAAAATGAGCGATTTCCTCCCGTTAAAACAGCTCCCCCGCACAAGACAGCCGTGCTATTTTGTGCTAAAATGGCAAAAAAGCTTGTATGGGGGTATTGCTTGTGAATCGTCCGTTGACCTTCGGGCATCTTGCCGCACTTTTGACCACATTCGTTTGGGGAACCACCTTCATCGCCACCAAGGTGCTGTTGCGCAGTTTTCAGCCGGTAGAAATTCTATTCATCCGCTTTTTAATCGGTTATGCCACCCTCTGGCTGCTTTGTCCGCGGCGGCTGACGCTGCGGGAACGCAAACAGGAGCTTGTTTTTGCGGCGGCAGGGTTCAGCGGCATTACACTGTATTATCTGCTGGAAAATATCGCATTGACCTATACGCTCGCCTCCAATGTAGGGGTGATCATCTCCATCGCCCCGTTTTTTACAGCGGTATGCGGCTGTCTGTTTTTGGGCGAAAAGCGGCCAAACGGTTGGTTTCTTTTAGGGTTTGCGGTCGCTATGGTGGGAATTTATCTGATCAGCTTCGGCGGTAAGGGGGTCACACTGATGCTCAAGGGCGACCTGCTCGCGGGTGGGGCAGCGATCATCTGGGCAATTTATTCCACCCTCACCAAAAAGCTCGGCGAATACGGCTATCCGCTCATTCAGGTGACCAGACGCACCTTTTTTTATGGCATTGTATGGATGCTGCCGGCGCTTTCCAGCTTCGGCTTTTCGGTGCAGCTCACACAATTTGCCGCGCCAGACATTCTGCTGAACTTTCTTTTTCTGAGTGTAGGTGCCTCCGCGCTCGGCTTCGTCACCTGGAATTTTGCTGTACATACCCTTGGCGCGGTACGGACAAGCGTCTATATCTATATGATTCCGGTCATCACAACCATCACCTCTGCGCTCATCCTGCGCGAGACCATCACCTCTGCCGCAATTGGCGGCATTGCGCTGACCTTAATCGGACTGGTTATTTCGGAATATCATCGCAAGGCTTGACAATTAGCCTACAACATGTTATCCTTTTGATAGGACGACAATCTGTTATCTTATCAAAAGGGGGCAGTCCAATGATTCCACAGGTTTCCGATTCCGAGCTAGAGCTGATGAAAATTGTATGGGCAAACGGCGGCCAGGCGCTTTACGCCCAGATTATGGAAGCGTTGGTGCAAACCGGCCGCACCTGGCAAAAGAACACCATCATTACGCTATTGTCCCGTCTGGTGGAGAAGGGGCTTTTAAAGACCAACAAAATCGGCCGCCGCAATGAATATACCGCGCTTGTTTCGGAGGCGGACTATCAAGCGGCACAAACCCAAACCTTTCTGAACAAGCTGTACGAGGGCAGCGCAAAAGGGCTGGTTTCAACACTGATTCAACGGGAGCTGCTCTCCGCAGAGGACTACGAGGAGCTAAAACGCTTTTGGGCAGACGGGAGTGAGGAGAAATGAACAGCCTTTTCAAGCTTATACTTTCTCTATCCGTTTCCGGCTCGCTGCTTATCCTGACCCTGTTGCTCTGCAAGCCGCTGGTGCAGCACCGGCTCAGCAAGCGGTGGCAATATTATATTTGGCTGGTGGTCATCGCCCGTCTGCTGCTGCCGTTCACCCCACCGGTTAGCGCTGTCGGATTGCTGTTTACACAAGCAGAGCTGCGCACTGCACCGCAAACATCGGCTGTGCAGGCGGCTGCCCCGCTGCCGGATGAGGAGGCGCTGGCTATCTCTACCTCGCCAGCGCCGTCCTCCCCGCCTGCCGCCGGCGATGCCCACAAAAGTCCTCCATCCATGCTGTCCCATTTGGGACTGCTGTGGTTAGCGGTTGCGGCGGGACTGCTGCTGCGGAAAATCACCATTTATCAAAGCTTTATCAACTATCTGCGCGCAAGCTGTGAGGAGGTCTCTGACATCGCACTGCTTGACCGGCTGGCGCAGCTCAGCGCACAAGCTGGCGTGAAACGGCCGCTCGAGCTCTCGATCAACCCTCTGATTTCCTCACCGCTGCTGTATGGCTTCTTTTGCCCCTGTATCGTTCTGCCAACCGCCAGTCTGCCAGACGCAGATTTTCAGTACACCATTCTGCATGAACTGACCCATTACAAACGGCGGGATCTATTTTATAAATGGTTGGTACAGCTTGTTCTCTGTGTGCATTGGTTTAATCCGCTGGTCTATTGGATGAACCGAGAGATCAGCCGTGTTTGTGAGCTTTCCTGTGATGAGGCAGTGCTGCAAACGTTGGACACGGCCCAACGGCGCGTTTATGGGGATACGCTGCTACACGCAATGGGCAACAGCGGAACCTATAAAAGTGCGCCTGCATCGGTCATGCTGAATGAAAGCGCAGCACTGTTAAAAGAAAGGTTGAATGCTATCATGAAGTTTCATAAGATTTCCCGCACAGCTGCCATCCTATCGGTGGTATTCGCAATTCTTCTGACGGTGGGCGCAACCGTTGCCGGCGCTTATACCGGCCTGCCTGTGACCCGCCCCGCAGCAATGAAAAACTGGATTTATACGCGGGAGGCATTCTATCAGCCCCCCTACCTATTTGAGATCGGTTGGAATGTGAAGCAGGAATCCATCTCTGGCACCTATGCCAGCACAAATCTGACCTTACCGGATGGGAGGGTCATGAATGTTCTATTTGATGACGGTTGTAAATCCTACCAAAACGATCCTGCCGCTTTGGAGGCGTTAACCAATTTGCTCGCCCGGTTGAGGATGGAAAAAGCATCTTCAGAACATCCGGTTGAATGGCCGTTGGTGTTTTATGTTGGTTATATTGGTGACAGTAAGCCTGACGCTTTAACAGCAGAATACTATTATGAGAATGGCAGCATTGCACAATTTGCGGCTGTTTTCGCCCAATTGGACAGCAGCTCTCAACGGCGCTATTTAGATCAAATTTATCAAGATCAGAGACTCGATTTTTTCAATGTCAGCCTAAAACAGCTAAAGCCGGACGATCCGCTTTTTATGTATTATGCGCAAAAAGCTTATGATGACAAAAATCTCACCTTCTTTTCGATCGCTGCTGAGAGCATGAGCGCCAAACAGCTCAACCAATTTTTGGATTTAGCGGCACAGGACCAGCGCATAAATTTTCAAAGCGTACTATTGAATAAGCTGGGCAAGGAGCGCGAGCTGGAAGCACTCAAAATCGTGCAGGAAAACCGGCGTGATGAAGAATACCGCGCGCTTGGGATCACCCACGAGGGCACCGCCTATTATTATAAAGGGGAACGACTGAGCATCCTATTGGATCAACGAGAAAACCAATCGCTTGTCACACTGCAAACCGATCCAAAAGGAACGGTTGCATTGCGCATCCAAAGGGATAAAGCTGGTACAATCGAAAGCGTCTCCTACATGACCCAAGCAGAGGTTGACGATTTTTTTGAGGAAACACCGGATTTCGATGAATCTGAGTTGGAGAAATTTGCCGAACACGCCCCCCTCGACGAAAATTGGGACGCTACCTGGGATTTTGCCTGGGATACCGCTTGGGACAAAATCCTCAGTGGCGACTGGGACTGACTGCATTGACAACATCCCCTCCAGGGCCCCTCTGAAAGAATACTTTTTGTATAAACGCATACCTGCTTGTTGCCAGGTATGCGTTTGTTTTGGCCGACGGTTTTCATGCCCAAATTGCCTTCTCCTGCTGTTTTTGCATGATCGGGCGTTCTGCGAAAAGAAAAGCCCTCATATACTTTGCATAGACAGAATTTGCAGGGGAGGTTAGGTTTTGAAGGGCTTGCCAGAGGAACGGGCGATCGTTTTTGCCCACTACATCATTGAACATAATACCACCGTGCGGGCAACTGCAAAGGAATTTCATATTTCAAAATCAACTGTACATAAAGATGTAACCGAACGTTTAAAAAAACTCAATCCTACAATTTTTGCACAGGTAAAGGAAGTATTGGAACGCAACAAATCCGAGCGGCACATCCGCGGAGGGATTGCGACCCGTGAAAAATATGCGCGGCTAAAAGCACGCGGTTAAAAAAGCTGCCAGCAGAATGCTGGCAGCTTTTCATTTTTCAGGCATCTTCTTAACCCAAATAAAAGGAAAACTGAATTAGAAAGGGTACGGCAAGGGAACAAAGCACCCCATTCAGCACCGAGATTACCGCGGTTTGCTCGTTGGTGCAGCGCATAATCATTGGTAAGGTGGTATCCTCACTGGTAGCGGCAGCTGACGCGATCGCAGCATAGCCATTCAGATGGCGGGAAACCATAGGAATCACTAAAAAGGAGAAAATTTCCCGAAATACATTTGCAAGAAAGGTTAGCGTTCCTGCCTGAGCGCCGGCCAGCTCGGTAAGCATAACACCGGACAAACTATACCAACCCAGCCCTGCGGCAATCGCCATTCCCAGATTTATTGGCTCTCCAACCAACAGCCCACACAATGCGCCACCCACAAGCGAGCTGACAATAACACCTGCTGGGATAACCAGCACCAGCTTGCTGTTTTCGCGCATATGCCGCAAAATGGTCTTGTTCGCGCCAACACTGATGCCAACCGAGATACTCAGCAGATTCAGCGCATAGCCAGACCAGCCCCCCATTTGGGCGGAAAGTTCGGGGGAAAACAGCCAGCCACCGCAGAAAATACCCAGCAAAAGGCTGATAACTGCCAGCAGGATCATTCCTTTTCCTCCCCTTTAAATAGGTAACGGGTAAGCAAATACACACAAACGATCGATAGCAATGCAGGCAGCACCGCAAAAATGAGCGCCTTACCGCCAACACTTGCCAAATCTGCAAAAAAGGTCGGGCTTTTGCCCAGACCTACTCCCATCAGAAAGATCAGCACACAAACAACTACCGTTTGCAGCCAACTATTATATTTTTGGAGTCGCTCGGGAAATACCTTTAGCCCCAGTAACATCCCTACAATCATGAATAGTAAAACCTCAAACATACGATTCCTCTTTTTCTTTTTGCTGCCTACCAGCAGGCTGATGCGCAGGAGTTTCGGCCGTCCGAAACTCCTATAGCTCCTCGCGGGTGCGCAGGAGTTTCGGCTCCCGTCCGAAACTCCTATAACTCCTCGCTGCTC
>CAJUJI010000109.1 GCA_910586875.1 uncultured Anaerotruncus sp. | reverse complement strand
ATTTTATTGTTTATTTTATAGATAAGGAAAGAGGGGTGGGAAAATTTGCTGCAAAATGCCGAAAAGCTAGAACAGGAATTGCGGGAATTGCGTCGGGATTTTCACAAATATGCAGAGGTAAAATGGACCGAATTTCGCACAACCTGTAAGGTCGCACAGCGCTTGCAGGCGCTCGGAATACCGGTTTTGCTAGGAAAGGAAACTACCGTGCCAGGGATGCAGTTCAGCTTCCCAGATGAGCAGACACTTGCGCAGGAAATGGCCCGTGCAAAAGAACAAGGGGCGAACCAGGAACTGCTTGAACGTACAGAAGGTTACACTGGTGCAGTGGGAATTTTGGATACTGGACGCCCAGGGCCGGTTGTCGCAATGCGTTTTGATATGGATGCACTGCCCATTGACGAGGAAAATGCAGATACGCATTTCCCTTGTGCAAATGGTTTTTCATCGATCAATCACAACTGTACACACGCTTGCGGCCACGATGGACATACTGCGATTGGGCTGGTGCTTGCAGAAGTATTAGCGGAAATGCAGGATGAACTTTGTGGGAAAATAAAATTCATATTCCAGCCCTCCGAGGAAGGGGGAGGAGGCGCACGCGGCATGGTAGAGCGCGGACTGCTGGATGATGTGGATTACTTTTTTGCACCACATATGGGGTTGTCCACATTGGATGGAAAGCCGCTAGGTTCCCATGCGATTATGGGCGGCGCGCGAGATTTTTTAGATAGCCGCCGCTATAATGTATCCTACATAGGAAAGGCTGCACATCCCTGTGGCGATCCCAACAACGGGAAAAACGCACTGTTGGCCGCTTGTAATGCTGCGTTAAATGTCCATGCGATAGCGCCCCATTGCGAGGGAATGATGCGGGTTAATGTCGGCGTGTTGCACGCTGGCGTAGGGCGAAATACCATTGCGCCGGAAGCACATATGGAACTGGAGGTGCGCGGAGAGAACGATGCCATCGCTACCTACGCGGAACAAAAGATGCTTTCGGTTGTGCGCGGTGCAGCGGATATGTACCAGCTGGAATGCGAAATCCAGGTAATCGGTAAAACCTTATCAGGGCAATCGGATGACGCTGCCATCGAAATGGTCATGGAGGCGGCACACGAAATCCCTTGGTATACTGAGTTTTACCCGGTAGGTAGTGTGGGTGGTACTGATGATGCTTCTGACATGATGCGGCGGGTGCAGGAGCATGGCGGTATAGCCACCTATATCGGATTGGGGGCAGATTTTGCAGCGAGCTTCCACAATCGCGCATTCAATTTTGATGAGGACGCGCTACTGCCTGGTGTAGAGCTGTTTGTGAAGCTAATCCAGCAAGCTGGTAAAAGATTTGAAGGAGGAACGAGAGAATGACAGAAAAGAAGAAGGGATTTGACCGGTTTATAGACGGGATTGAATGGGTAGGTAACAAGCTTCCACATCCATTTTGGTTGTTTGTGCTGCTATCCGGAATTGTAATTGTACTGTCAGTGATTTTGTCAACCAGTGGGGTAGAGGTCACTTATATGCAGGCGGCAAGAAGCGCTAGTGAAGCTCCTACCGAGGTGGTTGCTCATGTTACCAACCTGCTCAGCAAGGAAAGTATTCAGTCGGTTTTGACCAATTTTACCACCATCTATGCAAGCTTTGCACCGCTGGGATTGGTCATGATTATGATGCTGGGCGTTGGTATGCTTGAGCAGACTGGTATGCTTTCCGCACTCATCCGTAAAACGATTTTGGGTGCGCCTGAGTCTCTGCTGATTTTCGTCATCGCGTTTGTAGGCGTTAACGCAAACCTTGCATCCGATGCGGGTATCGTTATCGTGCCATCGGTAGCAGGTGCAATTTTCCATTCGATGGGATTAAATCCGTGGATTGGTATTATCGCAGGTTATGCTGCGGCGGAAGGCGGTTTTACTGCAAATGTGTTCATTGGTGGTACAGATGCGTTATTGTCAGGTATCACTGAATCGGCGGCGCTTGGAATTGATGCACCGGTACACCCAATGATGAACTATTTCTTTATGTGCGCCTCCTGTTTGGTTATCGTGGCAGGAACCGTTTTGGTAACGAAATTCTACATCACCCCAAAGCTGGGCATGAAGGGACACAGCCAAGATACCGCGGATTTGGAAAAACAGAAGTTGACCGCTGACGAGGAGCGCGGCTTGCGCTATTGTGGTATCGTTTCACTGGTTTATTTTGCAGCACTGATTATCGCAATCATCCCGAAAAACTCTGTATTCCGCAACGATGAGGGCGGACTGTTACCGCGTTCTCCACTGCTCAGCAGTGTTGTAGCAATTCTGTTCTTCTTTTTCTTCTTCCTGGCAATTGCCTACGGCAAAGGCTCTGGCAGCATCAAAACCCTGGATGATGTTCCCAAATACATGCAGAAGGGTGTTGCAGGCGCGTTAGGCTTTATCGTAATTGCATTGCCGGCATCTATCTTCATCCAGTTGTTTAACATGAGTAATATTTCTACGATTGTCGGTGTTCTGGGTGGTCAGGCACTAGAGGCAATGAACTTCTCTGGCTATCCGCTATTGCTCTGTTTCGTTGCAGTTTGTACGATTGTCAATATTTTCGTAACCAGTGGCTCTGCAAAATGGCTGATCCTTGCGCCAATTTTTGTACCGATGTTCGCACGGATTGGCTTCTCGCCAGCGATGACCCAGGTAACCTATCGTATCGCGGACACCTGCACCAATATTATCTCTCCGCTTGACTATTATGTACCAGTAGCGATGGGGTTGCTTAGCATGTATAATCCGGACCCGGATCGCAAGGTGGGTATCGGAACCATTATCGCGCTATGTATGCCATACTCAATTGTTTATATGATTAGCTTGCTGATTCAGCTGTTTATCTGGTTTGTATTTAAACTGGATATCGGACCTGGCACACCAATGTTCCTGTAAAATATGGTGCTGCAAAAAAGGCTTTAGGGATACAACAGACAAAAACTCCTTTTGATGTAAGATAGAATTGCGGTCTGGCAACTGCAAAAGAACACCAAGAGGAGGATATTCAAAAGTGAACGACAAGAATGGTTTAGCATGCACAATCTGGAATTGTAAATATCACATAGTATTTGTGCCGAAGTATAGGAGAAAGATATTTTTTGGAGAAAAGAAAGCGGAAAGTGGATGGAAGGGAGTGGCAATTATAGAAGTAGAAGTAGAAGTATGCCCAGACCATATTTGCTATTACAATGGCATCTAGTAGCAGTGGGTTTTGCATAAATAAAACCGCCGACTATGTCGGCGGTTGTTTATTGTGTTATGTGGGAATTTCTGTTATACTATTTCCAGGACAAGTGTAATCTTATTAAGAATGCGGAGAGGATTTTAAATATGAGTGAAAAAATAAAACTGTGCTGTCCTTGCATGTTTGGATTGGAAAGTGTGCTGTCTTTTGAGGTAAAAAAGCTGGGCGGCGAAAATGTCCAAGCGACCAATGGGCGTGTCTTTTTTGAAGGTGGGCTCTCTATGATAGCAAAAGCAAACCTTTGGTTGCGCACCGCCGAGCGGGTTGGGGTTGTGATGGGAGAATTTCGTGCGGAAAGCTTTACCGAACTGTTTGACCAAACCGCAGCACTGCCTTGGGAGCGATTTATCGGACGTGAGGATCGCTTTCCGGTAAAATGTGCCTCGCTCAGCTCCAAACTATTTAGCGTTCCGGATTGTCAGAAGATTATCAAGCGAGCGGTTGTGCACCGTCTTGAAGGAATTTATCATCAACGAACCTTTTCTGAAACAGATGCGCTCTGCCGGATACAATGCCTCATTTTAAAAGACAATGTGCTGCTATTGTTAGATACCTCCGGAGCAGGACTGCACAAACGCGGCTATCGCTCCAACGCCAATGCTGCACCAATTAAGGAGACACTGGCGGCTGGAATTGTGGACCTTGCCAGAGTGCGGCAGGATAGCGTGGTATTGGATCCGATGTGTGGTTCTGGTACGCTGATGATAGAGGCTGCTTTGAAGGCGCTGAACATCGCACCTGGCATCCGGCGGCGATTCTCCGCACAGAGTTGGAGCTGCTTTCAGAATGATATTTTTCACCAGGTGCGCAGCGAGGCGATTGCACAGGTACGCAAAGACGCAGCATTTTTGGCATATGCCTCGGATATCGACCCTGAGGCGGTCCGTCTCACCCAGGAGAACGCAGTCAAAGCAGGGGTTGCTACCCGCATTAAAGCGAAAAAAGCACCGCTTGCAGACTTTGAAGCAAATGCAGGAATTGTGCTGACAAATCCGCCTTATGGCGAGCGGATGCTGGAGGTAGAACAAGCCGAGGCTCTTTATCACCAAATGGGGGAGCGGTTCCAGCCTGCGGCAGATTTAAGCTACTATATCATTAGTCCACACGAAAGCTTTGAGGAATTTTTCGGGCGGACTGCAAAGCGGCGCCGCAAGCTTTACAACGGCTCGATCCGCTGCCAGCTGTTCATGTTCTTTGGGGAGGACGAAAGTTCATAACTGGCGCAAACCCCAAAGGTTTTTTCCAAAGCGTCATGTGCTTCCAGCAGATGCGCTTGTGCAATCAACAGGGAAATGTCCACCTCGCTGGTGGTGACAAGGGTCAACTCAACGCCTGTCTGGGAAAGCGCAGAAATTGCAGCGGCGGCAACTCCATTCATTTCGCGCATTTCCTCACCATAGAGCTGAATTTTTGCATTCCCGCTGCTTACCATCGGGGTTAATCCAGGATGGGTTTCCTGGAATTTTTTTGCAACGGCTAGCGCGTCCACCAATCTGTTCGAGGACAGGGTAAAGGAAAGGTCGATCTGTTGGCCTTTGGGAGCTGTTTGGCAGATCATGTCAATGTTAATACCGGACTTTGCAAATTTCGAAAAAATTTCTGCGGTTAACCGCAGGTCATTTTGGATATTGCAAAAGGTCACCAGGGCCACCTCTTCACAGATGGTTATTTTTGAAACACCATTCATGAAAAACGCTTCCTTTCTTTGAAAATTTTTTTATACTTCGGGAGGCTTTTTACAGGATAAAAGCCTCCCTTTTTTAGCGTTTACACATTTTGCATATTGCAAGGTCGTTAAACAAGGTCACCCATGTGATACAGCCCTTTTTCTTTTTCACACAGGAACATCGCCGCATTGATACTGCCAGTTGCAAAAACCCCTTTACTGGCAGCTGTGTGGGAAATGGTGATTGTTTCATCATGCCCAGCGAATAAAATTTCATGCTCACCGACAATCGTACCACCGCGCACCGCGTGGATGCCAATTTCATTTTTGCTGCGTTTCTTACGCACTGCATGACGGTCGTAGACATAGGCAGGAGGCTCTAAAAGCACGCTGGAAATTGCATCCGCCAGCATCAAAGCCGTTCCGCTGGGCGCATCAATTTTCTGGTTATGGTGCTTTTCGATAATCTCAATGTCGAATTGATCCCCCAATACAGCAGCCGCTTTTTTCGCCAGCTCTGCAAGCAAATTGACCCCCAATGACATATTCGCGGTGAAGAACACCGGAATCTTTTCAGCGGCGGCGTGGATGGCGTCGATTTGGCTGCTGGAAAGGCCGGTAGTCGCGATCACTGCTGGAAGCTTGTGTAGAATCGCATAGTCCAACAACGTAGAGAGCGCGTTTGGATGGGAAAAATCGATTATCACATCAGCCTCCACCGAACATTCAGCAGGGGAGGTGAATACCGGAAACGCATCCAGCACCGTACCGCTTATATCGATTCCCGCAACGATGGTGCAGTCATTGCGTTCACGGACGCAGGCAGCAATGTTGCGCCCCATTTTTCCATTACAGCCTGAGAGCAAAATCCTTTTCATTTCAACCTCCTGTATGCGCTTAAAGCAAGCCCGCAGACTGCATTTCTTGTTTGAGCAGCGCGAGATGTTCTGTGCTCAAATCGACCAACGGCAGCCGGCAAGCCCCTGCCTTCCAACCCAGCAGATTCATAGCTGCCTTGACCGGAATGGGGTTGACATCACAGAACAATGCGTTAATCAGACCTAACAACTTGAGCTGGAGCGTTGCGCTTTCCTGTACCTTGCCATCAAAATACAGCTGGCAAATATCGTGCGCCTGCTGCGGCATCACATTGGAAAGTACCGAAATGACCCCTTTACCGCCTAATGAAAGAATAGGAACAATCTGGTCATCATTGCCAGAGTAGATATCCAGTGCGTCCCCACAAAGTGCACGGGTTTGCGCAATTGCGGAAAGGTTGCCGCTGGCTTCCTTAACCGCGACGATGTTCGGGTGTTTAGAAAGTTCCAGATAGGTTTTTGGCTGGATACTCATACCTGTGCGGCTTGGTACATCATATAAAATGACCGGCAGGTCGGTTGCATCTGCGATGG
Source organism: uncultured Anaerotruncus sp. (assembly GCA_910586875.1). Taxonomy (GTDB): domain Bacteria; phylum Bacillota; class Clostridia; order Oscillospirales; family Ruminococcaceae; genus Anaerotruncus. The sequence continues at coordinate 3,679 of CAJUJI010000109.1, read as the reverse complement.
TGGTAAAATGCCGGACCAGCCCCGCCTGAGAGGTTTTGTTGTAATAGGGGGTTACATGCAGCAGTGCATCTGCGCCAGCTTTTTTAGCCTCCTGTGAAAGCCATACCGCATAGGCGGTGTCATTGCTGCCCGCGCCCGCTACGACCGGTACGCGTCCTGCGACATGCTCGACCGTATAACGGATGGATTCCACATGCTCTTCGTCGGTATAGGTGGAGGCTTCGCCGGTGGTTCCGGCGATTACAATTGCATCGGTTCCATTTGCAATCTGGTGATCAATGATGCGTCCCAGTTCCTCCCAATTTACCGACAAATCCTCATACATGGGGGTGATGATGGCGACCCCCGCGCCAGTAAAAACTGTCTTTTTCATCCACTCAAGTCCTTTCTGTCACTTAATCCAGATAGCCCTTCGCCGCCAACAGTTCCGCCAGCAGCACACCGCCGCCAGCCGCGCCGCGCAGCGTATTATGGGAGAGGCAAACAAACTTATAATCATATTGCGTATCTTCACGCAGACGGCCAATCGAAACTGCCATCCCGTTTTCGAGCATCCGGTCCAGTTTCGTTTGCGGGCGGTCGGGTTCCTCAAAATAGTGTAGGAACTGTTTTGGCGCGCTGGGAAGCTGAAGCTCTTGCGCAGCGCCGGCAAATGACGCCCACTTTTCTTTGATCTGTTCAATGGTTGGCTTTTTACGGAAGCTGACGAATACAGCTGCCATATGCCCGTCGGAGCAGGGGACACGCAAACATTGCGCCGTGATGGCAGGTGTGCTTACCGGCACAATTTCGCCGTTTTCGATGGTGCCCCAGATTTTTTGTGGCTCCTTCTCACTTTTTTCTTCCTCGCCGCCGATGTAGGGAATTACATTGTCCAGCATCTCCGGCCAGCTTTCAAAGGTTTTGCCAGCGCCAGAAATCGCTTGATAGGTGCAGACCAACGCCTTTTCAACGCCAAATTCCTCCCGCAGCGGATGCAGCGCAGGGACATAGCTTTGCAGCGAGCAGTTGGATTTCACCGCAATAAAACCGCGCTTGGTTCCCAAACGCGCCCGCTGGGCTGGGATGATATCGGTGTGTGTATCATTGATTTCTGGAATAATCATCGGGACATCAGTGGTAAAGCGATGGGCGGAATTGTTTGAAACAACAGGGCATTCCGCCTTAGCGTATGCCTCCTCCAATGCGCGAATCTCCTCCTTTTTCATGTCCACTGCACAGAAAATAAAATCAACCTTAGCGGCAACCTCCTCCACTTTGGAGGCATCAAGCACCACCATCTTCTTGACCGCCTCGGGGATGGGGGTGGACATCGCCCAGCGATTGCCGACCGCCTGTTCATAGGTTTTGCCAGCCGAACGCGGAGACGCCGCAACCACCGTCAGCTCAAACCATGGGTGATTCTCCAACAGCGAAATAAATCGCTGTCCAACCATTCCTGTTGCACCAACAACCCCCACATGATAGGTTTTCATCTTCCAAACATTCCTTTCTATTTGCTATATTATGCTAGATAATAAAAAAACCGGTTGAAAACCGGTGCTGCTTGCAATATAATAGAATCATTATTGCGGCGCAAAGCCTGGCGAATTTTCCGCAGACTGTGCCATCCAATAGCGCTCCATCAATTGCATGATGACAGTGACATCCCTGTTCGGCAATGCCCCCAGAAAAATACCTGCCAGGAATCGCCGCATTTTTCTTCGGCGTCTTTCCCTTGCATGTGGGCTTTCTAGCGGACCCTGGCAGCCTGGCCCCATGTTTTATGAAAGACGCGCCTCTACCGGTTTTGGCTTACTAAAGTTATATTAGCATTCCTGGTGGTGTATGTCAATATTGTTAGGAAATTCAGTGAATTGCATAGATATTAGGAGGAAGTTATGAAGAAATCCGACTTTTTTTTCGATATGCCACAGGAGCTGATTGCACAAACGCCAATCGAGCCGCGTGATCACTCACGCTTGATGCACCTGGACCCCGCTACCGGTGCGGTGGAGCACCGCCATTTTTACGACATCATCGACTATCTGAACCCAGGGGATACGCTGGTAGTGAATACCTCCCGTGTGATTCCGGCGCGCATCTTCGGTGTCAAGGAACATACACTGGGCGCGATGCAGTTTTTGCTGCTCGACCAGAAGGAGCATGACGTTTGGGAGGTTATGGTAAAGCCCGGCAAGCGGGCGCAGGTTGGCGCGCGGTTCTCGTTTGGTGAGGGGTTGCTTCATGCCGAGGTGTTGGAGGTTGTGGAGGGCGGAAACCGTCTGGTTCACATGGAATATGAAGGGGAGAGCATCTATCCAATCTTAGAGCAGATTGGCAGTATGCCGCTTCCGCCGTATATCACCGCGGCGCTCAAGGACCAGGAACGCTATCAAACGGTTTATTCTAAACAACCAGGCTCCGCTGCTGCGCCAACCGCAGGGCTACATTTTACCAATGAGCTGCTTAACCGCCTGCGGGAAAAAGGAATCAATGTTGTCAATGTAATCCTGCATGTGGGGTTAGGAACCTTTCGTCCTGTTAAGGTAGAGGAAATTACCGAGCATCACATGCACTCGGAGCATTATTACCTCCCAAAAGAGACGGCACAGGTGATCAACGAAACCAAACGCAGAGGCAATCGGGTAATTGCGGTCGGTACCACCAGCTGCCGCACGCTGGAATCGGTCGCAACGAAATTGGGAGAAATCCGCGAGGACGATGGAGACACCAGCATTTTCATCTATCCCGGCTATCCGTTCAAGGTGCTTGACGGGATGATCACCAATTTTCATCTGCCGGAAAGCACGCTGATTATGCTGGTTTGCGCGCTGGCCGGATATGACAACATTATGAATGCTTATAAAATTGCGATTGAGCAGCGTTATCGGTTTTTCTCGTTTGGCGATGCGATGCTTGTCTTATGACGGAAAATTGAATCAAGAGCAAGACGCTGAAAAGCCCAGAAACCATGCGGTTTCCGGGCTTTTTTCTCATTCCTGAGCTTTGTAAGAAAATCGGACCTCGACGCCGTTTTTGAAGAGAATCGAGGTGGTAAGCCCGTTTTTTATACAAAAGTTTGTCACGACGGAGTTGAGAAAATCTTTGACGATTTGCGGGTCGATTTTGCGGATGAATTTCTCGTAGTTCACGAAGCGTTTGTCCTGAAGCTGCTGGCTCAGGATGAAGTAGCTGGCCTTCGCCATGAACTCCTCATCGGACATGGTGATGGAGGATGCGACCTCGGCTTCCAGCTCTTCGAGCCGGGCGTCCTTTTCCTCCAGAGCGTCCATGAGTTGCTTGCGCTCCACCAGATAGTCTTTCTCAGCCATCGCCTCCTCGCCGTATAGGAAGAGCGACTTCAGCCGGTTCAGCGCCCTTTCCAGCCTGCGCTTTTCTGAGAGCAGCAGGTCACGCTCCTGAATGGCGGCGCCGGACTCAGCGGCGTCCACGGTGCGGGTCTCAAAGGCCAGCGGGTCAAAACCGCTCCTGAGATGGTTGTAAAGCTCTTCGAGACCGGGACGTTCGATGTGGTCCACCTGTGAGAACATATCCCCCCGCAGGAGCTTTTTCTCCAGCGTCTCGATGGAGGTGCTTTTGCCGAAGGAGTTGGAGGCCCGGATAAGGTTGGCGACGAAGTTCAGGGCAAAAGGGCCAAGCGTCCTGTCTGAGACGCTTTTGTTTGTGCAGTCGTTGA
>CAJUJI010000108.1:398-10072 GCA_910586875.1 uncultured Anaerotruncus sp. | reverse complement strand
GGTTATCCTTTTTGTTTTTGCAGGTAGATATTATAGGCATCCTGCGCGATCATAAGCTCCTCATTGGTGGGGATCAGCCAAACCTGAGTTCTCGCGCCTGGCATAGTCAGGTTGGTTTCCTTGCCGCGCAGTCCTTTATTTTTCTCCAAATCCAGGTCGATGCCGAAATAGCCCATTCCCTCACAAACCTCCTCGCGGAGATCCGGCGAATTTTCGCCCATGCCACCAGTGAAGATGACCGCATCTAATCCGCCCATTGCGGCGGTATAGGCGCCGATGTACTTTTTAATTTGGTAGCGTAGCATATGACAGGCGAGTGCAGCACGTTCATTTCCAGCGTCCATTGCTTCTACAACATCCCGCGCATCGCTGGAGACACCGGAAATTCCGAGCAAGCCGGATTTTTTGTTGAGGATACTATGTACCTCTTCCAGCGTAAGATTTTCCTTTTGTGCGATGGTGCTGATGAGCGCAGGGTCGATGTCACCGCAGCGGGTTCCCATCATCAAACCTGCCAATGGGGTATACCCCATCGTGGTATCAATCGAATGCCCGCAGTCGACGGCAGCGATGGAGGAGCCGTTGCCCAGATGACAAGAGACAACCTTCAACTGGTCAACCGGCTTGCCCAGCAGCTTTGCCAGACGGTTGACAACATAGCGATGGCTGGTACCATGGTACCCATAACGGCGGATTTCATATTTCTCGTAATATTCGTAGGGGATCGCGTAAACATGCGCTTTTTGGGGCATATCCAGATGGAAGGAGTTATCATAAACTGCAACCTGTACCTTCCCCGCAAAGGTTTGACGGCAAGCTTTGATGCCGGTAATCATAGCAGGAAGATGGAGCGGGAACATGTCAACGTGACTTTCAATGTCAGCGAGCACCGCATCTGTAATCTCGTTCGACTGGCTCAGGCTAAAGGCCATGCGGTGGCCGACCGCAACAATATCATCCATGCTGTCAATTACCTTGGTATCGCCCTCCATCAGCAGCTTAACCACCGCGTCCAGGCCGACCTTGTGAACCGGCATATCCAGTTCAAAACGATATTTTTGGCCGTTATGCTTGTAGGTGATAAAGCCGCCGGGAATCCCGATGCGTTCACAGTTGCCGGATACCAGGCATTTTTCGGTGTCCATATTGATGAGCTGGTACTTGAGGGAAGAACTGCCTGCGTTGACTACAAATACATGATTCATATTATGATGCTCCTTCCAAGTTACACTTTACGAATGATGCCCATAGGAGTTTGCTCACTGCACTGGCCCAAAGGGTTGTCCTTGAGAATTTTGCACAGCAAAACGCGGTCCATCGAATCTTCAGAGGTGCCCAAAATCTGCCCCTCTAAATCGTTGATGTCGGTGATAGCGACCGGAACCCCCACCTTTTTTGCAATTTCCGCTGCGACCTCATCCGGACGGTCGGGGCCTAAAACAACATAGTGGTTGTATGGCGGTAGCGTAAAGTCGCAAGGGCCGTCGATGCTGCGCGCTTTATAGCCGGCGATGTTATAAAACCAGCCGCGAATGCCAAACAGCTTGCCGATGGCGGAAACTGCTGCTGCAAACAGAATGCGCAGGGTACCACACTCTTGAAGGGCCATTTCCATTGTTTCAGGCATTGCAAGCCCGATGCCGTAAGGGGTGCGCAGCACAAATTTGCTCAGAAAGCGCGCCAGCGGCCGCGGGTGAATATCTTCCAGCGGGATTGCACGGCGTTGGGTACAAGCGACCGCCTTTTCAGTGATAAAGATGATGTCGCCCGGCTGCGCCAATGGGGCAGCGTACTTTTCTACCACCTCTACAATATTGTCCTGGTCGGTGATCACATGCGTTTTGATACATAGCCGGCGGTATTCGATACCATCTACTGCAATCGTCTCATTTTTTTCAGGGTTGACGACATAGCCCATTGCATTTTGTTCGTTTCGTTCTTGTTCCATGTTATGATACTCCTGCCTTGTTCAAGCGTTGGGAGAGCGCAGAGCTCGTGCTGCTGCAAACGCCCAAACTTCCGCTTTAAAATCTGTTCGGTAATAATCCTATCCTAAAAATTATACCTTATTCAGGCTGGCTCGTCAATCGTTCTGCGGTTTTTCTTTCATAGGATGCAGCTTGTGCGTGCCGTCCGCGCCAAATACACCAAATGGAGATGGTGAAAATTACGATTACACCCCCCAGCAGTGCAAAGATGCCGGGCGCTTCTCCATCGAACAGAAACACCCAAACAGGGTTAAGTAGCGGTTCGATGGCGCCGAGCAGCGAACAGACCAGCGGCGGACAGCTTTTGACCGCAATGCCATATAAAACGTAGGGAATCCCGAGCTGTACAATCCCGAGTGCAAGGATGCTGAGTACAGCGGCCGTATTGACCGGCGTATCAAATACCAATGCAAAGGGGCAGCCGATCAGCGCGGTAAGCAGATGTCCCATCAGGATACCGCTCATTCGCTCCTGCTCGGAAACGTTGCCGGTGATCAGGTACATACAGCCCATTGAAAAACCGGCGAAAATAGCAACAAGGTTGCCAAACAGGTTGCCAGCGCTTAGCTGGTCCAGAAAGAACAGGGAGATGCCGCCTAGCGTGAGCAGGACGGTGAGCAGATCCGCGCGGGAAAACCGCTGATGCAGCAGAAAAAATGAGAGAATCAGGATAAAAACCGGCGCAGTAAATTGCAGTACGATTGCATTAGCGGCGGTGGTGAGTTTGTTAGCGCTGACAAAAGCGAGGAAGGTCAGCGAGAGAAAGACGCTGCTGATCAGCGAGTTGCGGTTTAGGCAGAAGCGCAGATGGGTGACATACATGTAAACTGCAACACAGCCAGCGGAAAGCAGGCTGCGCCAGCCCGCAATTACCAGTGGATTCCAGGGGATCAGTTTAATAAAGATGCCTGCGATACTCCAAAGGATGGAACAAATTACCATGAGTAAGACCGCATGGCGCTCTTTTTGTTGCTGTGACATGGGAAACACTTCTTTCTGATGATGTAAAATTAAAGTTGGCAGGGGGCTGCTTTGGTGATAAGGGCTTTTTTTTGCAAAAGGTCCCTTTTGCGGCACGCAATACATGCCGCAATTCATCCCAAAATGCGCTTTTTAGGAAAAAGACACGTTTCGCTTCATGCTGTATAAAACCAAAAGGTTTTATACAGCATGAAGCGGCCAGGAGCGTTGCTACTGGACCTTAAAGCTTTTTAAAAAAGGCTGGCGAAAATTTTAGTTTACCAATATGGGTTTTGGGCTATAAAAGCTGTTATTTATCTGCAATGGCATGAATTTTGCAGGTAGAACAAGGATATTGTAGCCCATCCGCGAAAAAATTACAAGCAAAAACCCAAAAGAGGCTTTATTATTTAGGAAAAACTGTGTATAATAGGTTCCAGTAAATGTTACGCTGCCAAACAAGGCCGCGGCAGGAGAGATAAAATGATATTTGCAAACCTATTATTTCTGTATTTGTTTTTACCGCTCAATCTACTGCTTTATTTCCTATTTAAAAGTGTTGTCTATCGCAACATTGTACTAATCGTATTTTCATTTCTGTTCTATGCCTGGGGCGAGCCGGTATGGTTTTTGCTCTTGCTGTTCACAGCAATGATCGATTATGTACATGGCCAGCTGATTGGACGATATCGAGGCACCTGGATTGCACATGCGGCGCTGATTTCCTCGCTGGTGGTGAATCTGGGGATTCTGGTTACCTTTAAATACAGTGGATTCTTCATTGGGAATCTGAACGCGATTTTTGGGACAGCTTTACCAGTGCCAACCTTTTCATTGCCGATTGGAATTTCCTTTTACACCTTCCAGACCATTTCCTATGTAGTGGACGTTTATCATGGGGAGGTAGAGCCGCAGGACAATCCTTTTTGGTATCTGCTGTATCTATCGATGTACCATCAGTTGGTTGCGGGTCCGGTGGTGCGTTACGCCGACATCAACAGGGAGATCTGTGGGCGGCGGGTGAGCGCTGCGGAATTTTCGGAAGGGCTCAGCCGGTTTATGTTCGGGTTGGCCAAAAAGGTACTGATTGCGAATGTTGCAGGGGAATTTGCGATTGAATATATGGAGGGCAACCTGGCGAGGCTGAGCGTCGGCGGGGCGTGGTTTGGCGCGATTATGTTCTCACTGCAAATTTATTACGACTTCTCGGGTTACTCTGATATGGCAATTGGACTGGGGCGCATTTTCGGGTTCCATTATAAAGAGAATTTTAACTACCCCTATGCAGCCACATCGGTGACAGATTTCTGGCGCAGGTGGCATATCTCGCTGGGCAGTTTCTTTCGGGACTATGTGTACATCCCGCTGGGCGGAAACCGGCGCCACCAATATTTTAACCTGGTGATCGTTTGGTTCTTGACCGGCTTTTGGCATGGCGCGAGTTGGAATTTTATTTTGTGGGGCCTATATTTCGGACTGTTTTTGCTGCTGGAAAAACGGTTCTTCCTGCATAAGCTCGAACAGCTGCCGCGCGCAGTTGGACATATTTACCTATTGTTTGTCGCAGTAGTCAGCTGGGTGATCTTCTACTTCACCGACCTGGGCCGGTTGGGTACTTATCTGAAGATCATGTTTGGCCTTTCGGGACGGCCGATTTGGGATAGCCGCATCGGGGTAGTTGTGATGAATAATATCTTCTGGATGCTCATAGCACTGGTATTTTGTATGCCGCTTGTGCGCCTGTTCCAACGGTTTGTTGCACAGGGGTTGGGTGACAAGCAGGTTTTGGTGCTGCGCTGCTGTCAGGTTCCGCTTAATTTTACGTTGTTGTTGCTTTGCACTGCAAAACTGGTGGGGCAAAGCTATAATCCATTCTTATATTATCGTTTTTAGTAGGGGGAGAACATGAAAAAATATCAAGGGATGAGGCCCATTCGGCACTATCAGGTGCTGACGGGCGGACGCTCGTTTCAGCGGAGCGTGGAAGAGGAAAGGGAATACTTTTATGCGCTGATTCGCAACAAGCTGCCGGAGATCTGGACCAATCGAATTGCAGCACTCAATATTATGGTGGTGGTGTTTTTTCTAACGGCCTTTTTCTTTGGTTCGTTGTTTGCTGAAAAGCCAACCGTTTCAAAAATTGAAAAGCGAGATTTAACGCGGTTTCCCACCTTTAGCGAAAAGGCGTTATTTTCCGGTGAATGGACCCACCAGATAGACCTTTGGTTTTCGGATACCTTCCCGCTTCGGGAGGGGTTTGTGGCATTGTCTGCGGTGGTGGATGAGAGCCGAGGCGTGCGCAAGGACAATGTGCGGATTGTGGCGCCAACCGGCAATGCAGAGGTGCAGGATATTCCGCCGGAGGCGTTGCTGGCGTCCTCCTCCGCACCAGAGCCACCGCCGGCGGCTTCCTCGTTTGTGACGGCTGCCAGCAGCGAGCCGGAGCAAACCTCCTCCGCCAGCAGTAGTGCAGAGGAGCAATCCGAGCAATCCTCCAGCGCGTCGTCGCAAGCGCAGGAGAATACTTCTATGGGTACGACCGAAGCGGCGCCTACTGAAATTAGCAACGGCACCTTTGTTTATAAAGGGATGGCGATGTCGCTGTATGGTGCCTCCCCGCAGGGCAGCGACGCGTATGTTAATACGCTGAACTCTTACCAGGCGGATTTGCCGGATGTCAAAATTTATAACATGATTATCCCAACCGCGATTGAATATTATGTGCCGGAGAAGTATAAGGGGCTGACCACCTCACAAAAGGCAGTCATTGACCACGTTTACAGCACACTGGATGGGCGTATTCGGCGGGTGGATGCTTATTCAAAGTTGGAGCAACATTTGGACGAGTATCTCTATTTCCGCACCGATCACCACTGGACAGGTCTGGGCGCCTATTATGCTTATGAGGCATTTTGTGAAACGGCGGGCCTTACACCGGTGAAGCTGGAGGACTGCGAAACCCGCAGATTGGAAGATTTCCTGGGTACCATGTATGCACAGACCCAAGACAGTACGCTGCTGCAAAACCAGGATTATGTGGATTACTATATCTTCCCGCGGGAGTATGAAGCGGTGCGTTACGACCGCAATGCACCCTATACGCCGATTCCGCACACCCTTTGGGGGGAATATGCGCAGAGTCCAAACTGCTATTCGGTGTTCCTGCACGGAGATTTTCCGCTGATTTCGATAAAAACGGATCTGCACAACGGGCGGAAAATCATGGTCGTGAAGGAGTCGTTTGGCAATGCGTTTGCACCGTTCCTCATCAACAACTATGAGGAGGTCTATATTGTCGACCAGCGGTATTTCCAGCTCCCAGCAATCGACTTCATCAAAACCAACGGCATCAATGAGCTGATTTTTGCAAACAACAGCTTTGCGGTTTGCACTCCATACCATGTGAACTGTATCAATGGTCTTCGCTACCAATACAGCGCGCCGGCGGTAACGCCTACTCCTGCGCCGAAGCCGGCTGAACAGCCAAAACAACAGCCAGAACCGGCTGAAGAACAATCTGAGCCGGAGGAGCAGGCCAGCAGCACAGAACAGAGCCGTTCAAGCCGGTTCAAGGACATCCGCCGTTCACAGGAGGAACAGAATGAATAACAGCAGAAGGCGTAAAAGCCTCCGATGGGTTGCGGCGGCGCTAAGCGCCGCCGTTCTGCTTACCGGCTGCAAACAGGTGCTACAATATAGGGCAGCACTGCCGGTAACACCCATCCAGACACCTCGCAGTTTAACCTTCCAGGTAAGCAGCAGCCTTGGCCGAGAGATTCTGGACCAGGCGGACCGGTTTGCCGATTACCTGGAAAAAATCAGCGATGGGCAAATTTCAGTTGAGGTGACGGTCGGAATGCCGGACCAAAACACGGTTGCCACAGGCGAGACCGACTTCTGCATTTTGACCAGTGCGCAGATTGCCCAGTTAAACGATGTATTTTCCATGCTCCAGATGCCGTTTTTATATGACAGCTACCGGCATATGGGGATGGTGCTGAACTCCGAGCGAATGCTGGAAAAGCTATCGGACCGGCTGGAAGAATCGGGGGTGGTACCGCTGGCAGCGGTGGCGGAACAGGGAAACGTGCTGGTGTGCAGCCAGAAGGCGGTCCGCGTTCCTGCGGATTTTCGGGAATTGGTGATTGCGGTGCAGGCGGACAACACCCAAAAGCAAAGGCTGCTCGAGGCGCTTGGAGCACGGGTGCAGTCCTATGCACTGCAAAATGTGACCGGCAAGCTGGGGGCCGAGCTGGATCTGCTGCTGGCGGATGAGCAGGAAGAGCCGATACAGATCAATACGGTTGAGGCTAGCTTTGAGCAGGTGCTGGCTTTGCCGCAGCAGGAGGACACCAGATTTTATATGATGAATAGCTACCATGATGTTGTACCATTGTGGGTGGTGGTCAACCGTGCGAGTTATGAGAGCCTCAACCAGAAGGAGACCGCATGGTTGCAGGAGGGTTGCGCTGCACTGCTCGCGGGCATCGATTTGAGCCGTGAGGCAAAGGAAATGCGCGCGCTTTCGGCTATCCGCGCCCAGGGAATACGGATTGTGGATTTGGAGCGTCGGGATGTGGCCTTGTGGCTGTATGGCGGCAAAGGGGAGGGCAGCGACCTGTACCCAATTCCGGAAAATTTCGATCCGATGCTTTACCGGCTGATTCAGGCGTATGCGGAATAGGCTGCCAAAGGCGATCAAGTGACATTAGCCGAGAGCTGCCATTTCTGCGTTGATCTGTGCCTCACAGGTGCGCATTGCCTGGATGGTTTTTTCAAACAGCTCGTCCAACTCCCAGCCCAGCAGCGCTGCACCTTGCCGGATTACCTCGCGCGAGCAGCCCGCCGCAAATTTTTTGTCCTTAAATTTCTTTTTTAGGCTGGAAACCTCGAAATCCTCAGTGCTTTTCGAGGGCCTCATCCGTACCGCAGCACCGATGAGGCCGGTCAGCTCGTCCGCGGCAAACAGTACCTTCTCCATCTGATGTTCCGGCTGAATGTCGGTGCAAAGACCGTATCCGTGGCTGCATATTGCATGAACCAGCGCGTCCTCTGCGCCGATTTCAGCCAGCAGCTCCGGCGCCTTTTTACAGTGCTCCTGAGGATATTTTTCAAAATCAATGTCGTGCAGCAGCCCAACAATCCCCCAAAAATCAGCGTCGGCGCCATAGCCCAGCTGTTGTGCATACCAGCGCAGGGTGCCCTCTACCGTCAGCCCGTGCAGCACATGAAATGGCTCCTGGTTGTATTTTTGCAGCAGCTGCAATGCCTGTTCTCTTGTTACCTTTGTTTCCATGGTAAGCCCTTCTTTCTATTTTGTAATGCGAAAAAAGCCCTGAAAAAACATTGGCTGTTTTTCAGGGCTTTTTGCAAAGCTAGTGACCTGGCTCGAACAGGCGACCTGCGCATTACGAATGCGCTGCACTACCGACTGTGCTACACTAGCGGCTCGACGATTTACAGTATAACATCTCAACAGGGAAAGGTCAATATCTTTTTTGCTTAAAATTTACAGATACCCTTGACTTGCCAAAGGCCAGACTATACAATACAAGAGATAAGCAAAAAAATAACAGCAGGAGGAACACCATGCTTTTAGCAATTGACATCGGCAATACCAATATAGAGTTTGGCGTATTCAGCGGCAAGGAGATGATCGCTTCCTTTCGCCTGGGCACCAATCGGGATATCACCTCTGACGAGGTCGGATTGTTTACCAGCCAGTTTTTCCAAGAGAGCGGTCTGGACCGTCACGATATCGATGATATTATCATAGCATCGGTGGTGCCGCAGGTGATGTACTCGATCACCAATGCCGTTAAAAAATATTTTTACAACAAGGTGCCGCTTGTGGTGGGAGATAACCTGCCTTTTCCGATTGAAAATTTGTATGATAATCCAAAGGATGTTGGCGCTGACCGGCTGGTTGCAGCGATTGCCGCTTATCATAAATATGGCGGACCGCTGATTGTGGTGGATTTTGGTACGGCGACCACCTTTGATGCAATCAGCCAAAGTGGGCAGTATCTAGGTGGCGCAATTTTCCCGGGCATCAAAATTTCGATGGATGCACTGTTCAGCAATACAGCAAAGCTCCCGCGTGTCGAGCTGGTGCGGCCGGATCGGGTTATCGGCACCAATACTGTAACAAGTATGCAGTCCGGCGCGATTTACGGCTATGTAGGTGCGGTCAAGAACATTGTGCATGAGATGTCGCTTGAGCTGGGCGGCAATCCCAAGGTGGTTGCAACCGGTGGCTTGGCAAAAATGGTAGGGGATGAAACCAACCTGTTTATTGCCATCGACCGCACGCTCACATTGGATGGGCTTTATCTCATCTATAATCAAAACGCCTGAAAGGAAACGCTTGCGTTTCCTTTTATTTAAAAAAGGACAGGAAAAAAGCGGCTGTTCATCATTACAGCCGCCTTCGAAGGTGTTGGTTGTGAAGGTTGATCAGACCTTTACATGGTACAAAACTGATTTTCAAGAGGAGGTTATTTCCCTTAACCTTGACTTTATTATACCCCTGTTGGCTATGAAAATCCTCCTTTTTAGATTACAAAGCGGTTACAAAAGGGTAACAATCGCATCGCAAATATGACAAAGCGGTTACAGCTGGTCAGCTGATATAATCCTCAATTCGTGCAATCAATTTTTCGTAGTCTTCCACCCGTACCCCGCGCTCCAATTCTTCGCGGTCGTATTCCGGCAGCGTTTTAACAT
>CAJUJI010000108.1:0-388 GCA_910586875.1 uncultured Anaerotruncus sp. | reverse complement strand
TAAAGATCGCAAGTTTTCCCTCATAAGTGCGCAGCAGATAGGGATAACCGGTTGTATCCTCCACCACTGGCGGCGCAGGCATACTCGAGGGGGAGAGCTCTGGCGGCTGCTTTTGTGGGATGGCATAGACTATGCCGATGGTAATAAGTGATACCAGCAGTATTCCAGCCAGCGAAATCAAAATCGCGTTGCGCATAAGACGTCACCTCAATATTTCAAGAAAATTTTCTTCTAATGAATTGATTTACGATATTTTTGACACTGTAAAGGTAAAATATACAAAGCATCTTTAGCAGTTTTGCCGCCAATTGAGAGGATTTTAAAAAAAGCAATAATTTCCGTTTGTATAATCTCATAAAATTCGTTTAAAAAGTGGTAACACTTTAAA
>CAJUJI010000107.1 GCA_910586875.1 uncultured Anaerotruncus sp. | reverse complement strand
GTGCTGTTTGTCTACAAGCATGAGGAAACAGCACTGCCAGATTCTGAAATCGCGGTTTTTCTATTATATAAGGTATCCTTCTGTGTCGCCGCCTTTGGAAATTGCCGGCCTGTGTGATCCAGCTCATACGGCGCAGGCAACAGCAGCTTTCCAATTGGGACAAACTCATACCCCTCCCCGATCAAACGATCCAATATCTGCGCCAGAGCTGCCGGTGTATTGGCTTTTCCCACGTGGAACAGCAGGATATCCCCCGCTTTCGCCCGTTTACACACCCGCTCCACCATCTCCTCTACCGGCGGTGTTTTCCAGTCAATGCTGTCGTTCGACCACTGCACAACCTCCCAGCCCAGCTCACGCGCGGTTGTAACCACCAGATTGTTATACGCTCCGGATGGTGGGCGGAATAGACGCAGCGTCTGTCCTGATACCGCTTCTATTTTTTGTTTGGAATTTTCTAGCTGTGCGATGATCTGCTCCTTTGACAGCTTTGTCATATCCGGGTGGGTATCCGAATGGCTTCCCAGTTCATGTCCTGCATTCGCAAGCTTTTTTACCGCCTCGGGGTACTTGTCACACCAGTCTCCTACAATGAAGAAGGTCGCCTTAACCGATCGCTGGTCTAAGAGCTCCAATAGCCGGTCGATGTCACTGTCGTCCCAGGCGCAGTTGATGCCCAGAGCAGCGGTTTTGCCGGTGGTCTCCACCGAATAAATCGGCAGCTCCCGCGGTGGCGCAAGGGTATGAATCACCCGCCGTGCATTTCCAAGCAGCAGAAAACCGGTCAAAACCAGGATGGTTAAACTAGATAGCAGCCGCCGGCCCGTCAATACCTGATACATGATCAATCCCCCCTACCCAATGTGTATGTGCAGAGGGCGCAAAAATGCTTCGCATCTAAGCAGAGCCGCAACAACGCACAAAATTTTCGCAAGTCTTTTGAAAGACTGCAAGGGCAGGAGGGCGGAACCTCTAATCATACCAAAGAAAAAGAAAGCCTATGAAGGCTTTCTTTTTTTGAGGAACATCTCTTGATTGTTGAAGTGTGCGAGCCGCAATGCGTGACATGGGATCACAGCCTTGGGCTATGGTTCCTTTGGCAAATTGTGATCTCCCCACCTTTTCATATAGTCGATCACATCCATAAAGCTCTCACCCAAATCGGATAGCGTATATTCAACCCGCGGTGGAATTTCCTTAAAATCATGCCGTATTAAAAAGCCGTCGGCCTCCAATTCTCGAAGCTGCTTTGTCAGAGAGGATTCGGTAATTTCACCCAGCTGACGGCGCAATGCTCCGAATCTGCGGATATCACAGAAGGCGATATAATAAAGAATTTCCAGTTTCCACTTGCCGCCCAAAATTTTTTGAAGGGTTGACATGGTTTTACATCGCTGAATCGCTGCCTGTGTTTTCTTCATCCCGTATAACCTCCCAACAGCGTTACGAGGTACTACAAAAAAGTACCGTACTTTTTATTTTTTTGTACCATGCTATAATAAGCACAAAACAAGGAGGGATTATGATGCACTACACCGGAACCATCTGGAGGCCGCCCTATGAGGCTTCTTCTCTACTGCTTGAGGCAACCGCGGGGTGTACCCATCACAGATGCAAATTTTGCACACTCTATCATGATTTACCATTCAAATTTCGGATGTCGCCCCTTGAGGATATTGAAAGCGATCTGCAAGAGACGCAGCTCTGGAACACAGATCCTATTTCAATTCTGACGGCCAAGCTGCAAGGAATCCCCAGCCCGAAACACATCCGGCGTGCCTTCTTGGTTGGGGCAAATCCGTTTGTACTCAAATATGACAGACTCATGGCAATCGCCGGTCTCATTCATCAGTATCTTCCATCCATCAAAACGATCGGATGCTTTGCGCGGATCACCGATATTGCGCAAAAGTCGGATGAGGAGCTGAGCTGCCTTCATCGCGCCGGGTATGATGGTTTGACCATAGGAATCGAAACAGGCGATGATGCGGCCTTGCATTTCATGAACAAGGGTTATGGCTCCGCCGATATTCTCAAGCAGTGCCAGCGGCTAGATCAGGCTTGCATTTCTTACAGCTTCTTCTACCTGGTGGGCATCTCTGGCGCCGGCCGCGGCGAGGTTGGCGCAAAGGCCACCGCTGCTGTTTGCAATCAGCTTTGCCCCACGCGAATCGGGGTCAATATGTTGACCGTTTATCCCGACTCGGAGCTATACCAAGAGGTTCAACGTGGCAGCTGGAAGGAGGAGAGCGAAATTGAAAAATACAAGGAAATCCGCACACTGCTTGAAAATTTAGAGATCCCTACGCAGTTCGCCGCTTTGGGCGCGTCAAATGCTTTTCGGTTTCAGGGCAGTCTGCCGGAGGAGCAAGCTTCCCTTACTGCGATGCTTACTAAAATCATCCAAACCGCATCCGAAGCGGATTTAAGCGCGTACCGCAAAAACCTCCCTCATTTGTAGAAGGATTCTTAGCGCGCTGCAAGATAGTTTCCAGCCTCAAACGCGGCAACCGCACCATCGCCTGCTGCTGTCACAATTTGACGCAACGCTTTTGTGCGGGTGTCGCCGGCTGCGAACACGCCGGGCTGGCTGGTTTTGCAGTCCTCCCCAGAAAGGATATAACCGGCTGTGTCCAAATCCAGCTCCTCCGCAAATTTCCGGTTGTCCGGCTCTAAACCGATCGCGACAAACACCCCCTGGGCAGAAATGTCGGTGGTTTCGCCGGTGTGGACATCCCGAATGCGCACGGTGCCAACCGTCTTTTTGCCTTCTGCCGCCAATATCTCAGCCGGCACCGCATTGTAATGGATCTGGATATTCTCCCGCTTTTTCAGCGCATCGGTCAGTATCTTTCCTGCGCGAAAGGCGTCCCTGCGGTGTACCAGGTGCACCTGTTCACAGATGTTTGCGAGATACAGCGCATCCTCCACCGCTGTATTGCCGCCACCAATTACAACGGTCGTTTTGCCTTTATAAAATCCGCCGTCACAGGTCGCACAGTAGGACACACCGCGTCCTGCCAGCTCCTGCTCCCCTGGGACTCCCAGCTTACGGCGTTTTGCACCATTGGCGATGACAACCACCGGCGCGGTATGGACTCTGCCCGACTGGGTGGTAACCGACTTCTCCACAGCTGTCAACGACGCGGAAACCACCCCGTCAAATTCAATCGTGGCCCCCTGCTCTACCGCCTGGTTATAAAGGTTGGTGCTCAGCTCCACCCCGCTGACCTTCCCCAGGGCCGGATAATTTTCCACCTCTGGCGTGTTGGCCATCTGCCCGCCATAGACGTACTCCTCCAATACAAGCGTGCGCCAGCCCGCGCGCTCCAGATAGATTGCCGCTGTCAGTCCTGCCGGACCTGCACCAATGATAATTGCGTCATATGTTTGCATTTCCCAGACCGCTCCCTTCCACTTCAAGACAAAAGCTCTGCCACTATTTTTCTTTTATTCTATCCCAATTGCTAAAAATATGCAATACGTTCCCATTCTTCTCACTTTCGCTATGTAAATCGCTACTAGATTTTTGGGATGATTTTTGCTATACTAGGTGTCGGAACCTGTTCGGACATCTCGATAAGGGGCTTTTTTCTTGCAAAAGCCCCTCTTGCGCCTTGCTGCGCAAGCTGCAATTCACCCGAAATGCGCTTCTCTGGAAAAACTACGTTTTGTCCAATAGAAGAAATCCTTTGGATTTCTTCTATTGGACAACCAGGGGCGCCGCCCCTGGACCTTGCGATTTTTTAAAAAAAATCGAGTAAAATTTTAGATGCGCCTATGGCGAATTTGGATGACATAAATGGGCAGAATTGGGGGATTGTTGCGGCGGATTTGGGCAATATTTTGGATGCGAAACAGGCTCTCAGTCTGAATTTGGTGGTGAAGCAGATGTCACAAACAACCTTCGCTGGATGGACCATCGGTGTCATCGGTTTAGGGCTGATCGGTGGCTCGATGGCAAAGGCTTTAAAAAAATATACCGATCATGTGGTGCTGGGCTGCGACAACAACCCGCAAACAGCCGCACTTGCGCTGGAGCAGGGCGCGGTGGACCGCATCATTTCTCCAGAGGAGCTCTCCGCCTGTGATCTTATATTGGCGGCACTCTATCCACAGCAAACGGTCAACTTTGTCCGGCAAAATCTCCCTCATTTTAAAAAGGGCTGCATCCTGACCGATCTCTGCGGTGTCAAGCGGTATCCAATCGATCAGCTGAGTGACCTGTGTGCTGCCCAGGAAATTATTTTGATCGGCGGACACCCGATGGCTGGTCGGGAATGCTGGGGGTTTTCCGGTGCAACCGCCGAGCTTTACCAGAATGCAAGCATGATTTTGACGCCGGATGAGCACACTCCAAAGGATGCACTTGCAGCGCTGGAAGCGATCTTCTACGCAATCGGCTTTTCCCGCATGACCTACACCACACCGGCCGCGCATGACAGTATGATTGCGTTTACCTCTCAGCTGGCGCATGTCGTTTCCAGCGCTTATATCAAAAGTCCACGCGCACGGGAGCATTCCGGCTTTTCCGCCGGCAGCTACAAGGACCTGACCCGCGTGGCAAAGCTGAACCCACAGATGTGGACCGAGCTTTTTTTAGAAAACGGGGACGACCTAATAAAAGAGATTGATGAGATTATCCTACACCTGACCGAGTATCGCACCGCAATTTCTGAATCTAACAGCGAGCAGCTCTTTGCACTTTTGGAGGACGGCCGCCGCATCAAGGAGGAATTGGACCAATGAGAACCATTGCAATCAAAACAGGCAAACCGTATACAGTCAAGCTAGAGCAGGACGCTCTTTCCCAGTTTGTGCCGCTGTTTCAGGAGGTTTACGGGCAGCGCCGCCCGAAACTGGCGATTGTCACCGATGACACCGTACAGGCGCTTTATGCAGAGCGCTTGCAACAGCTGCTCCGGCAGGCCGGTTATGAGACCTGCTGCTTCGCTTTTGCGCATGGGGAAGCCTCCAAGCAGCTTTCCACCGTAAACGAGGTCTATCGCTTCCTTTTTGCAGAGAGCATTACCCGCAGCGATGTAATCATCGCGCTCGGCGGCGGTGTGGTCGGAGATTTGGCGGGCTTTGCCGCCGCTACCTGGCTGCGCGGCATTGACTTTATACAGGTGCCAACCACCTTCCTTTCAATGATTGATTCTTCGGTCGGCGGCAAAACCGGTGTAGACACCTCATTTGGCAAAAATTTAGTGGGTGCATTCTGGCAGCCCACCTTGGTGGTTTGCGATCCGCTTACGCTGGAAACTCTGCCTGACGAATACTATCGGGATGGCATCGCGGAGGCAATCAAGGATGGGGCGATTATGGACGCCGAGCTGTTTGCGATTGTGGAGCGCGGGCAGCTAAAGGAGCGTTTGTTGGATGTCATTGAGCGGTGCATCGACCTCAAGCGCGAGGTGGTGGAGGCGGACGAGCGTGATCATGGGGTCCGCCAGTGGCTGAACTTCGGACACACGCTCGGCCATGCGGTTGAAAAGGAGTCTAATTTTTGCATCAGCCATGGCAAGGGGGTCTCTATTGGGATGGCGTTGGTTTGCGCTGCCGCAGAAAATGCGGGCATCACCCCTGCGGGCACCGGCGCGCGAATCGCCGCCTGCTGTGCGCAATACCAGCTGCCCACCACCACCGACATCCCGCTAAAGACGCTCTGCACCCATGCGCTGGGCGATAAGAAGCGAAAGGGCGCCAATCTCACGCTAGTTGTGCTGGAGCAGCTCGGCAAGGCTGCACTACACACCCTGCCAACCGATGCGCTCCTGTCTTTTTTGGAGGGAAGCCATGTCTGAGCTGCGTATTTATCCCGCCCGTCTGGAGGGCAGCGCAGCTGCTCCTCCCAGCAAATCCGCTGCACACCGCGCGCTCATCTGCGCTGCGCTGAGCGGTCAAGCCTGCCAGGTTGCGCCGGTCGCAGCCTCGGCCGATATGCAGGCAACCCTCGGCGTACTTGCGGCGATGGGCGCACGTTTCACACAAGATGCTGCTGCCGTACGCTTTTTAGGCGCGCATTGGACCGATCAGCCGGTCACACTCAACTGCATAGAAAGCGGCTCCACCCTGCGCTTTTTGTTGCCGGTCGCAGCGGCGCTGGGAATTCCCGCTACCTTCACCGGCAGTGGACGGCTTCCACAGCGTCCTATTGGCGCGCTCACCGAACAACTCCGAGAACATCATATCAGCCTGTGCGCAAACACGCTGCCGCTCACTATTTCCGGTAGGCTCAGCGGCGGCCGCTTTATGCTGCCTGGTGACAGCAGCTCGCAATTTATCAGCGGTCTGCTGTTTGCACTGCCGATGCTTGAGCAGGACAGCGAAATTCTGCTGACCTGCCCGCTGCAATCGGCAGGCTATGTCGATATGACCCTAAAAGCATTGCGCGCATCTGGTATTCGCGTCACCGACGAGGGCCGCGGCACCGCATCCGAGCGCTTTTACATCCCTGGCAAGCAGCACTACCACAGCGACAATCTGACGGTGGAAGGGGACTGGTCCAACGCGGCCTTTTGGCTGTGTGCCGCGGCGATCTCCGGCAACCTTGTGGTCTCTGGCCTGGGCAGCAGTGTACAGGGCGATCGTGCCATCATGGACCTCATCTGGCAGTTTGGCGGACAGATTGCTGTCAACTCCTGTGGGGATGTCTGGTGTTATGCGGCGCCGCTGCATGGCTGCCGGATTGATGCGGGGCCGATTCCGGATCTCGTGCCCATTTTGGCGGTGATGGGCGCTTTTGCAAACGGTACCACCGAAATTTACAACGCTGCACGTCTGCGCATCAAGGAAAGCGACCGGCTCGCAACCGTAACCGCTATGCTGCGCAGCCTTGGCGGACAGGTCGAGGAGTATCCCGACCGGCTGGTCATTCATGGCGGCGGGCTGCGCGGCGGGCAGGTGGACGGCGCAAACGACCACCGCATTGTGATGGCGGCCGCCATCGCCGCGCAAAACTGCACCGAACCGGTGGTCATCACCGGCACACAGGCGGTGCAAAAATCCTATCCAAGCTTCTTTTCGGAATTATCTGCATTGGGAGGGCGTTTCGATGTCGTCTAGTTGGGGCAAAAGTTTTCATCTCTCTATCTATGGTGAAAGTCATGGTGCGGGCATCGGCGTTGTGATCGACGGGGTGCCCGCCGGCCTGCCGCTCGATCTGGAACAGGTGGCGGTATTTATGCGCCGCCGTGCGCCTGGGCAAAATCGCGCCTCTACCGCGCGCAAGGAGGCCGACCAACCGGAAATTTTGTCGGGCTTCCATAACGGCTATACCACCGGTACGCCGCTCGGTGCGCTGATCCGCAATGCGGACACCCATTCCTCGGATTATTCCGAGCTGGCGGCCACCGCACGCCCAGGCCACGCGGATTACACCGGATTTGTGCGGTACGGCGGCTTTGGCGATGTGCGCGGCGGCGGACATTTTTCCGGCCGTCTCACCGCGCCGCTCTGCTTTGCAGGGGCGGTTGCTATACAGCTTCTTGCCCGCAGCGGTATTTTGATTGGCGCACACGCCGCACGGATTGCTGGAATCGCTGATACCGCCTTTGAGCCTGTGGCGCTGGATCCACAGACACTGCTCTATCCCGCCAGCCAGCCCTTCCCCACATTGGATGAACAGGCTGGCGCGCAGATGCTCGCCGCGATTGAAAGCGCCCGCATGGTGCAGGATTCGGTTGGCGGGGTGGTGGAATGCGCGGTGCTGGGCCTGCCCGCAGGCATCGGCAGCCCCATGTTTGATGGGCTGGAAAATGTGATTGCATCGCTTGTATTCGGCATCCCCGCAGTCAAGGGGATCGAATTTGGCGCAGGCTTTGCGGCAGCGGAGCTGCGGGGCAGCCAAAATAACGACCCCTTCTGTATAAAGGATGGACAGATCTGTACCACCAGCAATTATGCCGGCGGTATTCTGGGTGGCATCTCCTCCGGGATGCCGGTTTTGCTGCGGGTTGCGTTCAAGCCCACTCCATCTATCGCACAGCCGCAGCAGACGGTTGATTTCCGGCAGGGCTGTGAAAAAACGCTCTCGATCCATGGCCGCCACGACCCTTGTGTAGTGGTGCGCGCGGTGCCGGTGGTGGAGGCTGCGGTCGCAATTGCCGTTGTGGATGCCATCCTCTCCCAGGCCCCCGCACTGCTTGAATCCCAATAAGCCCAGCGCTTTCGCTTTTTGCCGCGGTCTGCCCCCATTTTAACCTTTGGAGATGATCACCATTCAAACAAAGATTTTAAGCTGCCTTGACGTTTCCTACTCCTACCAGCTTGCTCGTGCATTGGAGCAATTTAAAACCAATCCTGTTCTGGGGTATCGCACCGCCGGTTCCGCCGCTGAGCAGGCTGCTGGTGAGTTCCTGTTTCACGAGATGCAGCGCATCGGGCTTTCAGCCGTCACAAAGGACCCTTTTCAGCTGGATACCTGGGAGTTTTCCCATGCCCGACTTTCCTTTGCAGGGCACTGCTGTGAATTGGCCAGCTACCAGACCTCCTTTGACACCCATGGGCCCGCGCAGTTTTCTTTGCTTGACGCAGGCAAGGGCACCGCTGACGATCTGCAACATTTGGATGTCCGAGGCAAGCTGGTGTTAATCGACATCAACCAACGGGACGGCTGGTGGATCTCCTATCCCGCCTACCAAGCCCATCTGCACGGCGCGGCGGCGGTGATCGCGGTACAGGACGGCGGCTATGGTCAGGCCGATCCTGCCGCACTGAATGCGCAGAACATCTGTGGTCCCGCAGACGCACCCGCCTTTTCCATCTCCCGCGTGGATGCACAGCGGCTGCGCGCTTATCTGCTCGCACAGGGCGGGGAGGCACTCGTCACCTTTGACGCAAAATCGACCGTCGGCTTTGACGGCACCTCCTACAATATCGTCGGTCGCATCCCAGGACGCGACCCGGATACGATGCTTTTGCTCTGCGCCCACTATGATAGCTATTTCACCGGCTTTCAGGACGATCACGCCGCGGTCGCGATGATGCTGGGCATCGCTCGTGCGCTGCTGAAAAGCGGCTGTCAGCCGGAAAAAACGCTGGTATTCTGCGCGATGGCCGCTGAAGAATGGGGCGTCTCCAATTCAAAATACGACTGGTCTACCGGCGCATACAACCAAATTTTTCTGGTGCATCCCGAATGGGCTGGCAAAACAATCGCTGCGCTGAATTTTGAGTTGCCCGCCTATGCGCATGGCGCACAGGATCAGATTCGGTGTGTGTATGAGTTCCAAACCTTCCTGCAAGAATTTCTAAAAACCGCACCCACACCACCGCCTGCGTTTTCCGATGGAATCGGGCTGGTTTCACCGGTACTCACCTGGTCGGATGACTTTTCGCTCGCAATCGGCGGTGTCCCGTCCCTGGTCAATGACTTTGCGGACGGCCCTTTTATGCAAACCCACTATCACTCGCAGCTTGACGATGCGCAAACCTATCAGGAGGACATCTACCAATTCCACCACCAGCTTTATTGCGCGCTGCTGCTCGCCTATGACCGTTGTGCAATTGCACCGCTCGACTTTCGGCCGCGGCTGCAAGCGCTGCGTGAAAGCCTCATTCCCCGCGTCGGAATTGCAGACACCGCACTAAAACAGGCGCTTTCGGATGCGCAGAACTATGCCGACGCTCTTTGGCAGCAGGTTTATCGCATCAACCACACCTCACAAGCTTCTGCTGTCCCTATCCGGCAATGGAACCGTACGCTGCTCACCGCCTTTCGCTGCTGTGAGGGCGCCTTCACCCGGCTGGGGTGGCATGACGAGGTTTTGTTCCCACATGAATACCCCCAACGAAATCTACAAGCGCTGGACGGTGCCTATGAAGCGCTGATACAGCAAACTCCTCAGCAGGCGCTTTCGATGCTCTGCGAGATCGATACCAACCGCTATGCCTGCCACTTTGATGACGCCACCTGCCGGTATTTTGTGGATTATGTGCTGCATCAGCCTGATGAGCGGCTGATGTGGGGGGCTGGACGAATTCCCGGTTTGTGCGAGCTGTTTGAGGTGGTGCGCGCTTTGCAGCATAAAAATGCTGGTGACGATCTCACCGCTGAGCTCGCACAGCTGCGCGCCGCCATCCAAGCACAGGAGCAGCTTTTGCAAAGGCTGCTTGACATTGAGGCAGCCGCACTTCAGTCGCTCTGCCGCCGTCTGGCGGCGATGCCATAGCTAGAATTTATGTTTTCTACAGAGTGAATTG
>CAJUJI010000106.1 GCA_910586875.1 uncultured Anaerotruncus sp. | reverse complement strand
GGCATCGCCGGAAACCGCAGTTTCGAGTCTTTGTGGGAACAAAGACACTGCTTGCTACAATGGTGACACCCCCAAAACGGGGGGAGACGACCGCCCTATGCAGCGGCTCATACCCAAGCTATTCTCAAATTCTTCGTTTGATATCGGCTCCAGTTCGCCAAAATAGTTTTCCAGAAAATCATACGCATATTTGCGGTTCAGCAGATCATGGATCTTCTGGTTATAGTAATTTCTGAGACAGCTATAGCATGAGGGAGAACAGTTGCATCCCTTTGTGATATCAATTGCCTTTTCGACTACTTGGCGGAACCGATCACCATCCTCTGTTACCAGCCTCCTGACATGACCAGCTCCGCCGGCAACTACATCATATAGAACGATGGAGTAAATAAGTCTGTTATCGTACATGACTTTGTGCAAGCATCCCTTGATGTCATTTCGTTCAATGTCAAGGACAGCGGAAAGTGCCTCCAATAAAGCATACATGACCGACAGCATAACTTCTTGGTTGCCAGCTTGTACGGTCGAAAAGATCAACCGTACAACATCGGTCTTAAAAACATGACACAGCTTATTTTTGACCAGTGTCACTTCACAGGATTTCCCCCAAGGAGTAATGTGCTTTTTCTCCAAGGTCCTCTGATGGGAATTAAAGCCCGCAGTCTCCATGTTTTCTGTTGTGCTCTCAGCATATCCACAATGAGGGCATACATAGAAATCATCGTTGCATACGACCATGAGAGAGTCATTGACGGAAGTTTCCATTTGGAACCTGTTGCCGTTCTTCATGACGAAGGCATATTTCTGCATAATCTGTCGTTGAGCATCACCAATATAAAAGTCATCACTGCGAAAAGCCTTATCAGGTTTTCTCATGGGGACATCCTTTGGCTTCGCATCGGCTACAAAACCTTTTCTTGGCTCAATAGCCTGCCTCCATCTTGACCGAGGAATAACCTCATGACAAGAGACGCACAGTTCGCCGGACTCATCCGGTTCTATAGATCTGTGGTTCCAAGTCATGCACAACAGATTGCTACATTGCGCAATGTAGGCAGTTTCCCAATCCTGTCCGGTAGTCTGAGGCAATTTCCTTATGTAACGGCTGGTATAGAGCTTACCGTCCGCAACGACCTGAGAATCCGGAGCATATTCCGAGATTGCCAATTGCAGATCTCGGACCATCTGCAATTTCTTATCTGTCGAGGTGTTGGTATTCTGGTACAGCTCGACTGTATCTACCGGGAAACCGTATTTGGGCAGGACATTATTCCTCACGAGGAATTCAATCAGTTCGTTTCGACCTCGATTGTCCTCTTTTCCTCGGCGATAAGACCACAATTTCTTCTCAACGGCAGCTGCTTGCTGGGTCATCCCATCCGCAAGGAGTCGCTGATACTCATCTTTGTAGTACTGAACTGTCCCGCGGAATTCGTCCACCGCGACCTTCAGTATGCCGTCGTCACCGGTCAGCTTGTCCACCCACGCAAAGTTGTTGATCCCCATGACCTCGTGCATGGCTTCCGGGATCGATGCCTTCAAGATTCCTTTCAAATGCTCCGGCCGACTCTCGAGATAAGCACACAGACACTCCCATCCGTCGCCGCTCAGAAGGACATCCGCATTGTTTGCGTTATATACATCTACTTGTTTTGAGAAAAAGTCGCTCAGCGCTACAGCGAAAATGTGCCGCAGGATGACCTTTTCATTGCGGACAGTAAACAGCGGAACGCCTATCTTACCGGTGATCATATTTTCCGGGTTTTTGAAATAGGTGAAATCATGAGAACTAAGCTTTGCATAGGTCAGTGAAAACGCGGTCGCATTCTTTCCACGACCGGCACGACCGGCTCTTTGCACATAGTTTGCGGGAGACGGCGGCATATTCCGCAGATAGACAGTCTCCAGATCGCCAACATCAACGCCCATCTCAAAGGTTGTTGAGCAGCTAAGCGCGTTGATTTCCTTATTGACGAACATCTCCTGATATTTTTGCTGTTCTTCTCGACCAAGCTGCGCCGTATGCTCCTTGATTTGGAGAAGCTGCATCAGGGAGGACTGATAAAGCTTGGCATAGTGGTTATCCTTCAGGAGACTTCCATGCGTAATGCGATGCAAATGTCCGCCGCATTTGAGCGTGTTACACATATCTTTACAGTTTGTCATGGTCGTCTTGCCACAGACATCGCAGACATAAATAGGGACATCCTCTGTTCCGGAGCTGATTGTGAATCGTTCTGTACTGAAATAGAACTCATCATTTCCAGCGGTAGAAAGGGAGGCTTCGCCTCTAAGAACCTCATCCCAGTACATTTGCAGTAGCTCGTTTGCGGAAGACTCATCCAAATTGAGAACCTTCATAATGCGCTTTAGTCTTCCGTTTTGCAAAAGGCTCCCGTTTTTTCTAACCGCTGATGACCAGCCGGCAAGATAGGACTTCTTCCTATCCTTGTCCATATCCTTACAGCGCTTCACACGCTTCGGCTTTGGCGCATAGAAGATGTACTCCCGCTCATCGTCGGTCAAATCACAGTCTCCCTCCAGAGCACCATGATATACGATTTCCATCGCAAGCAGATCAAAGAGCGCTTTTACATCTTCTATTTTTTGGTGATAAACTTCGGCAACCCCAGCCATAACATCTTCACTATTGCCCTTATAGTTGAACTTGATGATTCCCAATGATATTAGGCTGGTACTGCGTCGGGCATTGACCATCTCGTTCAGCACGGCAATCCAGGCATTTTTCCGACTGGTAGCGGTCAGGTTCTCAACGCCTTTATCTCCAGGCTCCGCAAAGGTTCTGCATGAATCAAAATAGGATGTCAGTTCATCAACAAAATGCTGAATCTCCCAAGGATGAGTAGCCATATTCTCCTTATTCTTTTCAACTACATGCCAGATACCCCTTCTGCGAAGGAACTCGCTGTAGGAAGCTGTCATGTAAGAGGCAAAGAATGCCGCTTCCCCGCGGCTGTCAGAGAAGGACAGGAATTGTCTTGTTCGCCGGACAACATCCACATGCGCGCTTTGACTGCCTCCGCCAAACAGTTTCTTCTTGGCGACTGGCGCACTTTTTAGTACCTTCTCACTTTCGGGCAGCTCCTCAAAAAGAGAGGTACCAAGAACGGCTGTTGCAGCGTCGTACCCCAAATAGAAGGTTTTGAATGTGCCGAAATTGCAGCTTGGGCACTTGCCGTCGCCGCGCATTCCACTTTTTCTTGCTTTTCTAAGCCGCACATAATGGTCTAAACCACATGTGCATGGCGGATCTGACTTCAAGCTCTCATGGATAATGGCGCCACACTTTGAGCATAAAAGATAATCGTTCTTTCCGATATCTTCCGTCTCATCTTCGTCCTCTTCATCGGTTCCCAAATCTGTATCCCGGCTGTCTCTGAGCAGGTAATATTCGATATCCGGATCGTAGGAACTATTGGCAAATTCAAGTTTTCCATCGACTTCTTTGCCTGCAACAGCTATCCTTCCGCAATCATCACAGACTGCGCACTCAAAAACCTTCCAATCTTCGCTGTCAATAGCAACACTACGGTTCCTGTTAAGCATCAATTTTTTGTGCTGGCCAAGCGTGATGTAGGCGCCCTCCAGTGCCTTTGCAAACATGTGGTAGCGGGCCTTTATAAGGGCAGATTTATTCTTTGACGCTTGTGCCGCGACCCCGATGATATTGACAACATCCTGCTGCGTGACTTCATGTGTTGCTCTGAGCGCTCTGGTGATCCCCGGGATCGTCATAGGGCAACTCGTGATGCGGCGAAGCTCACGGTATACTGAAGAACTCACACATAAATCATACAAGAATTCCGAATCAGGTTTGCCATCTGGTATCGTCATTCCATAGTCTTCCGCAATCGCATTCAGCGGCTTCTTAGGGTCAACCAAATCGGCAAACATCGAAAGCGGTACTTCAATGGCGTCCATATCGTAAGATGGGATCACACTTTGAGAACGGATGATATCTTCCGCATAAAAAGAAGCGTTGCAGAGAGTTTCTGCAAATGTGACGATGTCCGCATCTGCCTCTTTACCGCCAAGGGTAGCACTGGTCAGGATGTGCAGGACATTGGCAGGATTGCTGATCCTGGCTTTCAGTCGCTTTAAAAGCAAGGATGTCTCCATGCCCGTTGCTCCGCGATAGATATGCGCCTCATCCAGCACCAGGAACCGAAGCTGCGCCCCGGAAAACACCCGGTCATCTTTCGGCCTGAGCATCATATACTCAAGCATCGCGTAGTTTGTAACAAGGATGTGCGGAGGCGTCTGCTGCATTTGATCACGAGAAATGATCTCATTCTTCAGCGGTTTTAGCGGATGACCGTTTGCATCCTTGTATACCTTGCCATACTCGGCAATCCCATCTTGTTCGCTCTGTTTCGTGCTACTGTTGTAGACACCAAAGGTGATGTCCGGATAGCTTTTCAGCAGATTGCGCAGGCGTTTCATCTGGTCATTCGCAAGAGCGTTCATTGGATAAATCAGGATAGCCCGAACACCAGAAGAAAGCGTTCCCGCCCCTGCCTCTCGGAGCAGGTGATTAATGATCGGGATAATGAAACACTCGGTTTTTCCTGAGCCTGTTCCGGTGGTGACAATCAGATTTTTCCCGTTATTTGTCGTCCGAAGTGCTCGCTCCTGATGTAAGTATAGTCCCCGGTTGATCTGAATCTCTTTCTCACCGTCAGGGATATCTCCCTCTAAGTTGCGGAACAGGGGTGAAGCCTCGCCTTCCTCTATCAACTGAGCAAGGCTTTTTCCTGTTTTATAGGAGTCACTAACATCCAAATAAGGCCCCTTGGAAATGGCGCCTTCCTCCCGCAGGGCAGACGCAAATTGCGTAGCATAGTCTTTATCGGAGATATGGAAGAAGGTGGATATGTATCCAATGAATTCGTCTTTTATATTGTCTGCTGCAGAAATGGGACTAAACATGTTTACATCCTTTCTGTCCGATACGAGTACAAGTCGGCATTAGAATATTTGTGCTTATTTACTTTTGTATACTCATGGTCTGTCAGCGCATAGATGATAGAGCCGAGATCTCGGTCATAATAGTTGTAGTAATATAATCCATCTCCATCTGCATCAGTAATACACAATGCAGTGTCGCTGATATAAACGATCCGAACAGGATTCACCATCATTTTGGTGATTCCCCTTTTGTTCGTGTGTGTATCATAAGAAAACTCGTATCGTTCGCCATGATAACCAGTGGTGTATAGCACACCACTGTATACAGGGCAGTAGCCCTCAGATGTGTCTTCCATTCCGGAAAAGCGGATCTGGTCAATATAGCAGGTGCGAATAAGAATATGTCCCGCTTCTTCATTGAACTCGTCTGTAATAGAATCCACAACGATCCTGCGATTCATAAACCTCAGCAGGTTTTGATCACCGATGATACAATCTCCAATCGCTATAACCTCTTTGGTTCTTTTGAACAGGCCACCGCTCTGGATACTGATTTCATATCGGAAGTTACCAATGGGTATATCGTTCGGGATTTCAATGTACTCAGTGTTTTCGTTCAGTTTGAACTCGTATGTTGCCTCTTCGGACCCTGTAAGAATAAGCGTGAAATCCCTCCCAGGGTTACCAATGAATGCACCGCCGTGATCCCAAAACAGCTTATGATCATCATACCAGAAATCCGGAAGCTTTAGGAAGCGCTCTTTGTAATACACCTTTGCAAGTGTATATGATTCGTGCTGTTTTTGGCCAATGATCTGGATCTCCACATCGACATCGGCAAGATCATCTGTACCGGTGAAGGACTGCAGCACATTCCCAATCGTCACCAAACCTTGCCCGTCATACATAATATCTTTTCCATCAAAGAGGAAATGAACAGCAACTGTTGCAGGCTTTGTCACTTTCAGAAAACTTGTCTGCGGAATCGCACTGATATGCCATGCCGGTTGCGCTTCCTGTAGCCACTCCCCAGTAGTTTCCTGAATATCCACCCTCGGAATGTCTACATGGAGCTCTCCGCCTCGGAAAGGAATCCGAATTTCTGCGTCATCTTTCGCAAAGGGGACTACTTCGTGGAAATCGTCGATATCTAAATAGTATTCTGCGTCCTTATAATCACTTGCGGCACAGTAAAACTCACGGTTGAAACAACAGTCAGACTCGGTGATCAACATGAATGTTCTGTCAAACATCAATCGCTCATCAGCAAGATTGATCACCTGCAAACGCACGATGTCCTTCTCTGTGTTCAATGGGAATGTAAACGCAAGGCCATTTTCAGGCTGCTGCAGCGATGAAAATTCAATCTTTTCACCATCTTTTAGGAGAACAAACTGCTGAAGATACTCGCTGCTTCCCCAAATAATGCTGCAGGAGCTATTCCGATAGGCAAGGTAAGCCTCAGTCTCTTGGAATGTCACTGTCGGCAATGAGGCCGATTCACTGGGCACAATAATCCTGATATCCGTTCCATTTTCATTATCAAAAGAGAGTAGGCGCCCATCGACTGTGATCACATAACCGTCCTTTAACTCCAGAAAATATGCCTTTAGTCCGGTATTTTTGATGGAGTCTATCTCGGTCACATCGATATTCTCGGTTTCCACCTTCGCCGAAGAAGGCGCGATCAGCGTGTAACGATCACGCTTTATTTGGCCGACTGCGGTCTCTGCACTGTCATAAAAGAGGAGTACACTACGATTCAGGCTTTCTTCCGAATCATAGATTACCTCATCGTCACACATGATCTGAACTTGCACATTCAAACCATTTTCTGTTTGAGGAATAGTCGGCAAAGAGACGGATACGCCGTTAAGTGTTTTTCCAAGCTCATTTCCGTACCAGCTGAGATTTTGTTGGATCACAACGCTACCGTTGCAGCTTACGGAAAGAGTTGCCTTTGTAATATCCTCATTTTTCAAGCGGATATCAGGGAGAACCAATTGAACATCCGTCTCGTTCTTAAGCAGGTACTTTACACGGATGCGGGAGTAGTCTATCGCTATATCACGCTGACTGCTTTGAATCTGCCTTTCTGTTCTCTTGGTGTTCGCAATTGCCGTGATTTTTTCTTTGAACCAATCCTCGCAAAGCTGTTCCTCATAGGTCTTTACTGGCTTTACATCTGAATTCACAAGCGAATTGATTTTGCTAATCAGCTTTTCGAAAAACTCTCGCATATATACAGGACGGTATAAGACCAACTTCCGAATTCCCTCTTGGAAAGAGTACGCTTTCGAACTGGTCGTCAGCTCAGTCTCTTCTTCATTACCGCCGGATAACTTCTGCTGGAGCGCATGAACCATAACCGCAATTAAGGGATCATTGGGGATCACGCGCCAATTCAAATTGCTCTTGTAAAAGTCAAACAGGAAATCAAAGAGCGCCATCCATGACTTTCTGGTGCTCAGAGCATGGATAACTACTGTGGATTTGAACGCACGGCCGTTGGCATCCTCCAAAAAGAGACGGCGGTTCCGCTTCATAGCGTTTTCAAGAGAAGATTGCAGTAACCTTACCACCGTTCCGCTTGCATCCCGATATCCGAACTGCAGGGAAATATAGTTCCAAAAGTTGCTGTTCTCTTCGTTCTTCCAGACCTTTGCGTTGTTAATCAGAGCAAGTGTGATCTGCATTTCAGCACGAAGTGTAAGATTTGTAGTCGGCTCTCGCAGCACCATATCAATGTACTTTCTCGCGTTGGCATTCAGCTGATCCACGGTTTCCGGCTTCAGGATTCTGCTTCCGAGCAAAGGATACATAGCAAAGACCTTATCCTCAAAGGTGCCATCGCTTTGTCTGACCTCCATGTCCTGTTCAAGGGCATCTATTGCTGCATCAGGCCGTTCAGTAGTTCTTTCAAAGCCAAGGGAACGAATATAGCTATTCATGTTGATACCCTTATTATGGGCATAAGTGCTCAAAATCCTATAGATCCGGGAATCGGTCGGAAAGTAAACGACATTATCATGAACAACATACTTGCCCAGCACTTCACGATGCCGTTCTTTTGCAGCATCCGTGGTTAACTCTGACCCTTCAAGCCTGGACTCGAAGCCGTAGAGTTCAATAAAATCTTTAATCGTATAACCATTGCGGGAAGCAAGGGATCTGACCCATTGGTTTTTGGGATCGGAAGAAATATATACCTTCCCGTCCACAAGGTTCTCTTGCAGGAAAGCAATGATCTGTTCATCTGTGACGCTGCGCTGATCCAGATAGGGGTGGCCGGAAATAAATATGGCATACTCATATGTTGTCATGCCGCGCAGCTGTGCATTTGCTCTGAATCTATCCGGATAATCAGGGCGGAAGAATGGCTTTGTCAGCGCATATACCGTATGTCCCGTGGACTCCCCGGCAAGCTCTCGCTCCGTAAATACATGCATCTTTTTGCTAACCACACGATCCCGAATATCATCGGGCAAATCTTTCAAGAAAAAGCATTTTATCTCGTTTTCATATATAAAAAGGCAGACGAAATTATCCCGCTTATTGTTCATACAACAGCAGGTTACTTCGTCCACAGTATACTCAAAACAATTCTTTTCGATTAGGTCTATCAGAATCTCTTGTTCGTACTTTGACAAAACCTTTCCTGTCCACACGAATCCCCGCTGGGGCAGTCGTTTCTCCAAAGCGTTATAAACGCTTTGCCTTGATAATCCAAACCATTCGGTCATCTTTACGGGCTTGAACCTGAACTCCTCAATCAGGAGGTCAATTGCTGAAAAGTCAAAACCTTTCTCCGGACGGGCATCTGATTCGTTTGTCGAGTAAGCTGATGTCCTATCAATCAGCTTATCGAAGAATCCTTTTCCGTCCGCTAAAATGGAGTTGATGACAGTGGTGATCTCGTCTCTCGTTTGCTGTCCGACGCCGCATAGGCCAAGGATAGCTTTTTCCGACAAAGTTATCAATGCGCCCGCCGTCTGTACATTAGCTCGTCTCAGGGCATTCCGAGCTCTGACACTGAATGGTATGACATCAATTGAGATGGCCTCAACCTCGGGTAGAACTTCGATAATCCTACTATTCTCCAGAGCTGTATCCGATTCAGAGGTATCAGCCTCATCGTGAGACACTACTTTTCCGTTTTTAATTATGCTTTCAATCCCAGCAGTTATTTCGTCACGACTCAACACGCCAACATTGCGAAGCTCAAATATATCCTTTCGGGACATCTGAATTAAATCTCCCACTGCGTGGATACCGGCTCTTTTAAGTGCGTTGTATGAACGGGCGCCAAACCCAAGATCCTCAATCGGCGCACCTTGAACATCAGGTAGTATCTCTTGAATTCGCTGGGCTCGGTTTTCAAAGAAACTGGTAATGTCCGAAGCATGGGCTATTACATCATTCAATTCATGAAGGACATCGTCACTAACTCCCCGTGAAGCAGAAAGCTCACCGATATCGCAGCTTAGCAAATCATTCAGTCTCATCAGACCTGCACGAGCCAAGAAACTTTTGCTTTTAACAGAAATTTCTAAGTCATGAATATAAACTGTAATAGTCTTGTCATTCATAATATTACCAGATTTCTTTAGCGACAAAGAGGAAAATGTCTCGAGGGCTTCTCCCTCTTTCCACGACCATTATTTTTGCCCAGTCAGGTTTCTTTAGTGATTTGCCACTTAACATCAATAGCTTATTTGAATGCCAAAAGCACACAATAAATATCTAAAAAATTGTTCTCGTCATCGCTGGCATCTTTTGAATAAATTTGAATAAACAAGTTCTCCTCTTCCGGGCAACGATATTCTGGGCAACTTTTCCTTGACGACAGATAAGATATCAGCAAGAAGTTTCCTGTTTCTGCTTACAGGTGTAATTGTTAGAGACCTTTCTATGGCCATAGATGTTCTCATAGAGAAATCCCAATTAAAGGTGAGCCAACTCACAAGCTATCTCTTCCCAATCGTTATCCATTGTCTGTTTTTAGCTCAACTCATGTTTTGGTATAGGCATACTCTGAAAGCCATACCTACATAAATTAAATTATACACCCTCCATCTCCGGAAAACAATCCCTCTTTCCCTGAATTTCCAAGAATTTTGGCTACAACCGATAGAAAGGACAAAAATTCTGCCCATATACATCATTAAATTCATTTACAGTGATTTTTGCCTGCGTTTTATCACAGTATTCATACGCCGATCTATATTGTCGTAGGCTCATAGCATTGCATATGGAAATTTATTCGCTATGGTGAATTTATCCTTGACAAATCCCGTCTTGATACCTCTCGTTGTTGTAATACGA
>CAJUJI010000105.1 GCA_910586875.1 uncultured Anaerotruncus sp. | reverse complement strand
ATCCAACGCCGGTTGGAAGAAGATAAGCCTAAAGATCAATTGACCTTTGGAGAATGTGAAGATCTTTTAAGGGTAGCAAGTAGAAATCCTTTGCAGATGCCAGACCGTACTTGCCATTACAATGGCAGCTAGTAGCAACGGGTGCCCGCATAAGTACAATCGATAGTTGTGCCAGCGGCTGTTTATTTGCATATACAGTAAATAAACCGTTTTGATTGTTTGCTGAAAATGGTTGATTTGAATAAATAGTCATACTATACTTTTTTGTAATCTAATTCTTTTCTGTGGGGGAATTTTCGATGAAACTCCTTGTCAATCAAAAGCTTGCAACACGTATCGGCATCATCACTACCGCCATAACGCTAGTGGGGATGCTTTTACTTTGGCTTATTGTGTCAAATAGTGCTGCTTCCACCGTCAAGAACGATATCACAAACCAAATGACCGATGCGGTAGAGTCGAGAGCTTCGATTATCAATGACTATGTAACCTCTGCAGAGGAGTATGTCACAGCGTTTTCTTTAGGGCGCGAGGTGCATGATTTGCTTGCAAATCCGAGTGATCCAGACCTATTGGAAGAGGTTCAAAAGTATACGGAAGACTTTGCCGCAGTTAAAAATATCTTTGAGGGACTTTATATCGCGAATCCGAATACACATGTTCTTACCCATACCTCCAAAGCGGCCGTTGGAATGACCACTCGGAGTGGTGATTCACTGGATTTATTTCGCAAAACGATTTTATCGCAGCAGAAGCTGACCAATTTGGGAATTATGAAGTCTCCCGGGTCGGGAAGCATGATCCTTTCTATGTATTGCCCCATTTTTGAACAACAGCGGTGCATCGGTTATGTAGGAGCTGGCGTTTACGCAAGCCAGCTGATGGATGTTTTGTTGGGGCTGGATATCAAAGGACTGCCAGACAGCGAGTATGTATTTTTGAATGCAGAGACAGGGGTATACTTGTACCATCAGGACGAGTCCTTACTCAATACAGAGACAACAGATCTCGGATATCAGGAGATTATCCACAGGATCAAAGAAAATGGCGACACACAGGCTGGTACATATTCCTATCGGGACGAAAATGGTGTGAAACAACTGGTTGTTTATAAGTACCTGAAGGATCGCGACTGGGTCTTTATGGTCAGGGATAATGAAGCAGAGGTTTATAGAACCGTAACAGCTGTTCGCATTATAGTTGGTGTGTTATGTACAATTGTGGCGGCTGCGATTATCTTTATCACCCTCATTATCCTGCACCGGCAGGGCAGAGAACTAATGGCTGTAGAAAGAGCGATTGGGCATCTGGGCAATTTGGATCTTTCCGCAGATAGAGAATTGGAGCCATTTTATGGTAGAACAGATGAGATTGGCTTAATTGCGCAAACGACACATAACGTATGTGACTGTCTGCGAAGGACGATTGATGATATTGGGCGAATTTTAGGCGAAATGGCGGACGGCAATATTGCAGTGGATGTTGCAAAGAACGAGGCATATTATGTCGGCGATTTCAGGATCTTATCGGAAAGCCTGAAAACGATTCGGACCCATCTGATGGACGTTATGCATGAAATCTCTCAGGTTGCCAACCAGGTTGACACAAGTGCATATCAGGTGTCGGATGGAGTTCAAACACTTTCCCAGGGAAGTGTAGAACAGGCAGCATCGATTGAAGGACTTGTATCGCACATGACCGAGCTTACCTCACAAATAAAAGACAGCACCATGCGTTGCAGCGACGCGAGCGAGTTGGTGGATAAAGCCAATGGCTATGCCGCGGAAGCTGACACAAAGATGGCACAGCTGACGGTTGCCACCCAAAATATTGATCGGTCGTCAACACAGATTGGCAGCATCATAAAGACGATTGAGGACATTGCATTTCAAACCAATATCTTGTCACTGAATGCTGCTGTTGAAGCGGCGCGTGCTGGCACAAGCGGAAAGGGCTTTTCAGTGGTGGCGGATGAGGTCCGGAATCTTGCGGCGAAATCCGCTGAGGCTGCTCAAAATACAGGTGTGCTGATTGGCCGTTCTATTCAGGATGTGAAGACCGGTACCGAGTCTACCAACCATGCAATTTCGGCAATGCAGGTGATAAATGATTGTATCCAGTCGATCAAAGTTCTGATGGATGAAATTGCGCTGGCAAGTGTCCGGCAGTCCGAGATGGTGGCCTCCATGGAGGAGGGAATCAAGGAGATTTCCAGAGTGGTGCAGGCAAATTCTTCTGCTGCGGAGGAAAGTGCTGTAGTCTCTAAAGAGCTATCCTCCCAGGCGGACACATTAAGCAAACTGATCAAGCAGTTCCGCATTCAGTAAGCACAGACTCGCCTGCAAAGGCAAACATATGACAATGGCCGAAAGTTTTAGCAGAATCTATCGTTTTATAATAATGCAAAAAAGGGTCCCATACTCATTATGAGTATAGGACTCTTTTTTAAAGCATAACATCTCCACAATTGGGCCCCAGTGTCTGGCCAGTGAATAGGTTTCCATCCGGGTCAGAGGCCAATAGCAAAGCGGTGGGTGCAACCTCTTCAACAAGGCCAAAGCGCCCCAATGGTAACGATGCGAGCTTTTCTGCGCGCCAATCCGCAGTTGTGCCATGGAAGAAAAAATCTGTTTCAATTGGTCCAGGTGCAATGCAATTCACAGTGATGCCTGTTTTACCGACTTCACGGGCAAGCGCTTTTGTAAGGCCGATGATTCCCGCCTTTGCCGCACAATAATGTGCGCAATTTACCCCGCCGATCTGCCCTAGCTGAGAGGTGACATTGATAATTCTGCCGCTATTGCGCTGTAGCATATGCGGTAAAACATATCGATTGCATAAAAATACACCGCGTAAACTGACCTTTATCATCTCATCCCAATCCTCAACCGACATTTCTGCAAAGGGACTTTGGCGGTTAATGCCAGTGCTGCAAACAAGAACATCGATCTTTCCAAACGCCTGCAAGGTGGCAGCTACCATATGTTTGACCGGCTGTGGCTCGGCGACATCCGCTTGTATCAGCACCATTTCTCCGCCATATTGCTTACATTCCATAGCTAAGGCATCGGCTTGTTCCTTGCGGGAGTGGTAGTTAATTGCAATATTTGCGCCTTCTCGGGCAAATAGTCTAACAATTTCTGCACCGATGCCAGATGCGGCGCCCGTAATCAGTACGCTTTTTCCACTTAGCTTCATATTTCACACTCCTATCATTGGTCCAGATAATGGGGGTGATTGTCTAACCATTTCATGTAGTGGGTGAACGACTCCCGCAGCCCATATTTCATAACAAAGCCGGTATCTTCAAACAGCCGCTGGATTGACATAGCGCCGTTGTCGGTAGGCTGATTGATCTGCATATTAACGGCAGAGATATCGGTCGCGTGTTCATACTCAAACGCCGGAAATTTTTCTTTCAGACATCGGCACCATTCGGAGATTTTCCACCGGTTGCCTGAGGAGAGTGGATACACGTCATAATTGAGCACCGGTGCTTCCAAGATGCTGCAAATTGCAGCGGCAAGCTCTGGCGCATAAATCCACTCTCCGGAATAGTCGCGGGAGAAAACAGCGCGTTTGCCTGCATGGGCGAGCGAAACAGCTTGATAGGGGAGGCTCATATGCGGACGTACCCCACTATCGTGCTCCCATGGCCCATACACATCACCGATCCGCACAACGCAGCCGTTGAGGCGTGCGGCTTCTCGATATCTAAGAAAGATTCTTTCTGCTGCGAATTTGGAAATTTCATAAATCACCCTCGGATCGGCGACAGAAACTTCCTCGGACAGTGTGCTTTCGGTCAGCGCTGTTTTTCCATATGCGGAAATAGATCCAAGCATGAGGAATCGTCCCGATAGGTGGCTGTCCAGTGCGGCATTCAAAACGGAAATAGTACCTATACAATTGATTTCGATGGTGCTGCGAGCTTGTGATAAATCCGATTCGACACCAGGGGTAACAGCAGCAGAATGGATGATATCGGTGACACCATGGTGTAAAATCGCCTCTTTTATGGAGGTTTCCTTCAGTACATCACAAAGGCAGATGCTCAATTTGCCAGGGCCTTTTTGCAGTTCTGAAATTTCCTCCTCTTTGGGTGGATGTCTTGCGAGCATTACAACAGAATACCCGCATTCCAAAAGCTTTTGGCATACATTCATTCCCACAGAACCTGTTGCGCCGGTGACCAAAACTGTTTTTGCAGTTGCTGTCATCTTTCGCTTCACTCCTTACAATGCTGTTTTATAGGATAGGAGAAGTGCGCTTTACAAGGCTTCCTCTGAAATTTGTGTTTGTGAATGCTCCATTTTCAATGATAAAGCATCCACGCACAATGGTATGAACCACCTTGCCGCTCAATTCGATACCTGCAAAGGGTGAAAAATCCGTCTTCATATGGTGTTCTGAAACCAGGCGCACCTTTTGCGGCTTTGGATCGATTACCACAAGGTCTGCGTCACTCCCGGGTTGGATCACACCCTTTTGTGGATACATGCCCATGAGCTTTGCTGTTTTGGTAGCGGTTAGGTCGACAAAGCGATTTATGCTGATCCGCCCTTTCTGGACGCCTTCGGAAAATAGCACGAGTCCTCGGTCTTCAATGGTTGGCAATCCATTGGGAATATTGGGGAAGTAAGCTTTATGTACAGCCTTTTGTAAAGAGGAAAAGTCGGTATGGTCGCTGTTGATGATATCGACAAGGCCATCCTCTACCAAGGTCCAAAGGGCATCCTGTTCTTCTTTCGAGCGAATCGGTGGGCTACATACAAAATTGTAGCCATCTTCTTGCTGATAGCATTCCTCTGTTAAGGTCAGATAATGCGGGCAAACCTCTGCAAATACCGGAAGCTGTGCGCGGTATTTTTCGAGCAGTGCGCGCGCCTGTCCGGTTGCCAAATGCGCAAAAATAACAGGTGCATTTGTTCGTTCTACCATGGATACAACACCATACATCGCCTCAATTTCGGTAATCGGGGGACGCGCTTTCGCGTGGTCCCATGGCATTGTTTTTCCATTGGCGATTGCCTGGGCAATGTTGTATTCGATCATGTCAGCGCATTCGGCATGTACTAAAGCGATGCCATTTTCTTCGGCGACCATTTTAAGCATCTCGTAAACGCCCGCTTTTTCCAACATCAGCGAGCCGCGGTAGACGGTGAACAGCTTTACAGAAGGGAAGCCATTTCGCAATATCGAGCGTATTTGCGCATAATGTTCGGGGTCCGCTTTGTTGATACATGGATGGAACGAATAATCAATGACACATTGCCCGTTGGCTTCTGACAGCTTGCGCTCCAATGCGTCCAAAGGGGTTTCGCCCTGCTTTAAAAATGAAAAATCAACAATGGTGGTGGTTCCGCCATAGGCTGCGGCGATCGTACCGGAATAATAATCATCCAGTGAGTCAAATTCGACCCCTGTACTGGCAATATGCGCATGGGAGTCAATCATACCAGGCAAAATATACATACCATCTGCATCAATAACCCGTTCGGCTTGTGAAAAGGATGCGCAACATCCAAGAGCAGCAATTTTGCCGGCTTTCACTGCGAGATCAAGCTTTTCGGTTTTATCAGCATTTACAACCAGGCCGTTTTTTATAATCAAATCGAGCATAGAATCCTCCATTTCTTACCCAGTGAATATGCTAGAGAGGTGATGGGGCACTGCCTCGTATTTTGCAATACGAGGCAGCCATGATTGGTTATGCTGCACTGCCAACAGCGGCAATTTTCTGCCCGATATCAATAGACTTGACCGGTTGGTCATCCGCCCAATAGGCCCATTCGGTATCTGCGACCTTAGAATCAACAACAAGGCAGGGGATTTCGAGATTGGGGTTTTCCAGTTTGCCATTTTCTAGGAGTTCATACATGTTTTCGACCATGACCCTATTGATGGTAGCAACCATCTGTGCGGTGGAGGAAACTGCCTCACCATTGCGAATGAGCTCGCAAAGCTCCTCGGAACCGTCGATACCAACGATTTTAACCTGGCCCGTAATGCCGGCAGTCTTGACAGCAGAGGCAACACCAACTGCATTTGGGTCCTGGAAGCACCATGCACCGGTGATATCCGGATCAGCAATCAAAAAGTTGCTCATAACCTCAAAGCATTTTTCAACCGTATGGGCGCCATCCTCGGTGTTGACAACCTCGATCTTTGGGAATTTTTCTGCCAGACAAGCATCTCTGCCGTTTGCGCGCTCGCGGGCAACCGGATTTGTGCTGTTTTGGAAGACTACCATTTTTCCCTCGCCGCCCATTGCTTCACCCAGAGACTGCATACTAAGGTAACCAGCCTCAAAGTTGTCGGCCATAACCGTCAGATCAGCCTGGTCAATATTCGCGGTCATTTCACAAACGATGCAGGGAATGCCAGCATCTACCACCTTTTGAATTGCTGTAGAAGTTCCCTCAAAATCGATAGGGGTTAAAACAATCACGTCGTAACCATCGGTGATGCAGTCCTCGGTGATAGACAGCTCGCGGCTGACATCTTGGTTGCAGTCAAAAACGGTGACGTTGTCCTCCGGATAGCGTTCCTTGACATATTTTTCAAAATATTCTGCATTTGTAACAAAGTAAGGGTTGGTCAGCGTCTTTGTAAGTAGTGCGATCTCCAACGGTTGACGTTCGCCATTGGTTTGTGCAGGGGCGCTGTCAACCGCAGAGGAGCTTTCGGCCGGAGTGCTTTCAGCCGCGGAACTTCCGGCGGTGGACGGGGAAGCTGTGCCGCAGCCAATCAGCATTGTGAGTGCCAGGACGAAAGCAAGCAGCGTAATCGGGGTTTTCTTCATCATAATTTTCCCTCCTAGTTCATTTGATGCTTATAAGAAACAGCTCTAAAATCTGAGCTGTATAAGCCTATCTGACGGTTTTTAAAATCCGGTTTTTCCTTTTGTTGCCTTTCTTCACATAGGTGTCAACCAAAACAGCAATGATGATGACCGTACCTTGGGCAATATATTGGTAGTAATAGTCCAATTTCAGCAGGTTCATCACATTGTTGATAACTCCCATAATCAATGCGCCAATGAAGGTACCGCCGATGGTTCCTGTGCCGCCTGTAAAGCTGACACCGCCCACAACCGCAGCTGCAATAGCTGAGGTTTCGTATCCGTTGGCAGCGGTGGGCTGGCCAGAGGATACGCGCGAGGCCAGCAGGATTCCAGCCAATCCAGCAAGCAGGGAACTGAGCAGATAAATTATAATCAAATTTCGGCGCACGTTGATGCCGGAATGCTCCGCTGCCGACTGGTTTCCGCCAATTGCATAGATGTGCCGGCCGTAGCGGGTTTTTGCCAGCATAACCCAAATTAAAAAATACACAACCACCATAATTACAACCGCATAAGGAAGCTCAAATACCTGCTTTCCGGCACCGTTTAAGAACTTCCAACCGCCTGCGCCAATTTTCACAAACTGTTCGCCAATTTTGCCGCTGACCATGATGGGCATACCACCGGTGAACATGTAGGCGAGTCCGCGTACTGCCATCTGGGTAGACAAGGTGATGATGAATGGGGGAACAGCAGTGTAGGCAACCAAAACTCCATTAAACATACCGATTACAAGAGCGACCAGCATTGTCACCGCAATCCCACTCCAGAGGTTCATGCCCCATTCTGCACAGGCAACCGCGAATACGCAGCCGCAAGCAGCGCATGTGGAGCCAACAGACAGGTCAATGCCACCGGTCAGCAGTACCAAAGCCAGCGAAATTGCAAGAACACCGCTGACACTGATCTGCCGCAGGATGTTGACAAAATTTCCAACCTTCAGAAAATTGGGCGCAATGATACTGGTTACTGCACAGAGAATGACCAGTCCCAATAAAATTCCATAATGCAAAGAGAAATATTTCTTAACTGCTGATACAATCCCATTTCCAGCATTTTTCATTGTGTTGCCCTCCCCGTTGCATAGTTCATAATTTTTACTTGTGTCAGCGCTTCCTCCTGTGAATCGAGCACTGCGGTGATCCTTCCCTCGTGCATAACAACCACGCGGCTAGAGAGATTGATAATTTCTGGCAGATCGGAGGAAATCAGGATGATAGACATTCCCTCGCGCGCGAGCTGAAACATCAGCTCGTAAATTTCAGCCTTAGCGCCGACATCGATGCCGCGAGTTGGCTCATCCAGAATCAAATAGCGCGGCTCGGTAGCGAGCCATTTTGAAATAACAATTTTTTGTTGGTTGCCGCCGCTCAGACTGCCGGCCTCCTGTTCTGTGCTCGCCATTTTTATCGAAAGGCTGTTTTTATATTGCTCAATAATCGCATTTTCCAGCGACTTGTTTACAAAGGGCCCGTGGATAAACCGCTTTAAAACCGTCAGCGTCAGATTGAACCCCACCGTATTCATCAAAATTAAACCGGCGTTTTTGCGATCCTCTGGAACCAGTGCGATATGTGCATCGATGGCGTCCCGCGGGGTTTTGATTTTTACAGGTTCTCCCTCAATCAGCAGCTCACCGGAGTCCAAATGATCCAAACCAAAAATTGCACGAGCGAGCTCGGTTCGCCCTGCACCAACAAGCCCGGAAAACCCTAAAATTTCTCCTTTGCGCAGCGTGATGCTCACATTTTGCAGCTTCTTGTTACAAAAGTTTTGGACCTCCAATACGGGCTCTGTGCCAATTGGGCGGTGCTGATCATAAAGCTTTTCAAGTGGGCGGCCAACCATCAGCTCGATCAGTTCATCTTCGTTGGTTTCCTCTATCAGACGCGTACCAACATATTGTCCGTCCCGCAAAACGGTCACGCGGTTGCCAATTTCAAAGGTTTCGTTCATTCTGTGCGATACATAAATGATCGCGACACCGTTTGCTGTGAGCTCACGGATTGTGCGAAACAGTGCTTGTATCTCGCGTTCGGTTAGACTTGCTGTGGCTTCATCCAAAATCAAGATTCGAGCATTCTGGGAAAGTGCTCCGGCGATCTCCACCATCTGCTGTTGGGCGATGGTGAGCTCAGAAACCATGGTGGAGGACTGAATGTGCATCTCCAGACGGTCTAAAAGTAGCTGGGATTGCCGTTCCATTTCTTGAAAATCAACAAAGAATCCTTTTTTGAGCTCGCGCCCACGAAAAATATTTTCTGCAATGGTCATTCCTTGACAAAGATGTATTTCTTGGTATATCATAGCTATACCATGTTGTATTGCATCCGCAGGATTTCGGATGGCTACCGGTTTCTCGTCAATGATAATTTGGCCCGAGTCAGCTTGATAATTGCCGGTTAGTATTTTTAGCAGAGTGGATTTTCCGGCTCCGTTTTCTCCCATCAAAATATGGACTTCGCCAGCGTAACAATCGATGTTAAAATTTTGGAGTGCTTGGACTCCGGAAAAAGCTTTTGAGATACCAGTCATGCTAAGTGTCGGTTTTTCTGACATAGGTTCACATCCTTTCAAGAGTCTACTTTCAAAGCCTGGATTTGGTAGTTCAATAAACCTCTGATTGTCGTCTGTCGTCCGTCGACAATATGCAGAAAAAGATATTGTAAAATATAGGTAAGGAGCGATTTACTATGATGATTGAAAAGAAAATCCCATACCACATTCAGGCTTATTTGCTGCTAAAGAACAATATTCTGAATCATAGGATCTCGGGGGAGGAAAAGATCAACGAGAGTGCGCTTTCCCAAGAGCTGCAAATCAGCCGCAGTCCCATACGGGAAGCGCTGCGCATGTTGGAGTGCGATAAATTGCTGGTCAATACATCCAATGGCCTGATGGTCAACCCTTTGCCAGCCAATGAAATCAAAGAAATTTATGATTGCCGGATTATGCTGGAATCGTTCGCGGCGCACCTGACTGCGAGGGTCATCACCGATGAACAGCTGGAATACCTCTCTGGCTGTATTACTGCCGCAAGAGAAGCGCATGCTCGCGCAGATGTGCAAGGAATTTTGGAGAATAATACTACATTTCATGAAAGTATTATTGAGCTGTGTCAAAACAAACATCTTTTGGATTTGTACAATATCAACCGGAATTTGATCGTATTATCCCGTTCCAATGAGCTGCATCATAGAAGTGACGCAGACTATTCGGAGGATCATTGGAGGATTTTGGAAGCTTTGCGCAGTCATAATGGCCCATTGGTAGAAAACTGTATGAGAACACACATAGAAAATGACCTGCATTACTACCTTGTAAACTTAAAGCAGTCGGACAGCATATAAATTGAATCGTAGACTGTAGACAGTCTTCTATGTTATATAGTAATCTATTTGCTTTGGTGTTGTCAACTATATTTATAT
>CAJUJI010000104.1 GCA_910586875.1 uncultured Anaerotruncus sp. | reverse complement strand
GGCTTGCTATCTGACGGATTTTGTTGTAAAATAAAATCATATTATTAAAAGAGGTGATGTAATGCACGAGCCAACCATTTCGTTCTCGATCTATGAGGACAAAGAAAAGCAGTTGAAAGAGATTCTAACCGCCGTTTATGATGCGTTGCGTCAAAAGGGATACAATCCCATCAACCAAATCGTGGGTTACATTCTGTCGGAGGACCCTACCTATATTACTACCCATAATAACGCCCGCAGCCTGATCCGCAAAATCGACCGAGATGAACTATTACAGGCGATGGTGAAGAATTACTTAAACGACTGAACATGCTCCTGCCAGATGGCGGGAGTATCTTTTTGTAAGGAGAATTTTTATGCCAAAAACCGTATTTATTACCGGTGCATCCCGCGGAATTGGACGGGCAGCAGCCTGTGCTTTTGCACAGGCAGGTTACCAGGTCGCTGTCAACTACCGTCAAAATCATAGGTTGGCACAGGAGCTTA
Organism: uncultured Anaerotruncus sp.; assembly: GCA_910586875.1. Classification (GTDB taxonomy): domain Bacteria; phylum Bacillota; class Clostridia; order Oscillospirales; family Ruminococcaceae; genus Anaerotruncus. The sequence continues at coordinate 9,935 of CAJUJI010000104.1, read as the reverse complement.
TTGAACAGCTATCTGCACAAGGTGCTAGGGCGACACGGTTCTGTGCGGACGTCAGCAATTCTGCACAGATTACCGCTGCGATTGAAAACGCAACACAAGAATTTGGACAGATTGACGTACTAATCAACAATGCAGCGATTGCACAGCAGCAACTTTTCAGCGATATTACGCCAGAGCAATGGCGGCAGATGTTCGCAGTCAATATAGACGGAATATTTTACACCTGTCAGGCGGTTTTGCCACAGATGCTCCATCGGAAAGCTGGAAAAATAATCAATCTTTCATCTATCTGGGGGATGGTGGGCGCCTCCTGTGAGGTTGCCTACTCTGCATCTAAAGCAGCTGTAATTGGGCTAACCAAAGCGCTTGCAAAGGAACTGGGCCCCAGCCATATTCAGGTAAATTGTGTTGCACCTGGGGTAATCGAAACCGAAATGAACTGCAATTTGACAGCAGAAGATTTGGCTGCACTACGTGAGGAAACACCGCTAGAAACGCTTGGAAAGCCGGAAGATGTGGCAAACTTATTGGTGTTTCTTGCATCTGCACAGGCGGATTTTATCACTGGGCAGGTAATCAGCCCAAATGGTGGATTCGTTATTTAGAGAAAAAATGCACATTCTATAAAAAGCAAGCCCTTTTAAAAGAGCTTGCTTTTTTCTATGGCAGAAGTAATGCCCCTACCCTACCGCCCTTTAAAAAGGCGGACAAAAATTGCTATGTGCGTTGTTGCATAAAAGAATGTTAGATAGAAATTGCGTCTGCAACATCATAAAGATGCTGGTTAAAGATGCGCTTCATATTTAACGCTTCCAAAATATCCAAATCGACAATCTGATTTTCACGGCTGACCACAACTCGGTTACCGATTCCCTTCTCCAACAGTTCCACCGCATGATAGCCCATCTCACTTGCTAGCACACGCTCACGAGCTGTCGGAACACCACCGCGTTGCACATGACCCAAAACGGTTGCACGAGATTCTACACCGGTACGTGCCTGGATTTCACGCGCAATATCATGCACCGAACCAATTCCGTTGGAATTGGTAACACCCTCAGCTACAACAATGATAAAGTGTTTTTTACCAGTGCCAAGGGTCCGGTTCATCTTTTCTACAATCGCATCGATGGTAAACGGAACTTCGGGTACCAGAATTGCAACCGCACCGCAAGCAATCCCTGCATACAGCGCAATATCGCCGCAATGGCGTCCCATAACCTCAACCAGCGAGCAGCGGTCGTGCGATTGGGAGGTATCACGCAGTTTATCCACCATCTCCATAACCGTATTCAAAGCGGTATCAAAGCCAATGGTATAATTGCTGGACGCAATATCATTATCGATGGTTGCGGGAATACCAATACAAGGAATCCCCTTGAGAGAAAGGTCACGCGCACCACGGAAGGAGCCATCACCGCCGATGACAACCAATCCATCAATCCCCAGTTCTGTGCAAGCCTGGCGCCCCTTCTCTACACCTGCATCATCACAAAATTCAGGGCATCGTGCGGTATATAGTACAGTGCCACCGCGCTGGAGTGTATCACTCACACTGCGCAGATTCATTTCCATAACATCCTTGTGCAATAATCCGGAATATCCACGTTTAATGCCGAGTACCCGCATGTTCCGATTCAGTGCGCTACGAACTACCGAGCGAACAACCGCATTCATGCCGGGCGCGTCACCTCCGCTTGTCAAAACGCCAATCGCTTTTTGCGCATTCGCCATATCCTTGCGACCTCCTAATTACTTTATTGCATGATCCAATTTGCCTATATTATACTTGATTCTGTAAACTTGTTCAAGACGGAAAGGAAATTATTGTAGGATTTCCCTGTAAAATCAAACATTTTCAGCGGTTTCTCGTTGATTATTCCGATGGTTTCATGCAGATACAGTCCACACACCACCGATTCAGCGATAAACCACATTTTCTGTCCCCAATAGCTTAACCAATTCCTGCTCCAGTACCGCATGATACAATACCCAAAAGCTGCGAGATGCAAGATTATATTTTTTGGTATCCTGAAAATAGAAGTAGACCGGCTCGATAGGGTCACGGTAATTATCGGAATTGAAAATTGACAGTAAATTTTTTACCTGATCAAACACTGGAGCTTCACAGCTTTCAATCCGCAGATAAAGCCCTGCGTTTTTACGCGGCTCGGATTTTCTCTGTGTTTGATCCTGCTGTCGCGCTCTAGGAGGTTTTTGCTCTGGTTCCGGCAATTTCCCGCCCATCTGCTCGTACTCCTCTGGGGTATAAATTCCCTCTGCAATCAACTTTGCGCTTTCATCCTCCCGCATAGAAACGCGCCCCTTGATCAGTAGCACAGCCCCTTCGGTCAACTTTGTAGAATAGGAGGTCAACGTTTTGGGAAATACCATCATTTCAATACCGCCGCTGGTATCCTCCAACTGCACATAGGCCATCATTTCGCCGCTACGGGTCGTTTTCAGCCGCCGGCTATTTACAATCGCTGCAATCTGCACACGGGTATTGTCCTGAATATCGCTGCCTCGCTCATCCGATGAAATCAAATCCGCAATTAAGGTGCATTGGAATTTTTCAATCATCTTTGCAAAGCGCGCCATCGGGTGCCCGCTAATATAAAGGCCGGTGGTTTCCTTCTCATAAGCCAACAGTTGTGAAGGATCAAACTCCTCCACATCCGGAAGCGTATATTCGGATTTTGTATACACCTGTGGATTATCAAACAGGGTGATTTGTCCGCTGATGTTCCGTTTATTCGCTGCATCGATATCATCAATAATGGTTTCATAGCCCATGAGCATCTGGTGACGATTGCCGCAAACGCAGTCAAGCGCACCGGATTTAATCAAGCTTTCTAGCGCGCGCTTGTTCATCTCCTTGCCATACATCCGCTCGCAAAAATCAGAAAAGCTGGTGAACGGTCCAGCTTCCCGTTCGTTAATCAACTCGCGAATGAAACCGCGACCGATATTTTTTACCGCCAGCAATCCAAACCGAATTTCTGAGCCACTGACTGTAAAGCCTTCCCCACTGATGTTAACATCCGGCGGCAATACTTTAATTCCAATTCTTGTGCATTCACTGATGTATTCGATGACCTTATCTGTATTATCTAATACACTGGTTAACAGCGCCGCCATAAATTCTTTGGGGTAATGGCATTTCAGATAGGCCGTTTGATACGCAACAAACGCATAGGCAGCAGCGTGTGATTTATTAAACGCATAGGAAGCGAACGAGGACATTTCGTCAAATACCTGTGTTGCGATAGCGACCGGAACACCGTTTTTCTGCGCACCTTCAATAAATACTGCACGTTCTTTTTCCATTACGTCATGCTTCTTTTTAGACATCGCACGCCGTACCAGGTCGGCCTGTCCATAGGAATAACCGCCCATCGAACGGCAAATTTGCATCACCTGCTCCTGGTAAACAATACAGCCATAGGTCACGTCCAGGATGGGCTTAAGCAGCGGGTGCTTGTAGGTAACCAACGATGGATTATGCCGGTTGCGGATATAGGTGGGGATCGATTCCATCGGTCCGGGGCGATAAAGGGAGATGACTGCAATCAAATCTTCTATACTGGTCGGGCGCAGCTGCGCAATCACACTGCGCATTCCTGCCGACTCGAATTGAAACACACCAACGCATTGTCCTTTGGTAAGCATCGCAAAGGTGTCCGGATCATCCAGCGGTAAACGGCTGCTGTCATATCCTGGATTGGATTTGCGTACCTCCTTGTCCGCATAGCTGATCACCGTCAAGGTGCGCAGCCCTAAAAAGTCCATTTTCAGCAGCCCTAGCTCCTCCAGTGTTGTCATGGTGAACTGCGTAACCGCCATCGTCTCCTCATTTTTGTAAAGTGGCACATAGCTGTCCACCGGATCACGGGTAATGACCACTCCTGCCGCATGGGTGGAGGCATGACGTGGCATCCCCTCAATTTTCCGTGCCATATCAAGCAGCTGTTTGATCTGCGCACTGCCTTCATACAGCTGCTTTAGGTCATGGGAAACCTGTAGCGCCTTGTCCAACGTCATCTTCAGTTCGTTTGGAACCTGCTTTGCAACCGAGTCTACCTCCTGGTAGGAAATGCCCAGCACACGCCCAACATCGCGTATAGAAGCCCTCGCCGCCATCGTTCCAAAGGTAATAATCTGCGCAACATGGTCTGCGCCATATTTGCGCACCACATAGTCGATGACCTCCTGGCGGCGCTCATAGCAAAAGTCTACGTCAAAGTCTGGCATACTCACCCGCTCAGGATTCAAAAACCGCTCGAACAGCAGGTTATAGCGGATAGGGTCAATACTCGTAATCCCAATACAATAGGCGGCAAGACTGCCTGCACCCGAACCGCGCCCCGGTCCTACCGGAATGCCAACGCTTTTGGCATAATTGATAAAATCAAATACGATCAGGTAATAATCCACATAGCCCATCCGTGTGATGATGCCTAGCTCATATTCCAACCGTTCAACAACAGAAGTTTCTGGCTGCTCTCCATAATAGCGGTGCAACCCCTCATAACACAGGCGGGTGAAATAGGCGGTATTATCCTCCCCATTCGGAGCAATAAACAATGGCAGCTTGGTTTTGCCAAACTCAAACTCTACATTGCACTGCTGTGCAATTTTTAGCGTATTATCCAGCGCACCGGGATAAGCACCAAACAGCGCTTCCATTTCATCGCGGCTTTTGATGTAAAACTCCTCGGTTTCAAACTCCAAGCTCCCAGGCTGGTCAACGGTCGTATTCGTCTGAATGCAAATGAGCACATTCTGCATCCGCGAATCTTCCTTTTCAATATAATGCGCATCATTGGTGGCAACTAATCCAATTCCCGTCTCCTGCGAAAGACGCACGAGATCCGGTAGCACCTGGCGTTGCAGTGGAATACCATGATCTTGAATTTCAATATAATAATCCTCGCCAAACAAGGACTGATACCAAAGCGCCGTTTCTTTTGCCCGTTCGTAATCCCCCTGCGCCAGATAACGCGGCAACTCCCCCGCTAAGCAGGCCGAAAGACAAATTAAGCCTTCATGATGCTGCTCTAGCAGATCATGGTCGATGCGCGGCTTGGAGTAAAACCCCTCCACAAAGCCAGCAGAAACCATTTTAATCAAATTTTGATAGCCGGTGTTATTTTTGCAAAGCAGCACCAGATGATAAGGAGAAGAATCGATTTTGTGCTGTTTATCAAAGCGGGTACGCGGCGCTACATAGACCTCACAGCCGATAATGGGGCGCACACCATTCTTTTTTGCACATTTATAAAAATCAATTACCCCATACATCACGCCATGATCGGTGATGGCAACCGATGTTTGTCCCAGCTCCTTAACCCGTTCAATCAGCCGTTCGATTCGACAGGCACCATCCAGCAAACTGTACTCGGTATGTACATGCAGATGTGCAAAATCACTCATTCATGCTTCCCCCTTATTCAAGACGTACCGCTGTACCGGAAACGGTCACCATCAACATTCCATTGTTCGCGCCCAATACCTCATAATCCACATCAATACCTACAACGGCATCCGCATATAAACGCGCTGCACGCTGTTCTAGCTCACGCATAGCATCCTCCCGCGCACGGAGCAGCTCGTCTTCATAGGTGTTTGAACGGCCACCGAAAAAATTGGTCAGACCTGCTGCAAAATCCTTTACAAAATCTACACCATAAATAACTTCTCCAAAGACAACGCCTTTATATTCAATAATGCGCTTGCCTTCCACAGAAGGGGTTGTTGTCAAAATCATATTGAAACGCTCCTTTTCATTTCCCACATTCAATTCTTTTTATGCAGCTCCTGTGCAAATTCCAAAATACGCTTTAGTCGATGGTTGACCCCCGAACGGGAAAGCGGCTCAGAGAGCAGCCCTCCCAACTCACGTAAAGATAGATCTGCATTTTCCAGCCGTAGCCGTGCTAACTCCCGCAGATCCTCCGGAAGCTGGTCAATACCGCCATGCTGTTCGATATAACGGATGCTTTCCACCTGCGGAACCGCCGCATCAATCGTTTTAGAGATGTTTGCCGTTTCGCAGTTGGTTGCGCGATTGACCCGATTGCGCAGGCCCTTTACAATTTTAACCTCCATCAGATCAAGCGCAGATTTCGCCGCACCAATATAGGTCAGCAGATCTTCAATATGCTCGCTCTCCTTGTAATAAAGCAGATAGTCGTTCCGGCGGACGGTTTCCTTTGGCGTAGCAAGCACCTGGGAGAGCAGCTCCTTTAGGTCATCACAAAGCGGTTTATGGGAAACAGCGAATTCCACCCGATAGCTTTTCTTTGGATCGGATACCGTTCCCGCCGCCAAAAACACCCCGCTTAAAAAGGCAGGGACCTCCTGTTCCTGCAAGCATTCCACACGGATACGGCAACAATCCTGCCCCATCCGGCAGCCGAAATAGGAAAGGATTGCAATACGGTCCTGAATGCTATCTACTGTTACAACATAGATGCTGCAACGGTCTGCACGTTTAATCTCCCTGACGGTGATGCTGTTCTGTAAGCCGACCAGGTCGCTGATACTATCCGCATACAGCCGTGCGACCGCCCGATTTTCAGTGTGAATGGAGATGCTTTCTATCCCAAAGCCCTTGCCAAACAATAAAAGGCCGTAGGCCAACGCCTTTTTATAGCGCTGACGCAGCGGCCGATTGCTGCAAATTTCACTTTTAATCCGGTAGGCGAACGATGGCATAGCTTACTCCTTATGCTTATGGATATCCCGATGGCTGACGGTATGGCGCACATTCTTTTCTGAAATATGCTCCGCCAGCAGTTGTGCAAATACAACCGAACGGTGCTTGCCGCCGGTGCAACCCACCGCAATGGTCAACTGCGTTTTACCCTCTCCCAAATAGAGCGGCAGAAGATAATCCACCAGATCAAACAGTCTGGGCACCAAATCTTGCGCTTGTTTCCATTGCATCACATAATTGCGCACCGGCTCATCCAATCCTGTCTGTGTTTTCAGCTCTGGTATATAAAATGGGTTGGGTAAACAGCGTACATCAAACACCAGGTCCGCCTCCTTTGGCAGCCCGTATTTAAAACCAAACGACATACAATTGACCAGCATTGCCTGGGTTTTGTCTTCTAGAAAGATGCCAATAATCTTTTCCCGCAGTTGTCCCACCGAAAGGTAGGTGCTGTCTATCACATAATCAGCGTTATCCCGCAATTTTTGCAGCAACTTCCGCTCTTGTAGAATCGCTGCCTCGATTGAGGTTTGCTCTTCATCCATCAGGGGATGTTTGCGGCGGGTCTCTTTATAGCGCTGAATCAATGTGTTATCATCACAGTCAAGAAACAGTGTCTCAAAATTGCTGTCGCCATCGATAAATTCTGCAACACCCTCAAAAATATCCCCAAAAATTTCGCTGCTGCGTGCGTCCACCACCACCGCGACCTTTTCAACCCTGCTTCCCTTCTGCAAACAGAGCTCGGTAAAAGATTTCACCATTTTCGGCGGCAGGTTATCAATGCAATAATATCCGATGTCCTCCATCGCTGCGATTGCACGGGATTTTCCCGAACCGGACATTCCGGTAATAATAACAAATTTCACAGTCCATCCTCCTTAGCCAATCCCAAGCCTTCGGACCTCACATTCCAGCGAAAATCCCGTTTGCTGCTGTACCCGCTGCTGTACCTGCTGGATCAGCTGTTGTACGTCTGCACAGGTGGCATGGTCGTAATTGATGAGAAAGCCTGCATGTTTTTCACTTACCATTGCACCGCCGACCCGCAGCCCCTTTAGACCACACTGATCGATTAACGCAGAGGCATACGCCCCCTGCGGCCGCTTAAAGGTACTGCCTGCACTGGGGTAATCCAACGGCTGTTTAGAGACGCGCCGCCCCATCAGCTCCTCCATTTTTGCGTGAATGGCCTGCGGCTCACCAGTACTCAAGCAGATGGTTACAGCTGTGATCAAACAGTCCGGATGCTCACAGAACCAGCTATGCCGGTAGGAAAAATTCAGCTCTGTGGTATCGATGGTATGCAGTTCACCCTGCGCATCCAAATATTCCACCGAGCGGACGATCTCACGCATCTCCCCGCCGTAAGCGCCCGCATTCATATAAACCGCGCCGCCAACACTGCCCGGAATCCCGTAGGCAAATTCCAGTCCTGTCAACCGATGATGCAGCGCGAATGTACAAAGCGCGCGCAACCCCATGCCTGCAAAGCAGGTGATAAGCGCTTTAGAGGGCTCCTCTGGCATTTGCGTAAGCACCGGCTGGACATGATCTTCCCGCAGACAGAGCACCGCAAGCTCCAGAGCATCATCTGATACCAGCAGATTTGAGCCCTTCCCCACATAAACAAGCGGGATTTGCAGACTGCTCGCCTGATGTATCACCTGTGATGCTTCCCTCTCATCCCTTGGACGCAAAAACAGCCGTACCGGTCCGCCAATCCGAAACGATGTATGCACTGCCATTGGTTCATGCTCCAAACAAACACAGCCTATCTCGTCGCAAAATGCCTTGAGCTTGGTAAAGCGCTCCATGCAATCCCCCTCATCCAATCTATGTTTTCGCAACCCCCTATTTAGAGGCATCCGACTCATACTGCTTGCCCAGCAGCGCAGCACCGATAATTCCCGCATCATTGCCCAACTGTGCTTTTAGAATTTGGGTGCAGTTTTGCGGATCGTGGTTGAAGGTCTGCGGATAGGCACGTTCGCGCACCGGTCCAAACAGCGTTTCCCCTTCCTTGCTGATACCGCCGCCAATCACGACCGCCTGCGGCTGGAACAGATTGATGATACCAGAGACCGCATAGGCGATATAATCCTCATACTGTGCGACTACCGCTGCACCGGCTTCATCACCAGCACGCATTGCGTCAAATGCCGTTCTGCCATTCACCTTATCAAGACTGTTTTCGGCCAGCTCCCACATTTTAGATTTCGCGTGCAGCTGCATCGCCTCTCGGGTGATCCGAACAAGCGCAGTCACCGAGCAATATGCTTCAATACAGCCGCGCCGCCCACAGGTGCAAGGCACGCCGTTATAGACCATCCCAATATGACCCAGCTCCGCACCTTTATAATTAAAGCCGGACTGTATTTTTCCGTTGATAATGATACCGCCGCCAACGCCGGTGCCCAATGTGATCAAAATAACCGAATCCAAGCCCTTTGCTGCACCCGCCATCATTTCACCATAAGCAGCTGCGTTTGCGTCGTTTTCCAGGTAGATCGGCTTTGCAATCCGCTGGGCCATCAGCTCTGTCAACGGCACATCATGAAAGCCCAAATTTGCTGCCAGCCCCACTATACCACTATGCGGATTGACCGAGCCTGGGGTACCAACACCGACCCATGCCACCTGTTCCAGCGAAAGCTCCGCCTGTTTAAGTGCCTCCATCGCGGCAGCCGCCATGTCATCTGCAATCTCCTGCGCTGGACGGAATGCTTTTGTTTTGCAGCTAACCTTACTCACAATCTGATATTGTTCATCCACAACCCCGACAGCGATATTGGTGCCACCCAAATCAATCCCAATATAATATCCCATAAAAAGCCCTCCTGACCGCTTTAAACAGCTCTTTTGTGACTGTTTAAATTTGAATTATAAAAAGCGCATCAGGCCCGCTATGCTGTTTGGGCTGATGAAGCCGATAGAACCGATCAGTCCCATCGATCCGCTCAAATCCGACGAGTTGCCCAGGCGCAACTGCCAATACAAATCCTCTACTGCCGACAATTTTTGCTGCTTTTGGAATTCCTGCGCATTTTGCAGATACCATTGTAAAAAACGGTCCTGGGTGGTGGGGAGTGTTTCGCCTTTGCGTTTTGCTTCCTCAGCCGCGCGCTCCTCCATCAACTGCCGGAAGGTTTTCTGGGTACCTGCAAGTTTCTCACGCAAGGTATCAGGCTTCTTTTGGCCTATGTTCACATTT
>CAJUJI010000103.1 GCA_910586875.1 uncultured Anaerotruncus sp. | reverse complement strand
ATTTTATAGAATTGTATGCCGTGAAAAATAGCAAAAAATTTTTAGTAAAAAGTTCGTGAACCGATTGACGAACACCCCAGAAAACGGTATGATAAAGACGGTCAGCTACAGAATTTTCCTGTGCTTTTACGTATATAATACCACACACCCAAAACGGTTGGTTTCTGTTTTGGGCAGCTGGTTTTATATAGAATTGTCTTAATCAAGAAGGAGAAGATGCAGATGAAAAAGATTTTCTCGGCGCTGCTTGTAGTACTGCTAGTTTTTCAATTTTGCTTAGCAGCGGTAGCAGCGCCAGAGTCGGCCAATGGACAGACCGGTCAGGCCCCCTACAGCGTCCAGATTGTCGACGGCAAGCTGGTGTTCCTGCTTGACGGTGTGGTCGTCCGTGAGGTTGCGCTCGCAAACACCGACATCCGCCTGACCCGTAACCAGGCGGGCGGAATTGCTATTCAGGTAACAGACAGCAATGGGCAGGCCCGCCGCTTTACTCTGGGTGAGCAAACCAGCCTTACAATATCGGGCCAGATGAATTCACTGACCCTTTCTTCACAGCTGCCCAGGCAGACACAGGTTACGCTGGACCCAACATCTCAGGTATCCCAGCTGAGCGTCAATGCACCGGTGGAGGTTTCGGTCCAGGGCAAGGCTTCCAACCTGCGCATCTCGAATCCAAGCGCACGTGTGAACGCTGCACAGGGCGCATCGGTTGGTAAGGTGTCCACCGTATCCAGCAATACCGTAAGCGGCGTTCCTGCTACAAAGATTCGCGAAGATTCCTCTTCCAGCAGCAATTCGAGTGATAGCTCTGATGGCGGTTCGTCGTCCGGCGGCGGCTCGTCGTCCGGCGGTTCCTCTGGTGGTTCCAGCACCCAGCCCTACAAAATTGAGCGGATCGAAGCTTCCCATATGCGGGTGAAAGTCACCCTCAACCGGCCAACCAGCAGCCCGCTTCCCAAGAGTGCGTTTGCAATCCTCTGTAACGGAAGCGGCAAGGATATGACCATTCTGGACGTTTCAACCCAGGATAATCGTGTGTACGACATACGCACCACAAGCTATGACGACAATACCTATTTCCTGAGCATCCAGCTTCCGGATGGCAGCACAATCAACAAAACCTTTACTACCTCTCTGCTCGGCCCAGAGATCACCTCGGTGGAGGTTACACGGGTAAGCGGAACCACCGCAGAGCTTAGCTTTGCTTCCGATACCGCGGGAAGCCTCTATTATCTTGTGCAAAAGAAGTCCAATGCCCGTGCCGCACTCTGGACCGGCTCCGAGGAACCGACCATCGCACAGATCAAACAGCAGGGCGAACGGGTTTCGATGCAGCGTGCAATCAATGAGGTGACCATTGAGCAGCTGGATTCCGGTGTAGGCTACCTCATTTATTTCGTGGCAGAGGATGCAGAGGGAAATACTACCCCGCTAAAATATGCGGATATTCCTGCAATGCCTGCGGATGATACCCAGGGCGATTATACAATTGAGAAAATTCGTGCATTTTCCGATCTGTCAGATTTTGGCCCAGGTATGGTGCACAATTGGTTTGAAGTCCAGCTCAACAAGCCCACCGCAGCTCCTCTTTCGGTTTCTAATTTCAGGGTGACCTGTCCGGCTCAGAGCGATTCCACCGTAGGACGGGTGACTACCGAGGATAACCAGACCTATATGGTCTATATTAAAGAAAATACCATCCTCAAGGACAATAATACCTTTACAATCACCGTTTCCTTTGATAATGGTACTACCGCCTCGGGAAAAATCTATCTCGATTTCTCCGAGCCAGAGCTGACCGAATATACCGTGAAACGCACAGGTGCGACTACGGCAGAGGTACAGTTCCGCTCGAACAAGACCGGAACCCTTTACTGGAAGATCATGGACGGCACCCAGGTTCCTTGGGATACCGTTGAGCCCAAGGATCCCGAACAGGTGGTTCAGGGCGGCAATGAATTTGCACTCAAGGCAACCGGAAACCTGCTTACAGTTGATGTGCCTGAGGCTGGAAGCGAAAAACTCTTTTTCTGCTGCGTTCCTGAGGACGAAACCGGCAATCGGTCCCAATACTATTATTATTGGGAAATTCCCAATGAGATCACCGACTCGAACACAGACCCCGAGCCAACCCCAGGCGAAGATTATGAGATTGTCTCAATCGAACCTCAGCTGGGCAGCAATGGCAAGTATACACTTACTGTAACATTTGCAAAGGGACTTTCTGTGTATCTGGAAAGCAGCGATGTAACCATTTCAGGCAACGGATTCAATCTGAACGGTTCCTATGATATGGGAGTAGACAGCACTTATGATACAAGGGTTTTCAACATAAGATTACTCAAAGAGCTTGATCCCGGCGAGTATAACCTTACCATTATCATTTGGGGTGAGGATGAAAATGGAGACTTTGTGCAGGTAGGAACTGCTACAGGGACCTTCACCATCCCAGAGGATGAAGCTGTGATATCGACAAAATCCGGCCAGGATCATGAGACCGCTGTTCCGGAGGAAGCTGCTTCAAGCGAGGCTAGCACCCCAGAGGAGGCGGCTTCAAGTGAGACTGGTACTCCAGAGGAGGCTGCTTCAAGCGAGACTAGCACTCCAGAGGAGGCTGCTTCAAGCGAAAGTAGCACTCCAGAGGAGACCGCTTCAAGCGAGGCTAGCGCCCCAGAAGAGACCGCTTCAGGCGATGCTAGTGCCCCAGAGGAGGCTGCCAACTGAATTTTTTCAACCGCTGGATAAGAATTTTCTTGTCCGGCGGTTCTCTTTCATCCATCGGATGCGCGTCTATTGACAACGGGGGAAATTTTTGCTATAAATAATAGAGTTCTGTATCAGGAAGATGCAGACGCGCCAGAAGGCGGTTAGTGGATAGAACAACACAGAAAATCAATGGTATTTGGATGGCTGGAAGTCGTCTTGCGGGTGGTATACTCACAGGACGGCTTTTTCTGTTCCCTGCTGTGTGATGGAGGAATTGTATTGCAAAAAAGCGCCTTTCTAAAAAAGCTCGCGTGGCGGCTGGCAGGCTTCTTCGGTTCGCTACTGCTGCTTTCGGTAGCTGCCTTTTATTTTGCGCGGCTGGCTCCTGGCGACCCGCTTGAGTCCTTTTATGGCGACGCGGTAGAATGGATGAACGCACAAGAGCTGGCAGCGGCCCGCGCGCGGTTAGGGCTGGACGACTCGCTTTTTGTCCAGTACATCCGCTGGATCACCGGCCTGCTACATGGGGAGCTGGGATTATCCCTGCGTTACAAGCTGCCCGTTTGGGGGGTCGTCTCCCCGCTCATCGGCAACACCCTGCTGTTGGGCGGTACCGCTTACCTTTTGATGTTCGCGCTGGCCATTTTACTGGCGATGCTCTGCGCTTTTTATGAGGATACCTGGATAGATCGCACCATCTGCCGGATTGGTACAGCGCTGTATTGTCTGCCCTCCTTTTGGCTGGGGGTGCTGTTGGTGCTGCTGCTGGGCGTCAACCTCCGGCTGCTACCCAGCAGCGGCGCCTATGATATCGGCAAATCCGGCGATCTGCTCAACCGGCTCCAGCACCTGATCTTGCCGTTGACGACTATGGTGGCAAGCCATCTATGGTATTACGCCTACATGATTCGCAACCGGCTTTTGGATGAGGTGCGCAAGGATTATGTGCTGTTGGCAAAGGCGAAGGGCCTTTCCCGCAGCCGCATTTTGTGGGCACACTGTCTGCGCAATGCTGCACCTACAATTGTCAATATGATGGCAATTTCCATCCCGCATGTGCTCAGCGGCACCTATGTTGTAGAATCGGTGTTCCATTATCCAGGACTGGGCTCACTCTCGGTTGAAAGTGCAAAATATCACGACTACAATCTGCTGATGCTGTTGGTTTTAATGACCGGTGTTTTGGTCATTCTTAGCAGTATGGCGGCACAAGCACTCAACGCACTGCTGGACCCACGGATAAACGAAACGGAGGGAAGCGTATGGCAGAAATAAAGGACAGCCGCTTTCGCGTTGTGGGGGCCGGCTGGCAAAAGGCTGCGCCAAGCGCACCACATCACAAGCGTGCAAAGCGCCTCCCTATCGTTTCTCTGCTCCTACTGACGTCAGTGATACTGGGCTGCCTATTCGCGCCGTTGCTGGTAAACCACGACCCTCAGGCATTCTATTTGGACAGCCTCAACGAGCCGCCCAGCCGCATCTTTTATTTTGGGACCGACGCTTTGGGGCGGGACTTATACGCGATGATCTGGTACGGCGGGCGTGTATCCATCGCGGTTGGGCTGATGGGTATGTCGATTATTTCGGTCATCGGAATTGTGTACGGCTGTGTCAGCGGACTGGCAAGCGAACGGATTGACGCGGTGCTGATGCGAATGGTCGAGCTGATGAACAGCATTCCACAGCTGCTGTTGGTACTGCTGCTGGGCGCGGTGGTGCCAAAGCATAACAGCTTCACCCTGGCGCTGCTGATCGGGATAACCGGCTGGTTTGATCTCGCGCGGCTGGTGCGCAGTGAGGTGCGCCGCATCCGCAGCTGTGAATATCTGCTTGCCGCCCGCTACATGGGGGTACGCTTTGACCGGCTACTGCTGGTATACCTGTTGCCAAACCTGCTCCCTACCATCCTGTTCCCGATCATCTCCAGCGTCAGCTTGAGTATCTCGATGGAATCCACCTTGAGCTTTCTAGGGTTGGGACTTCCGGTCGAGGTCGTTTCCTGGGGGAGTATGCTTTCACTGGCAAACCGCGCCTTGCTGCTGAATACCTGGTGGGTGATTGTGATTCCTGGAATCTTTTTGTTGGCAACCATCGGCTGTATCACCAGCATCGGCAACTATTTCCGAAAAGAAATTCATTCCTCATGCAGCAATCTTTAAAGAACAGGAGGCGTTCTAACATGAAAGCTAAACAACTGATGTCGCTTGCATTGGCGGTATTGCTGTCCGCATGTGCAGGACAGCAGCAGCGCACGCCAGCCCATCACACATTGGTGTATGCCGGAGAATCTGTCAGCACCATCAACCCCATCCTGAACAACCAAGACGAAGTTCCAGCGCTGATTTTTTCCGGTTTAATGAAATATGATCGGGATGGAATCCCCGTCTGTGACCTTGCGGCGCAGTACGAATACCAGCCGGAAACGCTGACCTATACCTTTCATCTGCGCGACGGCGTCAAATGGCACGATGGCACAGCTTTCACCGCATCGGACGTGGCCTATACCTATGAACTGCTGAGGAAGGATGAATCGCTCTCGGCCAGCATCACCAGCGATTACGAGGACCTCGCAGAAATCTCTGTCCCTGATGCAAAAACGGTCGTTTTCACGCTGGCCCAGCCGAATGCGGCGATGCTCGGCTATTTTACAATCGGCATTCTGCCCCGCCATCTGGTTGAGGGGCAGGATCTCAATACCGCCCCCTTGAACCACCACCCGATTGGCACCGGCCGGTTCCGGTTTGTTGAATGGGACACGGCCGGTGGTACAATTCTCCTGGAACGAAACAACGATTATTACGGCAAGGTGCCAAACATCGAACAGCTCGTCTACAAAACCGTCGCGGTGGAAAGCACCAAGGCCGCTATGCTGCAATCCGGTGAGGCGGACCTTGCCTGGCTGAACGCCAATTATGCGCAGCAGTTCCGCGACAATGCCGCGTTTCAGAATATTGACTTTGCAACAGCCGACTGCCGCGCGATTTCAATGGATTTTCGAACCGAATTTTGGCAGCGCAACAGTGACTCGGTCGGTGTGCTGAACTACGCGCTGGATAAGCAAGCGATCGTCGACAGCATTTTAGGTGGCCGCGGTGTTCCTGCCTACAGCCCCATCCAGCTCAACCGCTATGGGGGCAACCTTGCAGCCGACCTCTACCCTTACGACCTGAAGCAATTTGCACAGGAGATGGAAAAGCTGGGCTGGGCAAAGGGCGAGGACGGCATTTATCAGCGAAATGGAGAGCGCTTTCACTTTATCATTCAGGTGCGCGATTACGAAGAAGAGCGGGTGGATATCGCAAATATTTGCGCTTCTATGCTGCGCACGGCAGGGGTTGAAATGGAGGTTGCACTGGTGACCCGATTCGATTGGAATGCGGGGTATCATGGGTTCCTCTCCGGATATGCCACCCCGTTCGATGCGGATATGCTTTACTCAAATTATGTGACCGGCGCCAGCGGCAACAATATGGCATACTCCAACCCACAGGTGGACACGCTGCTCGCTCAGGGACGGCACGCAACAACCGAACAGGCGCGAAAGCAGGCTTATCAGGCGTTCGAGCTGGCTTACGCACAGCAGCCCGGTATTCTACCGATTGCGTTTTTGGAGGGCAACTATGTCAGCATCACAGGGTTGGAAGGGCTTGACCCTGCGCGGGTGCTGGGACATCATGCGGTAGGGGTCATGTGGAATATAGAGGATTGGACGCTGCAAAGATAATCGCTGCCATCGCCGACAAATTACAGGAAAAGGAGGATGAAAAATGCCGGTCCTACAGCTACAGAACTACTCCCTGAGCTTCTGCACGCCACAGGGCGAACTGCAAGCGGTCCGGCAGGTGGACCTCTCACTGGAGCAGGGCGAGATCCTCGCAATTGTAGGAGAGTCCGGCTGCGGTAAAACGGTACTTTGTAAATCCATCCTCAAACTGCTGCCCAATCATGCAAGGATCATATCCGGCGCCGTTTTCCTGGATGGAGAGGAAATCACCCACTACACCGACCGGCAGATGCGCAGATTGCGGGGACGCAGTGCAGCAATGGTGTTCCAGGACCCGATGGCCGCCTTGAATCCGACAATTCCGGTGGGCAAACAGCTGATGGAGGCGGTTTTGCAGCATGAGAAAATCAGCAAACAGGCTGCAAAGCAACGCGCATTGGAGCTGTTGGCGCTGGTGGGGATTGCACAGCCCGAACAGCGCTTCGGATTACAGCCGCATTTCTTTTCGGGCGGAATGCGGCAGCGGTGCGTGTTGGCAATTGCGCTGGCCTGCCGCCCTAAGGTGCTGTTTGCCGATGAGCCGACCACCGCGCTTGATGTTACCGTTCAGGCAAAAATACTGGATCTGCTGTTGGATGTCCGCCGGAGTATGCAGCTGGGCATCGTGCTGATCTCGCATGATCTGGGGGTGGTGGCACGCATCGCCGATCGGGTGGCGGTGATGTATGCAGGGCGGATTGTCGAGATTGGCACCGCTGAGGAGATCTTTTACGACCCGCGCCACCCGTATACCTGGGGACTGCTTGCTGCCCGTCCGGACAACACGCCCAAAGGTGAGCCGCTGCCCAGCATTCCGGGCTTGCCGCCGGTGCTGCTGGGCGAGATCCGAGCAGACCCGTTCGCACCTCGAAACCGCTACGCGCTGGAAATTGACTATGAGGAGGAACCGCCGATGTTCCAGATAACCCCGACGCACAGCGCCGCAACCTGGCTGCTCGACCCGCGTGCGCCAAAGGTGACGCCGCCCATCCAGCCATGGAGGGCACAGGAATGAGTGACATCAGTGCGCCTTTGCTGGAGATAAACAAATTGCGGAAATTTTTTTCAATCGGTGCAGGTTCGACCGTGCGTGCGGTGGATGGCGTGAGCTTTCAGCTTCATGAGGGGGAAATCTTTGGCCTGGTGGGAGAAAGCGGCAGCGGAAAGTCCACCATCGCACGGACCATTATGGGGCTTTACCCTCCAACCAGCGGCCAGATCCTTTATCATGGACAACCCGCACATCTTGCAAAAAGCTGGAGACAGCGCAATCTCCAGATGATCTTCCAAGATTCCGCGGCCGCGCTCAACCCGTACATGCGGGTATGCGACATCGTAGCGGAGCCGCTTCGCGTCTTCCGGCTTGTAAAAAATGGACCTTTGCTGGGGCGCAGGGTACAGGAGTTGCTCGCACAGGTCGGGTTGGAGGCAGCATTTCTTGATAAACGGCCGGGGGAGCTTTCGGGCGGACAGCGCCAGCGGGTGGCAATCGCCAGAAGCATCGCGGTGCATCCAAAGCTGCTTGTTGCAGATGAACCGGTTGCATCGCTGGACCTTTCGATTCAGGCACAGATCATCAATCTATTTGGGCAGCTGCAACGGGAGTATGGCTTTGCTTTTCTGCTGATTGCACATGATCTGCCGGTCGTGCGGCATCTCTGCGACAGGGTCGGCGTTCTGCTGCGTGGGCGGATGGTGGAGCTCGCACAAACGCAAGCCTTGTTTCAGTCTCCGCAACATCCGTATACTAAGGCACTGCTTTCGGCGGCTCCAATCGCCGACCCGCTGCGTGAACGGCAAAGGGTCATCCTGGAATACAACCCAGAACAGCTGCCGGAAAACGGGCGGTTAATCGAACAGGAACGCGGGCATTGGGTTTATAGCGGGTGACAGCACACATTTGAAGAAAGCTGCGTTTTGCGCAAAAAAAAGCCCCAAAAGGGGCTTTTTTTATATGACCAGGAACGCTACCTCTGGACCCTGCGATTACTATTGTTAAAACAATTCTTTCAGCTGACGATACAGCTTTTTATAGCGCGCAAACTGCTCATCATAAAGCGCAGTAACCGCTGGGTTCGGCGCGAGCAGACGGCCGCTCTTTGCAAGCTGCTTGCCAAAGCTTGGCGGGATTTGTGTCAGACCGATTCCCTGTGCGGCGATGATGACATCACCTAGCGTTTCGGTTTCATTGGAACGCAGCTGAATGACCGTGCGATCCAGCACATCCGCCAGAATCTGGCACCAGACCTGGCTATTGGCCACGCCGCCGCCAATTGGAATCGGACTTGTGCGGTCGGACGCATTTGGCATCAGCTCCATGCACTCCCGCAGAGAGAAGGCGACCCCCTCCATCACCGCGCGCACAAACTCGCCATAGCCGGTTCCCAGTCCCATGCCGAAAAATACGCCGCGCGCACGCGGGTCCCAGATCGGCGCCTTTTCACCGGCCAGATATGGCAGGTATAGCAGCCCGCCTGCACCCGCAGGAGCAGCCTGGGCAAGCCGGTCAAAGTAGGGGTAAATTCCCAAGCCTGCCTTTTGCGCATCGGCGAGCACCGCATCTCCAAACACATCGCGGAACCAACGCAAGGAAATGCCTGCGTTATCGGTTGATTGCACGATGGTATAGCGCCCATCAAACGGACTGCGGATATTGAGCAGCCGCTTATCAAACACCGGCTCGCTGCTGATACAGCAGACCCGCCCGCAGCTTCCTAGCGTGAAGGCGGCGTCACCTGGTTCGGTAGCGCCTGCGGCAGCGGTTGCAACAGCAGTATCCAGACATCCTGCCACAACAGGGGTGCCCTCCCGCAAACCGGTGAGCGCTGCGGCGGCTTTGCTGACACCTGCTACAATTTCACAGGAGCTATATGGCTTTGGCAGCAGCCGCGCGGGGACCTGTGCCTTCTCGACAATCTCCATGGACCATTCGCCGGTGCGGATATCCGCCATGCTGGTCAAGCTGGTGCGCGGGCGATTCATCGACCACTCCCCTGTTAGCTTATGAATAATAAAACCACTTGGCATCAACAGTTTGTGGGCGCGCTCCACCAGCTCGGGGCGGTTATCGATCAGCCAGCGCAGCGATGGCAAGCAGAAGGTCCCTTTTCCCAGCTTGTTGGCGGTGACACGAAAAACCAAATCCTCCCCGACATGCTCCTGTAGCCAGGCAAGCTGCGGGTCTGCGCGCAGGTCGTGGTGTCCGATTGCATTGTAAACAGGCTCACCTTGCGCATCCACCAAGGTCAAGGCATTGGTGCAGCTAACGCCAATTGCAGCGATGCGGCCGCTGTCGATTCCCTGCCGCACAAAGCAGTTCTGCAAATCCGCCTGGACCGCATTCCACCAGCGGTTGGGGTCCTGCTCGGTCCAGCCCTCCTGGGGATGAAGCATCTGATATTCCTGGTAGGCATGTGCGACAATCTCTCCCGAAAGATTATATAGCGCGCATTTGGTGCCGGTTGTGCCAACATCAATACCTAGCAGTAGGGTGTTTTCATCGATTGCCATTGTGTTGCCTCCTCATTGTTTTGGGGTGCGGCGCAGTCCCATTGGATATAAGTCCGCCTGTTGTTCAGGGGTGAGCGTGCGGCCCTTGCCACCCAAAATAAAGTATAGCCGCGCTTCCTCCTCCAGCTCCTCAATGATGTTGAGGGCGGCCTCCGCAGTGGCGCCGACCGCCAGGGGTCCATGATTCGCCAACAGCACAGAATCCCGATATTCGATCACCTTCGCCACCGCATCAGCCAATTCTGCCGAACCGTTCACCAGATAAGGCAGCATCGGCAGCCGTCCAACCCGCACGCCAAAACCGGGGGTATAGACAGGGATTGCGCACTGTGGATCTGCATTTTCCAGGCAGGAAATCGCGGTTGCATTCGGGCTATGTACATGGATTACGGTGTTCACATCCTCGCGCGTATAGCAGCAAAGGTGCATCCTCCATTCTTTGGAAGGAATGCCGCCGTTCTCAGACCGATAGCTGCCATCCAGCTTCATCAGAACGACATCCTCCGGTTTTAGCAGTTGGAGACTGCGGCCAGAGGGGGTGATGAGTATTTGATCGCCGCAACGTTGGCTGATGTTGCCGCCAGAACTGCTGGTCAGCCCTTTCGCGTGGACCTGGTGGCACAATGCGAGAAAATCAGGGATCAGCGCTTGCACATTCATTGGGAAGCCCTCCTATGTAT
The DNA here is from genome assembly GCA_910586875.1 of uncultured Anaerotruncus sp. Classification (GTDB taxonomy): domain Bacteria; phylum Bacillota; class Clostridia; order Oscillospirales; family Ruminococcaceae; genus Anaerotruncus. The sequence goes on along the minus strand of CAJUJI010000103.1, from coordinate 3 downwards.
ATT
>CAJUJI010000102.1 GCA_910586875.1 uncultured Anaerotruncus sp. | reverse complement strand
ATTATAAAGAAATTGCAATAGCATCTTGCGTCGGAAGAAATTTTTCGGTAGAATAGAAGCAGAAGGAGGAATCGGAATGGATTTATTGGAAAGCTGGATGCAGCTTGCTTTTTTGGACGCAGATTTAACGCCGGGAGACCTGCCCAAATTGGACCTGTATATGGACCAGATTTTAACCCTATTCGATGAGGGGTTGGCAGCAAATAAACGCCGCCCGTCGGATAAGCTGCTGACCAAAACGATGATTAACAATTACAGCAAGGAGCATCTTATTATGCCCGTGCGCGGAAAGAAGTATACCCGCACACAAATGATGCAGCTATTGTGCATTCTTAATCTCAAGCAAAACCTCAATCTGGCGGATATCAAAGCGCTGATGGGGCGCAAGGATGCTTCGATTGATTTTGAGGCGGCATATGCAAAATCACTGGAATACAAGGAGAATCTGCGTCAGCAGCTTCCTGTGCTGTTGCAGGAAACCTTTGGAAAGCTGCAAAAACCACCTACAGAGGAGCAGCTGCTTGCAATGTTGCTGGCACTTTCTTCAGGCGCCACGTTTTTACGGCGTCTTTGTGAGACGGCTATCGATAAACGGCAGGAGAATTCTGCGTCCTAAAAGAAAAAGCCCTGATAAAAAGAAAGCAAGCACCGTTCTTTTGTGGATATGGTGCTTGCCTTCTTTTTATAGAGCTAGAGGTGGCGTCCTTGAGAAACCGGGCAACCTTTTTGTACATTGCACAAAGCGGTTTTCAGAGCTTTGCACCACACTGGCTGCAAAATACATTTCCGGTGGCTTGCGCTGCCCCACAGGAAGGACAGTGCGGAACAAGATTATTTTTTAGCAAATGTAAATCTGATGCCTGCGCAGAGACCCGCTCTCCCTTTTCGAGCGGCTTGCCGAGCTCAGGACGCAGTTCAAATACACTGGCGCAGCTGGGGCAGGTGGCTAAATAGCTGCCGCCGAACCGGAACAACGGCAGAAAAAACGCATGAAAATAGTTGTAGCGGCGGCAAACGTGCAGTAGTACCGGCTTGCCGCAGATCGGACAGCAGTCGCAGGAAATTTCTCCAATAGGTGCTACTTTAGAGCCTGTCCCGAATATACCTATAAAAAACATCATCGCTCATCCCTTCTCTTTCTAGTGTATCCGAAATTTTGAAAATGTCAACCGCCGGAAAGCTATTGACCGGAAAGGTGGAAACGTGTAAAATAAGAGAGTTAAAGCAGATCGAAATTGCATAGTTTTTGTCGTCTGGCTCAGCCAACGGGTGGGCGGAAAAGGAGATCGCATGAAAAAGCTTTTGACAGCATTTTTGGCGGCAGTCATAATTGCTGCGCTGCCGGGGTGCAGTGTTTCTACCAATAAAGAACCGGAAATTGTGAACCTGGTCAGCTCGAGTGTTGAGCTGCGGCGGCCAGACCAGGAAAGTGTTTATGGCAATGAAAGCAGTGAGCCGCCCAAAGAGCTGTTGGAGGAAAGCTCCTCGGAGGCTTCTTCGCTTGCGCCTACTGGTGGAAATGCGCAGGAGGATACTTCCAGTCAACCTGAGCCTGCGTCCTCCAGCGAGCCGGAGCCTGCGTCCTCCAGCGAGCCGGAGCCTGCGTCCTCCAGCGAGCCGGAGCTTGCGTCCTCCAGCGAGCCGGAGCTTGCGTCCTCCAGCGAGCCGGAGCCTGTGTCCTCCAGCGAATCAGCACCTGTGGTGCAGGAGCCTGAAAAGCCAGTCAATCCTTCCGAAAGCAGCTCTGGTGTGGCAGATGTGAATATTATCCCTCTGGGTAGCGCACCACAGACAGAGACATCAAAACAACAGGTGCAAACGCTGGCGGCACAGAAGATAGCTACAGAGGTACGCGGGGTGTGGATTTCCTATCTAAGCTTTGGTCCGTTGGCTAAAAACCAGACGGAAACGCAGTTTCGTGCAAATATGGATGCTGCGTTTAAAAAGATAGCAGATTTTGGTTGCAATACTGTATTTGCGCAGGTGCGTCCGTTTGGAGATGCACTGTATCCTTCCAAATATTTCCCGTGGTCACATATTCTCACAGGAGAGGAAGGAACCAATCCAGGCTATGACCCGCTAAAAATTATGTGCGAGCTGGCGGACCAGCACGATCTGCGAATTGAGGCTTGGCTGAATCCTTACCGGATCAGCCCTAGCAGCAGTCATCATGAGCTGGAAAAGGGAAACCCTGCACATAAGCTGCTGAAATCCGGTGGTGCACTCTCCTGGAACGGCGGCGTTTATTACAATCCAGGCAGCGCAGAAGCGCGAAAACTGATTCTCAACGGGGTAAAAGAGATCGTTTCCAATTATGAGGTGGATGGTGTTCATTTTGATGATTATTTCTATCCCACCACCGATTTGTCATTTGATGAAGTAACCTATCAGGAGAGCGGTTCTTCACTGACACAGGAGGTTTGGCGCCGAGAGAATGTAAATATTCTGGTGCGTGAGGTGTATGCTGCCATCAAAGCGATCAAGCCGGAGTGTTTGTTTGGCATCAGCCCACAGGGAAATGTGGAAAATAACTACGATGGACAGTTTATCGATGTTGCAAAGTGGCTGGCGAATCCAGGCTATTTAGACTATATCTGCCCGCAGATTTATTTCGGCTTTGATAATACGAAATATCCCTATGCCGCAACTGTTGAACGCTGGAATAATATGATTAAGGTGCCCGGCATCAAGCTGTATGCGGGGCTGGCGGCCTATAAGCTTGGAACGGTAGACGAGTGGGCTGGCGACGGAAAAAATGAATGGTTAAATACCACCGATATCCTTGCGAGAATGGTGGAAACTGCCCGCGAAGCTTCCCATTATGGCGGCTTTGCCTTGTATAGTTATGACTCTCTGTTTGTGAACCAATCACAGCAAATCCAGGCGGAAAAGGAGAGCTTGCGGGCGATTCTATAATTGAAATGCGCGGAACAATTTCATCGCAAGAGGTCGTGTAGCGGGCAAAAAAGTTCCGCCAGCCTTTCAAGTCTGCGGGGCCTGGGGGCAGCGCCCCTGGCCGCTGCTGCATGAAAGTTGAAAGAGGATTTTTTATTGACCAGACGAAAAAAACAATCCCAAAATCGAAAATTACTTGCAGTTTTACTGTCAATGCTATTTGTGCTGTTGACGGTGTTTCTTGTGGTATTTGCAATTCTGTTTAATGATATGGAAAAAAATACCGATCGGCCTGCCAGTGTTTCGGTTTCGGAGCCGTCAGAGTCGGAGGAATCTGAGCTACCAGAGCAATCTGCATCGGAAAAACCGGAGCCGCCGAAACAAAGCGGGCCGGATGAGTCGCAGGGTGAACCGGAATCGTCCGACCCCTCCGAGGAGGACAAGCCTGGCAAACCGGAGGAGCCAAAAGAGGAGACCCCTGTTTTCTTTAATATTCCGGATGAGCTGCGCGCGGTGCAGATTGTGGCAGGCAGAGACTACCTGACCGGGGATACCAGCCAGGCCGCGCTTGCAGCACAGCTCGACCAAGCGCTTGCAAAGGTCAAAGAGCTGACCATGAACACCATCATCATCGACACGAAATACAATGATGCGGTGTTATTTTCCAGCTCTGTGCTGCCACAGGCGCAGGTGGATTTAGACTGTGTAGGCTACCTGGTGGACAAGGCGCGTGAGTTGGGGCTGTATGTATTCGCCACCTATGATGTATCCGATTTAGTAGATGCGGGCGGCCAGCATTTGCGGGCGTGCGCGGCGGATGGCGAGACCCTAGACCTGGTGCGCGAGTGTATCAGCGAGTTTGCGGAAAAGTACGAGTTTGATGGTATTCTGCTGAACAATTATGATATGGCGCCCAGCGCAGATGCTTATGCGCAATATAACCGCTTTGGCGGCGGAATTGGCTATGAGAACTATCTGCGTCAGGTGCCGCAGGCGCTGGTAGAAACTGCGGCTGCGTCGGTGCGCAAGGCTGCGCCCGGCACCCAGGTTGGACTGCTGGTGGATGCGGTCTGGGAGAATGCGTCCGCTAACGAGGTTGGGTCCGAAACATCGGCGGACTATACCTCACTGAGCGACGGGAACGCAGACACCAAGGCGTTTGTCGAGAGCGGACGATTTGACTTTGCGATGATCAAAAATTTCGGCTCTACCACCGACCCTAAGGCGGAGTTCCGTACGGTTGCCTCCTGGTGGTCCCAGGTGGCTGGTACGGCTGGAATTCGTCTATACACGCTACATGCCAACGAGCAGCTTGGCACCCCCAATTATGGTTGGGCGGTGATGGAGCAGCTTTCAAAACAATTGATTGACCAGGAAAAGATTGGCGGCTATTCCGGCAGTGCATTTCGCTCTTTAAAGGCGCTTGCAGCGGATAATGGTGGTACCACCACCACATTGGTGCAGTATATGAACGACCAAATTGACGCCACTTATGTATTGCAGCAGCTCTCTATCAGCAAACCGGCCGAGCTGACCTATAAAACCAGGGAGCCAACCGTCACCTTCCAGGGTGCATCCGACCCGCGTGAGCCGGTGACCATCAACGGTGAGCCGGTCCAGCGCAATGAGAGCGGTTATTTCACCGTGACAAAGGACCTGAAGGAAGGGCTGAACACCTTCGCAATCTCCCACAAAAATAAAACCTTTACTTATAATATTACACGTGAAATTATTGTACTGCGGGAGATACAGCCAACCGGTAAAATCAGTGTGGACGGCGGCATGACCGTCACCATTACAGCACTGGCTTATCAGGGCTCTTCTGTGACGGCGACGGTCGGCGGACAAACGGTCACCCTCTCCCCGTCGGAGATAGAAGATGACAGCATCGACCGTGAATCCGGCTATCAGCTGTATGTCGGCGTATTTACTGCACCCTCGGCGTCCGAAACGGCAACCAGCTTAGGCACCATCAAGGTAACCGCAACTATGTCCGATGGCCATTCTATGACGCTGGAAGGGGCGGCAGTCACCGTAAACAAAAAGGCAAAAATGGGCGATGGTGTGGTAGTGCAGGTAACTGCGGACCAGGCGGAAACCTTCCCGATTTCTACCTTAAATGACAACTCCGACCCGAACTATTACCCGCTTCCGAAAGGAACGGTTGACCGCACCTACGGCAGTGAGATTATATATAAAAACGGCACCAAAACCTATACCTATTGGAAGTTGCAATCCGGTGTGCGCGTCTATTCGGATCATATTACCACTGGTGGGCAGATGCCGGATAACAACGAAATTTCCTCGATGAGTATTAAATCCTCTGGGCAGTTTACCGATGTGACACTTGCAACCGGCAGTAAAATCCCTTATAGGGTTTCCTATGACGGCAGCAAAATTGTGTTCCAGTTTGAATATACAGCAAAGGTGCCGGATTCCTCTACCGCCAACAATGCGCTGTTTAAGTCGGCCGAGTGGAGCGGCTCCAACCTGACGCTCAATTTCAGGCGTTCCGGCGGATTTTTGGGTTATCGCGCCTTCTATGATGACGCGAATCGTCTGGTGTTGCGGTTTAATAATTCGCCAGGCTCGCTTTCGGGCGCGCGGATTGTGGTGGACCCAGGGCATGGCGGCAACGATCCAGGCGCATTGGGCTTCTATCCGGGCAAGGATGAGGCGGACATCAATCTGGAGGTTGCACAAAAGCTGGTGAATGAGCTGAAAAACCAAGGTGCAACCGTCCTAATGGTAACGCCAGGCAGCACAATGGCATCGCGGCTGGCGGCGGCGCGGGCGTTCAATCCGCAGGTATTGGTCAGCGTTCACAGCAACACCAATGTCAAATCTGCGCCAAAGGGCAGCGAGGCATATTACTTCTATCCATTCCAGAAGCAGCTGGCTGCCAATGTGGCATCGAATGTTTCGTCGGCACTGAATACCAACAACCGCGGCGCAAAGGCAGGACTGTATTATATGACACGCGAATCGCAGTTTGCCTGCATTCTGGCGGAGATGGGTTTTGTGTCCAATGAGAGTGAATATACCAAGCTGATTAACGCGAAAACCCAAACAAAAATTGCACAGGGTATGGCGGCAGCGATCAACAGCTATTTAGGAGGCGCGGCGACCGACTATCGGCCGAGTGACGACGATGCGGAGGACGAGGAGGACGACGACGAGCCGGACAGCAGCGAGGAGCAGGACGACCAAATTACGCTGGACAAAACTACGCTGAATTTGGAGGTGGGGGAGAGTTACACCCTCAAAGCTTCTGATGAAGTGGACTTTGTTTCAGAGGATGAGGAGATCGCCTCGGTCAGTGCCGGTGGCAAAGTGACTGCTTTGGCGCGTGGCACTACCTACATTTTGGCGCAGGTGGACGACGAAACCGTAGCGGAGTGCGAAGTGGTGGTCAGGGAAAAGGGTGCGTCTGGTTCTTCCAGCTCGTCCAGTTCCTCTAGCTCCTCTGGTACCGCAAAGGTGTCCTCGGTAAGCCTAAACACCGACGAATTGGAGCTGCGGGTAGATGATACCTATACGCTGAAAGCGACGGTTTCCCCATCGGATGCGGCGGATCAAGCGCTTGCGTGGGAGTCGGATGATGAGTCGGTTGCAACGGTCAGCTCCTCCGGTGTGGTGAAAGCGATCGGAGAGGGCTACACGACGATTACAGTGCGCACGAAAGATGGAGATTATACAGATAGTTGTGAAGTAGAGGTGAGCGAAAGCAGCGGTGCCGGTGGGTTAGTCCGGTCGGTGAGCATCTCCGGTGAAAGTGAGGTAGCGGTGGAAAGCCGGATTACCTTGAGTGCGTCGGTCTCTCCGAGCGATGCGAAGGATACCGGTGTCAAGTGGACGGTCAGCGACAGCACAATTGCGCAGCTGAGCAAGGTTTACAAGGATGACGGCTCGTTGGACGAGCAGAAAATCAAACTGGAAGGTCTGAAAAATGGCATGGTGGAGGTTACTGCCACCGCCTATGATGATGGCAAGGCCAAGGACACTGTCACCATTAAGGTGGGTACCGGAAAGGGCAGCGGCAGCAGTTCTTCCTCAAAGGAGGACGACGAGGAAGACGAGGATACCAAGCCCCAGAAGGGGGTCTTGGTCCAGTCGATTACCATTAGCGGGCCATCCAAACTGGAGCTAGAAAGCCGTGAGGTGTATACCGCAACGGTCAGCCCGGCGAATGCGGAGGACCCAGGCGTAAAATGGAGCGTCTCGGACAGCGATATTCTGTATTTGTATCGAGACGATTCGGATGAAAATAAAGTTAAGGTGGAGGGGCTGAAAAAGGGTACGGCGGAGCTGATTGCAACCGCCTATGATGATGGCAAGGTCACACAGCGGATAAAAATTACCGTAAGCGATTGAATTTTACAGGGTGGTTTGTTATAATCGAATTTGGTTATACAGTCAATAGATTGGAAAATAGGCGGGTGTCAACAAGCGCGCGGTCGCGCGCTTGTTGATTATGCAATGCGAAACACAGCGGACTAGTGGCCGCAAACTGATTGGGATTATAAAGTTAGAGGTGAAAGTATGTATCAAATCGTCAGAAAGCGTGCGCTGAATAGTACGGTAACTTTATTAGAGGTACAGGCGCCGCACATCGCTAAAAAAGCGAAGGCGGGACAGTTTATCATCTTTCGTGTGGATGAACAAGGGGAGCGGGTACCGCTGACCATTGCGGATTACGACCGCGAAAAGGGAACGGTTACGATTATTTTCCAGATTGTAGGCGCGTCTACAAAGCTGCTGAACACTTTAGAAGAAGGGGACAGCATTTTAGATTTTGTTGGTCCGCTGGGAGTTGCGACCCATATCGATCCGCAGGTGAAACGGGTTTGTGTAATCGGCGGCGGTGTGGGCAATGCGATTGCCTATCCGCAGGCAAAGGCGCTGCATAATGCTGGCATTGCGGTGGACATGATTGCAGGGTTCCGCAGTCGGGAGATTGTGATTCTGGAGGAGGAAATGCAGGCGGTAACCGATCATCTGTATTTGATGACCGACGATGGCAGCTATGGCGAAAAGGGGCTAGTGACCAACAAGCTCCAGCAGCTGATTGAGCAGGGCAATCAGTACGATCTGGTCATCGCGATTGGGCCGGTAATTATGATGAAGTTTGTGGCGCAGACCACCCGCCCCTATCAGATCAAAACGTTGGTATCGCTCAACCCGATTATGGTGGACGGAACAGGGATGTGCGGCGGCTGCCGGGTCAAGGTGGGCGGCGAGACAAAGTTTGCCTGTGTGGATGGACCGGACTTTGACGGGCATCAGGTTGACTTTGATGAGCTGATGAAACGCAACACCTTTTATAAAGAGCGTGAGGCGGCGGATCGAGAACATGTCTGCCGCTTGACAGGAGGAAAACGGAATGGCTAATATGGCATTAAAAAAGGTTCCAATGCCGGAGCAGCAACCGGAGGTGCGCAACCACAATTTTGAGGAGGTTGCGCAGGGTTATACCGCTGAGATGGCAATAGAGGAGGCCACCCGCTGCCTCCAATGCAAGAATAGCCCTTGTGTGGCGGGCTGTCCGGTGAATGTGCAAATTCCAGCGTTTATTAGCAGAATGGCGCAGGGGGATTTTGCGGGCGCTTATGCGCAGATTGCACAAACAAATGCGCTGCCGGCCATCTGCGGACGGGTCTGCCCGCAGGAAAACCAGTGCGAGGGAAAATGTGTGCGCGGCATCAAGGGAGAGCCGGTCGCAATCGGACGGTTGGAGCGGTTTGCCGCCGATTGGCAGATGAAAAACGGCAAGGAGACGATACAGAAGCCTGTCTCAAATGGCCATCGGGTCGCAGTGGTGGGTGCGGGCCCTGCGGGGTTAACCTGTGCGGGGGATCTTGCAAAGCTGGGGTATCAGGTCACCGTTTTTGAGGCGCTGCACGCACCGGGCGGTGTGCTGCTGTATGGCATTCCGGAGTTTCGTCTTCCAAAGGATATTGTAGCCAAAGAGGTCGGAAAGCTGGAAGAGCTGGGGGTCGAAATCCAAACAGATATGGTAATCGGCCGTGTGGACTCGGTGGATGAGCTGTTGGAGCAGGGTTATGAGGCGGTATTCATCGGCTCCGGTGCAGGATTGCCAAGCTTTATGCACATCGAAGGGGAGGATCTGCTGGGCGTTTATTCCGCGAATGAGTACCTAACCCGCATCAATCTGATGAAGGCTTACCGCGAAGGTTATGATACGCCGATTGCGCACAGCAAGGCGGTTGCAGTGGTCGGCGGCGGTAACGTTGCGATGGACGCGGCGCGCTGTGCCAAGCGGATGGGCGCTGAGCAGGTGTACATTGTTTACCGGCGCTCGATGGAGGAGCTGCCGGCACGTGCAGAGGAGGTTCACCATGCGATTGCAGAGGGGATTGTATTCAAGCTGCTGCACAATCCGGTGAAAATCTTAGGGGACGAAAACGGGTATGTCAAGGCGATTGAATGTGTTGAGATGGAGCTGGGTGAGCCGGATGCGAGCGGCCGCCGCCGTCCGTTGGTCAAGGAGGGAAGCAACTTCTTGGTAGAGGTGGATACGGTCATTATGGCGATTGGCACAAGTCCAAACCCGCTGATCCGTTCGACCACTACCGGATTAGAGGCAAACAAGCGCGGCTGCTTAATTGCGCAGGAGAATGGCGCCACCACAAAAGAGGGCGTTTTTGCAGGCGGTGACACAGTAACCGGTGCGGCAACCGTTATTCTGGCGATGGGTGCAGGAAAAACAGCAGCCCAGGCAATTGATGAGTATATTCAGTCGAAAGCAAAGTGAGACTTTGACGCAGATCATTTAAAACAAAGAGCTGATAGGAATTTCCTATCAGCTCTTTGTTTTGCAGTAGGTAAGGCGGTTTTTGTAGGTCCCACCGGCTGTTTATGGAGCGACAAGCGCTCCTGACATACAAGGCTTTTATCCCTGCTGTTTCATCTCTACAAGTCCGGAGGGGCTCATAAACACGCTGTCGGTGACCAATGCGACAATCCCCATCAGGACAGGGTCTTTGGTGATGCTGCTAAAAGCGATGCGCACCGCGCCAGAGATGGCTGGCGGCAGGCGGTCGCTGAGCACCTGCCGCACGGTGTCCAGAAATAGCTCCCCTGCGGCCGAAAATTGCCGGCTGAGGATAATCAGTCCAGGATTATACATATAAATAACACTGACCAGCCCATAGCCCAGATGGGTTGCGGCATCACATACCAGGGAAACAGCGAGCTCGTCCCCTTGTAATGCGGCGTCGATAATCTGGGGAAGTTGCAGATTTTCAATGTCATTCAAACAGCTTGCAGGGAAATCCTTTCGTTTTGTGCGTGCAAGCCGGACGACGGCGGTGTCGCTGCAATAGTTGCGCAGGCATCCGCGGCTGCCGCAAGGGCAGGGAATACCATTGTAATCGATCGAGATGTGCCCGATTTCGCCTGCGACACCCTGTTTGCCATAGTAAATTTTTCCGTCTACAATCAGGCCGGCGCCCAACCCTTCCTCCATGCTCAGTGACAGTAGCACGCGTTCGCTCTGTCGTTGGCGGCCAAACCACCATTCAGCCAGACCATTGGCATAGGCGTCGTGTTCGGTGAACACGATCGGTCCAAATTCCTGCTCCAGGCGGGTTTGAATCGCGTGGTCCTCCCAGCCGGGGAAATCCGCCATAACTGTAATAACACCTTCCTGCTTGAGATAAGGCCCCGGCAGCCCCAAACCGATGCCAAGAATATATGCGTCACCTGCCTCTCGTTTGAGCTGGTGAATGACTCGAATCATCGTATCAATTGCGGCGTTAGCGCCCTGCGAAACATCGAGGCTCTCCCGTAACGAAAGGTATTCCTTTCCAGAGATGTCGTGAAGTCCGGCTAAAATATTGGTGCGCAATAACCGCAGGCAGATGACCCTGTACCGGTCGGAATTTAGCCGCAGGCCAATCGAGCGGCGGCCTCTGGCGTTGCGCAGAAACTCGGTTTCTACCACAATTCCCCAATCGATAAAATCATTGACAATTTTTGTAATCGTGGTTTGCCGCAGGCCGGTGCAACGAGCGATATAGCTGCGAGAACAATTTGGATTTTCCCGTAGTGTGTTCAGCACAAGAGAACGGTTGATTTCCTGCACATCGGCCAGGTTTTTGCCTGGTTTTGCATGGTCCATAAAAGTTTCTCCTATCTTAATGATCAAAGTATTGGAAAACATTTCAAATATATAATACATTAAATGAATTATATCATGCAAAATATTTATTG
>CAJUJI010000101.1:10057-11164 GCA_910586875.1 uncultured Anaerotruncus sp. | reverse complement strand
CGTGCAGTTCGTAATTCTACTGCGGCGCTGGTAGCTCTGTATAACTCGCGTGGGTTTGCCTAACAAAGCGCGCTTTGCCCCTACCCTTTACAACCAGGTCCTCCTGAAACACTTTGGGGGTAAGCTGTCTGCCTCATTCCAAAGGGCAGCTTAAATTACACAGGCGGGCCTTGCTAATTATCAGGACGCCCCGCCTCGCCATGGGGTGTGCCGCGACGAGCGCGGGTGAGCCTTTAGGCGAGCAGCGAGGAGTTATTGGAGTTTCGGTCGGGGGCCGAAACTCCTGCACACCCTTTTGGGGGTAGTTCATCTGCCCCACTCCAAAGGGCAGCCTAAATTACAGGAACAGGTTGCTCTATTGGTAAGGTTTTTATGCCTTTCAGTATACCACATGGCGGATATTTTTTGCAACTATTCCTTTTGCTGTTGCCGGTATTCCCACATGGTACAAAGGGCATAGGTGATCCCTTCCAACGCCAGGAGCCCACAGCTAATTTTTGCAAGCACGCTGCTGCTGCCCTGGGTTAACGAGCCTCCAGAAAATGTATTTAGCAGCTGCACAGACAGCATGGTCAACACCAGAACCAGCATTGGCCGAAGCAGGGAACGGCGGTTGCCTGTTGTGCTAGACGCAGCAGGCACAAAGGAGCCGGTTGCAATCCGTCCGATGGTCACATAGCCGCAGCAGCTCGCTGCAATAAACAAGGTATTATCCGGATATGGAATTGGGGATGTCCCAAACTGCACTGCAATAAAATCCAACAGCAAAAGTAGCAGCATCAGCTTGAAGCCTCTCGCAAAAATTCGGTTGCGGTGGTATTGCTGCATCTCGTCAAATGGTGCTTTCATGATAGCTCCTCCTATTCTTCCCAAAACAATTCATCCAATGTTTTGTCCAATGCATGGCAGATTGCGATACATAAATTGATGGTCGGGTTATAATCCCCGCTCTCGATTGCGTTGATCGTTTGGCGGGTAACGCCGACCGCTTCTGCGAGCGCCTTCTGAGACAGATCGCGTGCGGCCCGTGCAGATTTCAGTTTGAGGTTTTTTGCCACAAGAAACCCCCTTTCCGGCAATTCCCTTTTGATGCTTCCAGTGTATCAC
>CAJUJI010000101.1:0-10047 GCA_910586875.1 uncultured Anaerotruncus sp. | reverse complement strand
AGTATATTTTACTTAAAATAAAAAATAGCTGTCAAAATGACGGGTGAAACGCATAATTGAAAAGGTTGGCGCATAAAGTGAAGAGGAAAAGCCGCAGCAAGGGGGAGGGCGCTTTGAGAAGGACAAGGCAAAAAAGAAAAGTCCCGCGGCGGATGCCAACCATGTTGACGGCGGTGTTGCTGATACCGCTGTCATTGCTTGCGCTTTCGGGGCAGCAGGTGGACATTAGCGCATGGACCGAGCGAGCGGCGTTGCTTTCTGCGATGGTAAATCTGCCAGAAGGGTCGATAGAGCTGCTCAAAGACCGGTTCGCGGGGCAATTGGATGAGGACTATTATAAAGGAGAAGAGCAAGATGTGGGACCTTATGTGGAGCCGTGGCAGGATCAGGAGAATCCGGATCTTCCGAATACTGTGCCAGAGCCTGTCTCTAGTGCGTCAGAACCGCAATCCGAGGCGCCTAAGCAGCGTCCACCGGTGACCGAGCCGCCGCCTGCGGCGCAAACGGGAGAGGAGATTCCAGAGGAACACCGCGGTCGGATTTTACAGGAAAATATGGCGGGAACAGCGAACAATTTAATTGCATATCGGCAGGGAAAGCTGCGCAATTACACCAATGTACCGGACAGTGAAGTACAAGAAATTATGGAACAGGGGATGAATATACATCTGGAAGACACCGATGAACCACAGGTACTTATTTTTCATACCCATGCGACAGAAGCATACGAACCATATGACAGCGAAAATTATGACATGCGGAATAGTTGGCGCTCCACCGACCATACTAAAAATATGATTGCGGTGGGCGATGTGCTGGAAAAAGAGCTGCAAGCTGCGGGGATTGGTGTGGTACATGATAAAACGCTGCATGATTACCCATCGTATAATGGCGCTTATGAACGCAGTGCGGAAACGATTAAATCCTACCTAGAAAAATATCCCTCGATTAAAATTGCGTTGGATGTCCACAGAGACGCAATTCAACGCGAGGAAGACTTGATTGTAAAGCCGACCGTAGAGATTGAGGGGAAAAAAGCGGCACAGCTGATGATTATTACCGGCAGTGAGGACGGCACAATGGGGGTTCCGAATTGGCGGGAAAATCTGCGGTTTGCTGCGTCGATACAGGATGCGATTGAACAGGATTACCCCCATTTAACCCGGCCAATCTTCTTCTGTTATCGCAAATATAATATGGATTTGACCAATGGTTCACTGCTGTTTGAGGTTGGCTCGCAGGCGAACACGCTTGAGGAGAGCATTTACACCGCGCAGCTGGTTGGTAAATCGCTTGCCAAACTGTTGCAGGATAATCGCAGCAGTGGGGAAGAAGTACAAAATTGATGTGAAAAGAATGGATGCAAAAGGATGCCCAAAAAAGACCTGCGGCTGTTTGCCGCTTCATTTTTCATAACATTGCTGCTGTTTGGATTCGGACTGCTGTTTTTGGTGGTAGATGCCTCCGGTTCGCGGTATGAGGCCAGGGATATGGTGCCAGCGCTGGCAGTTCGCCAGCAGGATGCGTTGCATTACCAGGTTGCGCTGCTGGGGCAGTGGTACCCGCTAACCCTGGAGCCGTTTAATCAAATCGAGGCATGGCGTAAGGAATATGCGTGTTTGGTGATGCCGATTCCAGTACGTGCGCTGGAAGAAATGAAGGATTTTGTAATTTATGGAGCGAAAGTGTTGTACAATCAGTATAAAGAGGAGCAATATCTGCAAAATGTTGCGAACGAACCGCAATAAAGCCGCCACTACGCAAAGAGCTATATGAAAAATTTCGCCAGCCTTTTCAAAGGCTGCGGATTCCAAAGGCGACGCCTTTGGTCGCTTGCGCAGCGGCGTTAGCCGCGAAGCAAGCGAAACACGTCCTTTTCGGTGGGGCGCATTTTTGGGTGAATTGCCGCTTTTAAGGCAGCAAGAGGGGCTTTTTGCAAGAAAAAAAGCCCCTAATACAAAGCGGGTATAAAATCGCACAAGCCTATTGGGGCTCTTGCGCGCTGCGGTACTGCCCATAGGGTTTGGGACGCTGTCCCAACAAGCAAAAACAGACTTTCGGCGGTCACGCCGGAAGTCTGTTTTGAGCATTTGTGGGAACAAATGCACTGCTTGCAAAGCAGGTGAAGCCCCTGTAACGGATATTGAACACTGGTTGATTTTGTGTTATACTTCGATTGTATCCGTTCGACAAATAAAAATTTGTAAGTTTGTAAGGCTGAAAGGAGATTTTTATGAGCGCAGACCTGCCTTTTTTCAAATACCACCCTGACCCATTCGCCACTGATACTTTTCGCAGGCTGGACGAGCCGGTCTTATGCCCCTGCTGCGGCCAGGAGACCTCCATCATCTACGCGGGGCCTTTCTATTCTGAGGATGAAGTGAATCATTTGTGTCCTCACTGTATCGCCAGCGGTGCGGCGGCGGAGAAGTATAGCGGCGAATTTCAGGACAGTGAATCCACTGACGAGGTGGACAGCCCCAACAAACTGGACGAATTGATCCACCGTACCCCTGGCTACTGCGGCTGGCAGCAAGAGTATTGGCGCGCCCACTGCGGCGACTTCTGCGCCTATCTGGGCACGGTGGGCTATACGGAGCTTGAGAAAATGGGCTTGGTGGATGAGGTTCGGGAAACCCTGCTCGATGGCTGGCATGAAGAAATTTTCACCGACTTGACAAAGGACGGCAGTACGGTTGGATACCTGTTTCGGTGCCTCCACTGCGGGAAATACCTTCTACATATCGACTATGACTGAAAAGAACTTAACGCGAATTATTTTAGTTTGTCGGGGGATTTCATCTTTTGGGTGAAATCCCCCGACAAATGTTCTCTTGAGCTTTCTTTTTCTTTTGCTCGACCAGGGGCGCTGCCCCTGGACCCTGCCACCTTTGAAAAGGTGGACGAAACTTTTGCTGTGTTGCTATGGTGGGGCGGCTGGGGTCGGTCAGAGAAAGTTTTCATAAAACCATCATCCGGTATCCTGGCTCATTGCGCCCGCGCTCCACTGCGTGAACAAACCTTTGGAAGAAAAAGGAGATATCGTGGGCATATTCTCCTTGCAGGCGCTCCTTGACCTTCTCAAACGCGAGGATCGACGCCTCAAAATCTGGCTGACCGGTCACCAATACCGGCTGATTATAGGGCGAATACCAATAGTAAAGCCCGCCATAGTTGCGCCGTGCGACCTCAAAAATATAGCAGCCAACACAGTTTGTCAGATTTTTGATCAAGGTGGGATTTTCCGGAAGCTCCGCCGCTTTTCTCAGCAGCTCATCCACCAGAGTCAGGCTCTCAACGCTGAAATCAAACTGGCTGTGACTTTGAATATCCAGCACAAACTGCTCGGCAATCTGGACAACATGGGCTGTAAAAGGGTCCGGTTGTGCGGACAGAACAGCAGTGCTTGACAATGTGTTTTCCACCTCGGACGGCTGTGCAGATGCCACTGCCGGCTGCCCAGTGGTGACCGGTCCTGTTTGTGCGACCTCTTTTGGCTTCCAGAATTGGAACAATCCCATGCTTCAGACTCCCTTTATAATCTAGCAATTACATAATCGATGGCGGCAATTTCCTGACCACCCTGTAAATAAACGCGCGGAACCCGTCGCCCGATTAAGCAGCATTCCTCATAGTTGATGGTTTGATTGATGGCGGCGAAATCATCCAGTGTAATCTGTTGTTCCCCATCACATCCTAACAGGGTGACGACATCTCCGGATTTGGTTTGGGGAATCCCGGTCACATCGATCATCAGCTGATCCATGCAGATGGTGCCGACAATCGGCGCAGGTTGTCCATGCAGCAGCACATGCCCCTTGTTGCTGAAATTGCGGCGGTAACCATCCGCGTAGCCGATCGCAATAGACGCAATTCGCAGGCCATTGTGTGGGGTGGTATATTTTCGCCCATAGCTGATATCTACCCCATCGGTAAGAGTTTTGACCATTGTCACGGTTGTATACAAGGACATTACAGGCTTTAGCTGTGCCATACCTGCGCATTCCGAGGAGGGGTTCAGTCCGTAAAGCACATCCCCCAAACGCACCATATCCAAATACATTTCCGGATAGGCGAGCGTTGCGGCGCTGTTGCAGCAGTGCCGCAAACGGAAGGTGATGTTTCGCTCGGCGAGCAGCGCAACCGTCTGCATAAAGCAGTCAAACTGCCGTCTGGTAAAGGCGGGGTCGTCGCCGTGGTAGGAATCTGCGACTGCAAAGTGCGTAAAAATACCGGTGCAGTCAAGTCCAGGCAGCGCGCAGACCTGGGCAATTTCCTCGGCGGCCTGTGCTTCCAGCTGCTGCTGGGCGTAAAAACCAATTCGGCTCATACCGGTGTCTATCTTGATGTGGCAGTCGATATGTACGCCGCAGGCGGCAGCGGCTTTAGAAAGCGCGTGGGCATATTCGGTGGAATAGATGGTTTGGGAGATGGACATGGAGCCGAGCAGCTTCACCTGTTCGGGTGGGGTGTAGCCTAGAATGAGGATGGGGCGGGTGACATCCTGCTGCCGCAGAGAAACTGCCTCATTGATATTTGAAACGGCAAACCAATCCGCTCCAGCCTGTTGCAATGTGCGGGAAACATAGCCGTCCCCGTGTCCATATGCGTCCGCTTTGACTACCGCCATCGTCTGACAGCCTGGCTTCAGACGTTTTTTCATCTCCATAAAATTGCGGGTAAGCGCATCTAAATCAATTTCTGCCCAGGTGCGGCGCAGATAATCCATAGGGAATCACTCCTTACGTTTATTTCATCAGCAAGGCGGATAAGCCGATGGTGTTGATCACCATGGACAGCCCCAGGGTCAGCAGCGTCCAGAAGGAGGGCGCGCTGAATAAAAGCACCAAGCCGACGAACAATACAGCTATACCGACAGCAAGTGCTGTCCGTCCAAATTTTTTCCTGGTCATGAAAGTATCCATCCTTATCGTTTGAACTACGTGGGACTTACCTATAATATACACCAGTCTGGCGCCATTTACAACCGCACAAAGAAATTTAACAAAGGAGGCGCGTCCTATGCACCTGATTAGAACCGACCTGGCGGTGGAATCCACCGAAGCCTTTCGCAGTCATCTGCCAAAGGGGGTGCAGGTAAAGGAATATCAGCGAAACGGTATATCCATCACAGCGGTGGAGGTTTGCTCTACACAAGCGGCAGAGCAGCTAGGCCGCACACCCGGCCGGTATGTGACAATCGAGCTGCCCTCACTTTTTGAGAATGTGGGCCCCGCAGATGAGGCGACACAAGCGGCGGCAATCGAGCTGCGTGCGCTGCTGCCAGCGGAAGGAACCGTGTTGGTGGTAGGACTGGGCAACGGGCAGATTACGCCGGATGCACTGGGCCCGCGCACCATCCGGCAGGTGCTGGCAACCAGGCATATCCCTGAAAAGCTGGCGGAGCAGTCAGGATTAGCGGGGCTGCGGCCGGTCGCGGCGCTTGCAACCGGTGTGTTAGGGCAGACCGGCATTGAGACAGGGGAGATTGTGCATTCGGTGGTGCGGGATTTGAAGCCGGCAGCGGTGATTGTGGTGGATGCGCTGGCTTCACAGTCGCTAAAACGGCTGGGGCGCACCATCCAATTGGCGGACAGCGGGATTTCACCGGGCTCGGGGGTGCTCAATACCCGACAGCCGCTCTGCAAGGAAACCTTGGGGGTACCGGTTATCTCAATGGGGATTCCTACGGTGGTAGATGGCGGCACCCTGGCATGTGAGCTGCTGGGCGGCAAGGAGGAGCAGGTTTCCGCTGAGGCGCGCGCGATGATGGTAACGCCAAGGGATATTGACGCGATGATCGAGCGGGGCGCAAGACATCTTTCCCTGGCAATTAACGCAGCATTGCAGCCACAGCTTTCGATGGAGGATATCGTCTATCTGGTTTCTTAAAGGGTCGCGGGTGTTTTGCTGCATGGTGGAGGACACGGCGGTTTTACCGGCGGTAACGGGTGCGATCACAAACAGCATAAATCAAAACTTTTCGTGCGGAGCTCTTGCTATCTTTTGCTAATTTGCATATAATGAAAGGATGAAATGTGAGATTTTAAATGTGTTGGGAGGCATCCATATGGATAGCAGGGTTCAGCATTTTTTTGAAGGCATCAAAGGAAAAAAAATTACGGTCATTGGTATAGGCGTCAGCCATTCCGACCTCATCAGCCAGCTGCGCGATCGCGGCGCGAAGGTGACCGCCTGTGACCGGCGCAGCCGTGAGCAGATTGGAACCGCCATCTGCAACAATTTTGAAGCGCGTGGAATTACCCTCAAGCTGGGGGAGGATTACCTGGAGAATATCGACGCAGATATCGTACTACGCACGCCGGGGATGCAGTTTCATCAGCCGGTGCTGGAGGATTTGCGCCGCAATGGTGTGGTGGTCACAAGTGAAATGGAGCTGTTTTTTGACCTGTGCCCCTGCAAGATGATCGCGATTACCGGCAGTGATGGTAAAACCACCACCACCACCTTGGTGGCGGAGATGCTCAAGGAAAGCGGCAAGCGGGTGCATCTGGGCGGGAACATCGGGCGCGCGCTGATGCCACTGGTACAGGATATCCGCGAGACCGATTTTGCGGTAGTCGAGCTATCCAGCTTTCAGCTGATTTCTATGCGCCGCAGTCCGGATATTGCGGTTATCACCAACATTACGCCGAATCATCTGGACGTGCACAAGGATATGCAGGAGTATGTGGATGCAAAACGCAATATTATTCTGCATCAGGGGGCGTTTTCCCGCGCGGTGTTTGGGATAGATAACCAAACAGCAGCGGCGATGACCGGTGAGGCGCGCGGGCAGGTGATGGAATTCTCGGTAAAGCGTCCGGTTTATAATGGTGCGTTTTTGGGCGAGGATGGCATCATTTATATGGCGCAGAATGGCAAACATACCAAGATTATGGCGGCCAGCGAGATTAAGCTGCCTGGCATTCATAATGTAGAAAACTATCTGGCGGCAATTTGTGCGGTTTGGGGCTATGTGGATATCGAGGCCATCTACAATGTGGCGGTTGAGTTTGGCGGGGTTGAACATCGGATCGAATTTGTGCGGGAGAGAAATGGGGTATCCTGGTATAACGATTCGATTGCAACTACGCCGACCCGCACAATTGCGGGATTGGATAGCTTCCAGCAGAAACTGATCATTATAGCGGGCGGTTATGACAAGCATATTCCATACGAGCCGCTTGCGCCCAAGTTGATTGAAAAGGTGAAGACGCTGATTCTCACCGGTCCGACCGGCCCCAAAATTGAGCAGGCGGTCAAGTCTTGCGCGGGCTATGACCCACAGCAGCTTGAGATTCTACAGGCAAAGGATCTGCAGGATGCGGTCAA
The DNA here is from genome assembly GCA_910586875.1 of uncultured Anaerotruncus sp. Taxonomy (GTDB): domain Bacteria; phylum Bacillota; class Clostridia; order Oscillospirales; family Ruminococcaceae; genus Anaerotruncus. The sequence continues at coordinate 2,712 of CAJUJI010000101.1, read as the reverse complement.
CAAGGCGGATGCGCTTGCAAAAGCGGGGGATGTGGTTTCGCTTTCTCCCGCGAGCGCCAGCTTTGACGCATACGCCAATTTTGAGGTGCGTGGACGGCATTTCAAGGAATTGGTGCGGGCTCTCAAGTAACAGCTGAAAGGGCAAATTTGCTGGTGAGGTGTTGAGATGAATACAAAAGAGATGGTTTTGGCGCTTGCAGGTGCAAACGGTATTTCTGGGCAGGAGGGCGCTGCTGTTCAGATTGCGCGTCATTTATTGGAGCAGGTGGGCGAGCTCGAGACAACTCCGCTGGGTTGTGTGCTCTGCTGGGTCAAGCGGGCGGCAGAAGGCAAGCCAACGATTTTGCTCAATGCGCACATCGACCAGATTGGCATGATTGTGACCTGTATTGATGAAAAGGGCTTTCTGCGGGTGAGCAACTGCGGAGGCGTCGACCGTTCGGTGCTGCTTGCGGCGCAGGTGGTCGTGCATACAGCATCGGGACCGCTGGAGGGGGTTATCTGCACCATTCCGCCCCATCTCAGTCCGGATGACAAGAAGGTTCCCAAGATGGAGGAAATCTGTATTGACATTGGGCTGGATGAGGCTGCTGCAAAGCAGCGGGTTTCATTGGGGGATAGGGTTTCGGTACGCATGGAAACAGGTGAGCTGCTGGAGGGGCGGATTTCTGCCCCGGCAATCGATGACCGCGCGGGCTGTGCAGCGGTCATTTTAGCGGCACAGCGGCTTGCAAAAATGCCGGTGGATTGTGGGGTTGTTGTGGCGCTGACCACCATGGAGGAGGTTGGCGGTCAGGGTGCACGCACGATCGCGCAGCAGATAAAACCGGATTACGCATTTGTGGTAGACGTTTCATTCGGACGCGCGCCTGGTGTTTCGGAGCACAAGTCCGGCAAGCTGGACGGCGGTCCAATGCTGGGAATTGCGCCGGTGCTGGATAATGAGATGATCGCGCAGCTGCGCAGAATTGCAAAAGAGGATTTGCAGATGCCGCTGCAAATCGAGGTGATGGGCGGCAGCACCGGCACCGATGCGGATGAGATTGCTATAGCGGGCGCGGGGGTGCGCTGTGCGATGCTTTCGATTCCACAGCGGAATATGCACACGCCGGTCGAGGTGATCAGCCTTGCGGATATCGATGTCACGGTAGAGCTGATGCTTGCGTATATCCTGCAACTTGCGAAGGGGTCCGGTGAGGGGAGGGTTTCCGAATGTTGTATCAGAATTTAGAGAAGCTGTGCACCCTTGCGGGGGTGTCCGGCTGTGAGGATGCGGTACGAGAAGAGCTCCTGCGCATGATAGAAGGGCAGGGGGTGTGTCAGGTAGACCCGCTGGGGAATCTGCTGGTGTTTAAAAAGGGCAAAAGAGCTCCGGCCAAAAAACTGTTGCTCTCCGCGCATATGGATGAGGTGGGGTTGATTATCACCCATATCGGCGAGGATGGATTGCTGAAATTTGCGACGGTCGGCGGGATTGATAAACGGGTGATCCCAGGCCGCGCTGTGCGCATTGGTGCGCAGCAGGTGTTCGGTGTGGTGGGGGTGAAGCCGGTGCATCTCAAACCGGCCGAAGAGCGCGAAAAAGCGCATGAGCTGGATGCGCTGTACATTGACATTGGCGCAACCACCAGGGAGCAGGCACAAGAACAGGTTACCTTGGGGGATAGAGCGGTATTTGTATCCCATTATTGTACATTTGGCGACGGATTTTTGCGCGGTCGGGCGCTAGATGACCGCGCAGGCTGTGCGCTGCTGGTGGAGCTTCTCCAATCCGAGCTGGAATATGACACGCATTTTGCATTTACGGTGCAGGAGGAAACTGGCACCACCGGTGCGAAAACGGCAGCCAACCAAATTGCAGCGGAGATTGGCATTGTGGTGGAGACAACGACCGCCTGTGATATTCCGGATGTGCCGCCGGAAAAGGTGGTTTGCAGCTTGGGGAAAGGTCCGGTCATATCGTTTATGGACCGCGGCACAATTTATGATGCGAAGCTGTATGCACAGGCTCTAGAGATTGCAAAATTGCAGCAGATCTCCTGCCAAAGCAAAGCGGGGGTTTACGGCGGCAATGAAGCGCGTTCCATCCAAACGGCAGGCAGCGGCACCCGGATGCTGGCGGTTTCAATCCCCTGCCGTTATCTGCATACCCCATCTTGTGTGGCCAAAAAGACGGATATAGAGGAAAGCCTGCGGCTGCTGAAAGCGCTGATCGGCGCGTTTGGGGAATGATTCAGTATGTGTCGCCCGAGCGGGAGCCGCTTTTTTGGGAACGGCTCCCACAACAGGGCCTGTTTGGGACAAAGCTGTATTCGCTGGCTCAAACCTACGGGGTGCAGGACCCGAACCATCGGGTAAATTTTTGGCTGATGGAGGAGGGCGGCGTACTGGGACGCCAAGGACGCACCTTGACCATTGCGGCAAAGCAGCAAATCGACCCTGACGAGCTGGTGCAGATGTTGCTTTTGCAAAAATCCGATACAATCGAAGGTGCGCCGCAAATTTTACAAGAGCTTGAGCGGTGGTTGGGCGGAAGCTTAACAATTTCATGGATGTTGGAGAGTCGTGACCCGTTTTTAGCGGGGGAGGCAGATGGAACAATTGAGCGCACGGATTCGCTGACACCGGTTTATCAGCTTCTTTGCAGCGCAGATGCAAGCTTTGCAGAAAAGGTGCCGTATGAGGGGTGGCTGGTGGAAAACTCCTATAAAC
>CAJUJI010000100.1 GCA_910586875.1 uncultured Anaerotruncus sp. | reverse complement strand
TTGCATGGCAGGGTTTCTTCGCCATGCAAAGCACAGCAGTGGCCCGCTACACATAATGTGGCAAAGGCTTATGTCAGCAGTGTAGCGGCCGCCGCAAGCGACAAAATCCAAGCTTACTTACGCACCCATTTACCAAACATCGTTTTCTTAAAGCGGCGCAGCGCTTCCTGTGCAGGCGCATAGTCCTTGGCTTTCTGGAGGTACTCCACGCCTTTTTTGATATCCTCCTTAACGCCCAGTCCATCCGCATAAATCAGCCCCAGTCCATACTGAATGAGCTCGCTGGTATAGTCGGCCTCCTCAAACAGCTCGCGCGCACGGACGGGATTTTTCTCACAGCCATAGCCGAACAGATAGCAGGTGCCTAGCATGTCATTGCCCCAGTCATTGTTCTGCCGATGCGCACGCTCGAACAGCTCCACCGCCTTAGCGTAATCCTGCGCAATGCCATCCTTCCCCAGATAATACATCTCACCCGCAATATTCGCACAGCCAATCGCTTTGGGGTCTTCCAAGCCCTTTTCACAATACGCCATTGCTCTTTGTAAATCCTTCGGAACAATTTTACCCTGCTTATACGCATTAGCAACCGAATACCATGCCGAAAGCTGCCCTTTTGCAGCGGCCGCCTCGCAAAGAGCCAACCCTTCCTGCTCTTTGCCCTTGGTTTTCAGCAATCGTTTTCCATATTGCTCCTGCCAGTCCGGATAACCCAAACTCGCCCCCAGCTGTTCCACTTCATCCGCCTTTTCCGGCTGTGGCTCTACCAGCCCTTCCTCACCGGATTTGTAAAGGTTATAAAGATTGCGTCCCGCAAATCCCATTCCATTCCGGAACGCCTTTTCAAACCAGGGAATACAGGCCAGTGTGCACTCCCGCAGGTAGGACGCAAAGGCTTTCTTGTTAGGGAAGCTGTCCGCATCCTTTCCTTCAATGCGCACAATATCCAGCCAAAAATAGGTGTTGCCAATCATATTTTGGCAGAATTGGCTGCCGTTTTCCGCTTTCTCCAACACGACATTCCAAGCGTCCTGAATGCTGTCAAACGGCATAATCGCTTCCATCTCTGGTGTGAGCATCCCACAACGCATGGAGCCTAACACGCCAATCGCGCTCCCATTGCGGATGCTCTGCCGGATATAATATTCTACACCCTCGTCGTTTTCCTGAAACGTATGATAGGTCCAGCTATACTGTGGGCCGGAAAGACAGCGGGACACCAAATAAGCGGCATCCCCATCACCGGCGGCGGCCGCATTGATCAGCGGTTGAAGCGCCGCTGCTGCCCGTTCTTTGTCGTAGCAATAATAAATATCCGCAATCCCCTGTTCTACAACATCGCTGAAATATTTCCCCATGCTCATCCTGCTCCTTTTAAAATTTTTTGCTCACATGAAAACAAGCAATGTTTTCCATGTTCTTTCATTCTATAGTAGCATAAACGTTGCTCACTTTCAAGGTTTTTCAAACATTAGTTTTTATTTTTTGCAAGCTATCAAAAAAGGGAAACGCTCCAGGCGCTTCCCTTTTTTCCTCACAAATTCTGCTGAAAAAACTGCTCGATTGTTGCCAGATTGGAGCACTCGTCCCCTCCCTCGATGCGAACAATTACCGTATCTCCATTTTTGACCCCCAGTGCCATCAATGCCATCAATTTGCTGGCGCCGGCAGACCCGCCGCCAAGTTTCTCGATGATAATTGTACTGTCCAGCGTCTTTGCCGCTTTCACCAAAAGTCCAGCGGCACGGGCGTGTAGGCCGATGGGATCGGTGATTACATACTGGAATTGCTTCATGGCGATACTCCTTTATCAAATTGTTTCTCATGTGTTACTATAGCCGCAAAAAACCGATGAATCAATCTCTAAGCAGCCAGGCAAAGCTGCATGGGTAAAGCTCGATTTGCTGGATTTGCTCATAGCGGTTGCCATACATCAGCTCGGTATAGCTGCCTTGCCGGTTGACACCAGCCTGCACAAATTCGGCGCCAAAGTTGAATAGGCAGACTAGCTCGCGCTGTTCCATCCGGCGGCAGAGTGCCAGCACATGACAGCTGCCGCTGTCCTCCACCCAGACCTCAGCCTGTGCATCAAAGCAAGGCTCTTTTGCGCGCAGCTCCTCCATACGCCGCAGTCCCTGAAACAGCTTGCCCTGGCGGGTGGTGCTGTCGGTGCGCAGCTGCGCCAGCTCCCATTGGAAATTACCGCGGTGGATGTAGCGGCTGTCCTCCCGTTTTTCCTGGTCCTGAAGATAGCCCCAGTCGTTGAGCTGCCCCACCTCATCCCCACTATAAATCACAGGAATGCCGCTTTGCGAAAGCATCCAAGCGTGCAGCATCAAATCACAGGCGATTGCGCGCTCCAGCTTGAACGGGTCCTGCTCGTAGTCCGCAGCTTCCATCCCACACAGCGACGCGGTGGTTCCACACAGGCGCGCATCCCCCAGGCGGGGATCATCGTTATACAGCTCGCCGCGGCTGTCGCTATTCTGCCACCTTCCGGTAAACCAATCGTTGAGATAGCGCTTATGTGCCACCTCATCGGTTCCAAAATACCGGTTTAGCCAAGGGTAATCCAGTCCCCAGCCGATATCGTCATGACAACGCAGATAGTTTAAGAACAGGAAATCCCGAGGCAGTGCACAGACAATCTCCATCTGCTGTTTGAGCAGCGATACATCCCCTGTTGCCAGTGTATGCCAGGTGGTGGCCATTGTGGTAACATTATAAAGCATATGGCACTCCGGCTTTTCCGCTGTGCCAAAATAGGGCGCGACCTTGGAGGGCTCCATTACCACCTCTCCCAATAGCAGCACGCTGGGGCAAACAATTTCACAGGCCATCCGCAGCATTCGTGCCAGCGTGTGCACCTGGGGCAGATTGCGGCAGCTGGTACCCAGCTGCTTCCAGATATACGGAATTGCATCCAGCCGGATTACATCAACCCCGCGGTTGGCCAGATAGAGCAAATTTTCGGTCATATCGTTGAAAACAACCGGATTGGCATAATTGAGGTCCCACTGATAGGGGTAAAAATTGGTCATCACAATCTGCCCGTTTTCCAGCTGGGTGAAGCTGCCCGGCGCAGTGGTCGGAAAGACCTGCGGAATGGTTTTCTCAAACTCCCGCGGAAGCTCCCAGCTGTCATAAAAGAAATACCGCTCCCGATAGCCAGCCTCCCCCGCTCTGGCGCGCTTCGCCCAGTCGTGGTCCTCGCTGGTATGATTCATCACAAAATCCAGGCAGATGCTAATTTTATCCTTGCGGCAGTCGTCCGCGAGCTGCTCCAAATCCGCCATCGTGCCAAGCGCCGGCTGCACGGTGCGAAAATCCGATACCGCATAACCGCCGTCGCTGCGTCCACGGGGACTTTGCAGCAGCGGCAGCAGATGCAGGTAATTGACGCCGCATTCCTTCAGGTAAGGCAGCCTTTTGCGCACCCCCTGCAAATTTCCCGCAAAAGCGCCCACATAAAGCATCATGCCCAACAGCTCCCGATGGCGGTACCAGCCTGGGTCCGCCTCCCGCCGTTTATCCTGCGTGCGCAGGGCGGTCTTGCGCTGCTCCCAGCACCGGCGCAGCATCCCGACAAAATAATCAAACGCATCGGTGTCGTTATGATAAAGCTCACAGTAAAGCCATTTCAGTTCATCAAAATGCCGCGCAAGGCGTTGCTCAAACAGCTCCTTCATTAGAAAGCGCCCCCTTCCAACTCCGCCAAGGTGGGCATTGCTGGGATTGCACCGCTGCGGGAACAGGTGCAGGCCGCCGCGCGATTGGCAAATGCAAGAATCTCCTCCAGCTCTGCGCGCGTCAGCCCCTCTAATGGCTGCGCACCGCGCCGGCACAGGCAGCTTAACACCGCACCCAAAAAGGTGTCGCCCGCCCCATTGGTGTCGGCTACCTGCACCTTGACGCCCGACACCAGGAAGGTTTCATCCTGCCATCGGCAGAACACCCCTGCACCGCCCAGCGTAATCAGCACCAAAGAAATACCGCGTTGCGCTAACCGGCGGCTGCCCTCCTCCAGCTCGGCGCAGCCGGACAGCAGCGGCAGCTCTTCCTCCGACAGCTTGAGAATATCCACCAGCGGCAGCGGTAAAGCCATCCACTCCACCGCCTCCTGTTCGCTGAACCAAAGCGCAGGGCGATAGTTCGGATCATAGCTTACCAGAATCCCTGCCTGATGGGCAGCGCGTGCAGCAAAGATCGCAGCGCTGCGCGCCTCACCCGCAGTGAGGCTCACCGAACCAAAATGCAGCACCTTGCTTTTTTGAATGGCCGACTCATCAATTTCTTCTGGCGAAAGCAGGCAATCGCTCCCGCGTACAAAACGGAAATCCCGTTCTCCTGTGCTGTCCACCGAAACAATTGCCATAGTGGTGGGCGCATCCGCAGTGCGCAGGCCATCGCTGCACACCCCGTTTTGTTGCAGCACCTTGCGCAGATACCCGCCAAAGCCGTCGCGCCCTACCTTTCCAATAAACGCGACATCCGCCCCCAAACGAGCCGCTGCTACCGCTACATTTGCCGGAGCCCCCCCAGGGTTAGCTGCGAAAAGCGGAATCCCCGCCTCATTTGCGCCCGTTTGGGTCAGATCAATCAGGATTTCACCAACTGCTGTAATGTCTGCCATAGCAAATGACCTCCTATCCACTACACGCGCCCTTTCTTGAAAAGCGCATTTTCAAGTGAATTGCTGCTTTATACTGCAAAGCAACAAGAGGGCTTTTTACGAGAAAAAAGCCCTTAAAAACCAGAATAAAAAACCAGTTTTTGTTTCTTTCATTATAACAAATCTGCCGCAAATTGTCTAGTATCAGGCATTGTACCAATAATCTCTGGGCCTGTAACTGTTTATTTTCTACAAAAGGATTTTTGCAAATCCAGCAGAATCACAAAGGACATGATTTGGCAATGATTTGGTCAAAAATTTTATCCAAAATTGTTAAATTTTCTTCAACCGCATTTCATATTTACCCGTTATTATAAAACCATACCAAACAGAAAGGACGTGAGAACCAAACCACTACTTCTTAAACGGAAAAAATACTTCTTCCTCATCTTTCTCTCATATTGATACTGTCTGTGCCGGATGGTCGGAATACCGGTCCGGCAGGGCAGGCCCAAAGATTCTACCGCAAGGTTTTTATATAGATTGCACTCTCCTTTTTCATTATTTCTCTCCTTATTTTCTCTTACGAATCAAACAGCCTGAAAATGACAAAACGCATTTTTAGGCTGTTTGGTTTTTTAAGCAAATACTTTTTGCAACGTGATTGACAAACCATCCGCTTCGTCCTATACTAAATTTATAGCAAGGAACTCAAAGGAGCGATAAAGCATGAGCGAATGTACACATGATTGCGGATCTTGCAGCCAGAATTGTGCGGAGCGCAAGTCTAACCCCGCGGATTTTCTGGAGCAACCCAATTCTGCCAGCAGCATCAAAAAGGTCATCGGTATCGTAAGCGGCAAGGGCGGCGTTGGCAAGTCACTTGTAACCTCCATGCTGGCGGTACTGATGAACCGCCGCGGCTATCACAGCGCCATTATGGACGCGGATGTAACCGGACCTTCCATCCCCAAGGCGTTTGGCATCCACGAAAAGGCTCTAGGCATTGAGGGCGGCATCCTACCTGTGCGCAGCAAAACCGGCATTGACGTGATCTCTCTGAACCTGCTGCTCGAAAATGAAAGCGACCCGGTTGTCTGGCGCGGCCCTGTGATTGCGGGCGTTGTCAAGCAGTTCTGGACCGATGTCATCTGGAACGATGTGGACTATCTGTTTGTTGATATGCCTCCCGGAACCGGAGACGTTCCCTTGACGGTATTCCAGTCTATCCCACTGGATGGCATTCTTGTAGTTGCCTCCCCGCAGGAGCTGGTCTCAATGATTGTTGAAAAGGCGGTCAAGATGGCCAATTTGATGAACATTCCGATTTTGGGACTGATCGAAAATATGAGCTATATTGTATGCCCTGACTGCGGCAAACAGCTCAGCTTGTTCGGCGAGAGCCATATCGACGCCATCGGCGCACAATACAAGCTGCCGGTGCTCGCAAAACTGCCGGTCGACCCGAAAATTGCCGGTGTGGTGGATGCTGGTGTCGTGGAGCTGTTTGAGGGCGATTGGCTGGACGGCGCCGCTGACCTTTTGGAAAAGCTTTAAACAATCTGGTATAAACCTCCCATCTGATGTCCATACTAAGGGCATCAGATGGGAGGTCGTTTTATGAAACAGCTAAAAGGCTCCAAAACCGAAGCGAACCTAATGGCAGCATTTGCCGGAGAGTCGCAGGCACGCAACAAATACACCTTTTTCGCAGCGAAGGCGTCACAGGACGGCTTTGAGCAGATCAGCCGGCTTTTTACCGAAACCGCAAACAACGAAAAGGAACACGCGGAAATATGGTTCAAGCTCCTGCATGACAACAGCATTCCCGCAACCGAGGCCAACCTTTTAGATGCTGCCGCTGGGGAGCAGTTCGAGTGGGAGCAGATGTACAAGGAATTTGCACAGCAAGCGCGTGACGAAGGATTCTCACGAATTGCTACGCTGTTTGAGATGGTCGGCCAGATTGAAAAAGCGCATATGGAGCGCTACCAAAAGCTGGCGCAGAATGTAAAGGAGCAGACGGTATTCAAGCGCTCGCAAAGCGTGACCTGGATTTGTCTGAACTGCGGGCATATTTACGAGGGAACCGAGCCCCCGCAGACCTGTCCTGTCTGCCAGAAACCACAGGCTTGGTTCGAAGTGAAAGCAGCCAACTACTAATCTATTCCCCTTCCCATATAGCAAACGGCGGGCGTCATTCGGACGCCCGCCGTTTGTTTTTATTTCTCCGCCTGTTGCCGCAGCAGATCACGGATTTCGGTCAGCAGTAGCTCCTCTGCGGAGGGTTTCGGCGGTGCTGGCGGCGCGGCCTCCTTTTTGCGGCGGAACCGATTGAGCGTTTTCACCATCAAAAACACCACAAAGGATACCAGCAAAAAGTTTACCACCTGCATGAGAAATTCCACGATTGCAGGGGATAAGGTGGTAGACAGCTCCGCTGGATCCATCCCGCCCAACAGCCAGTTGATAAATGGCAGCAGCAGGCTGTTGACCAACGAATTGACAATCCCAGTGAAGGCGCCGCCTACGATAATTCCAACGGCCATATCCATCATATTACCGCGGGAGATAAATTCTTTAAATTCTCCCAAAAAACCTTTTACTTGCTTGTCCATTCTTTTCCTCCTCTGTTTGTGTGAATAATAGCTGGCGCTGTAAACCGGTCATCTCAACCGATGGCCAGCGCAAATAGCTGCTGAATCCGTTGGGTCTCCCCTTTTAAATAAAGGTAGCCAAACAGCGCCTCCAGGCCGGTGGCACGCCGGTAATCCGCGAGATTTGCATGTTTGGGCGAGCTATTGGTATTCGCGTTGCGCCCGCGCTTATAGACCGACAGCTCCTCCTCGCTGAGCAGTCCCTCCAGCTTTGCAAGCGCCGCCGACTGCGCATCCGCCTTGACCAGCTCGACCCCCATTTTATGCAGCTCGTTCACCGGACGGTTGCCCTGCGACAACACCCACTGGCGCGCGCACAGCTCATAAACTGCATCCCCCAGATACGCCAGCGTCAGGGGGCTATAAAGCTTCGGATTCTCCTGCATCTTTCCACCTACTTAATATAGTCAAATTCAAAGTTGAGGATGCTCACCGCGTCGCCCTCTTGAATGCCCATCTCCTCCAACCGGTCGATAATGCCGCTGCTGCGCAATACCCGCTGGAAATATTGCAGGCTTTCGTAATCGTCCATATCAACCATGCCAAGGGTGGGCATCAGCCAATCCGCCTCAACCAGATAAACGCCATCCTCCACACGGATGTCAAATACATTCTTCGCCAATCGTTCCCGCATAGAAAGCGGCACATGCTCAATTTCGTACTGCTTGATCGGCGGCAGACTCTTCACCAGCCGCCAAACCTCCTTCATCAGCGCATCTACGCCGGAGCGGGTAGCTGCTGAAATTGGAAATACACCCTGCGTCTGCTCTGCCAGCTGCGCACAGAATGCCTCCACCTGCTCTTGTGAGGCAATATCGCATTTATTGGCGGCCACAATCTGCGGAAGTGCAGCCAACTCCTCATTAAAGTTTTGCAGTTCCTCCCGAATGGTCCGATAGTCTTCCATTGGGTCACGTCCTTCACAGCCAGAGACGTCTACAACATGCACAATCAGCCGGCAGCGCTCGATATGACGCAGAAATTCATGTCCCAGCCCGACCCCTTCGCTGGCGCCTTCGATCAGTCCGGGGATATCCGCCATCACAAACGACTCTCCCTCGCCAATCGAGACCACCCCCAGCACGGGCGTCAAGGTGGTGAAGTGATAGTTTGCAATTTCCGGCTTTGCAGCGCTGACCATCGAGAGCAGGGTGGATTTGCCCACATTCGGAAACCCAACCAATCCCACATCCGCCAGCAGCTTGAGCTCCAACAGCACCTCATATTCCTCACCCGGCAGTCCAGGCTTGGAAAACCGCGGCACCTGACGGGTTGGCGTTGCAAAGTGGCTGTTGCCCCAGCCGCCTTTGCCGCCACGCGCGACGATCACCGGCTCGCTGGTGGAAAGATCCGCCATCACGCGCCCGCTCTCCGCCTCACGCACAACGGTGCCTTTCGGTACCTTAATCACCAAATCCGGAGCGCTCCTGCCGTTGCTGCGTCCGCCGGAGCCTGCCTTTCCATTCTCCGCGAAATAGCGCTTTTTAAATTTAAAGTCCATCAGGGTGGATAGGTTGGTATCGGCGACAAATACAATATTGCCGCCGCGCCCGCCGTCGCCGCCGTCCGGTCCACCCGCCGCCACATATTTTTCGCGGTGGAAGCTGACCGCGCCGTTTCCGCCATCGCCCGCCTTGATCCTAATTTTTACTTTATCTACAAACATACTGTCCTCCTATAACCGAACCCCTTTCGAGGTATTGACGATATCCTGGAAGGCCGCTTCACATTCTATAGACAACAAGAAAAAAATCCTGAGTGAAATCCACTCAGGATTTTGCTTTCCTTACTGTACCGGGTAAATGGAAACCTTTTTGCGGTCCTTCCCCCAACGCTCGAAACGAACGGTGCCGTCGGTCAGCGCAAACAGTGTGTCATCCGAACCCTTGCCAACGTTCGTGCCTGGATGGATGTGTGTCCCTCTCTGGCGAACCAGGATGTTACCTGCCAGTACAAACTGACCATCCGCCCGCTTTACGCCAAGCCGTTTCGACTCGGAATCGCGACCATTCTTTGTGGAGCCTACGCCCTTCTTATGTGCCATGAATTACACCTCTGCTTTCCTTTCAGAAATTAAGCCTTAATCGACTGGATTTCCACCTTTGTATAGGGCTGCCGGTGACCCATCTTACGCGCGGAGCCCTTCTTGGGACGATAGGTGAAAACGGTAATCTTCTTGGACTTGCCGTTTTTGAGCACCTTACCGGTGACAACTGCGCCCTCTACAGTGGGAGCGCCAACCGTTACGCCCTCATCCTTGCCAACCACTAGAACCTGGTTAAATTCTACAGTTGCATCCGCTTCGGCATTGAGCTTCTCGATAAACAGCACATCGCCCTCGCTGACGCGGTACTGCTTTCCGCCCGTGCAAATTACTGCGTACATTATGTTTCCTCATTTCCGTAAGACTCGCTGGTTTCTGGGCGGCGCGATGCGCACTTTTTGCCCATACCATGCGGCAAATAGCATTTTACCATATTTTCCGGCAGCTTGTCAAGTTTTCTCGCGGTGTTTTTTCGTGCGCGCCCGATCACTGATTTCCACAATCACCTGGGAAGCGAGGTCAAAGTTTTTGATCTCCTCATACTGATCGGCAAGCGGGCTGAACTGCATATCGCTGTAATCGGTCTGCTCGCGGTAAACCGGCTTGAGCAGGATGGGTGCAAGCACGGTTGTCATGACCACCATAATAATAATCGGCGCGAAAAACTGCGGGTTCATCAGTCCGGAAGCTACCCCTTTGCTGGCGACAATCAGCGCGACCTCGCCGCGGGAGATCATCCCCACGCCGATGCGCAGGCTGTCCTGCCAGTCATAGTGGCACAGGCGCGCGCCCAGTCCGCAGCCGACGACCTTGCTGAGAATGCCAATCAGTGTTAGCAGAATGGTAAAGGAGAGGATGCTGCCGGTCATCTTTGGCAGCTCCACCTTCAAGCCGACGTTCGCAAAAAACAGCGGCGAAAGCAGCATATACGAGAGAATGTCAAAACGGTTGGCCACATAGGTAACACGGGTTGTATTGGAAAGAATCAGTCCGGCGATGAACGCACCGGTGATATCTGCAACACCAAACCACGCCTCCGCAACATATGCCAGCAGCAGACAGAAGGCAAATGAAATAATCGCAAACCGCCGGCGCTCGCGCTCGTAATGCGCCATCCACCTTTGGAACAGCCTGTGCCCATAGATGCCGACCACCAGGCTCAGCGCAAAAAAGGCGGCGATCTTCACCAGTACAAGCCACAGTTTCACATTTGGATCGGCGACGCTTGTAATAATCGTCAGCGCAACAATACCCAACACATCATCAGCCAGCGCAGCGCCCAAAATTGCGTTTCCGGAGCGGGTGGAGATTTTCCCCATCTCCTTGAGCGCCTCCACCGTGATACTCACCGAGGTCGCTGTCAGCACAACGCCTACAAAGATATTCTCCAACAGCGCCTTGCTTCCGGTGTTGTAAAACGAGGCCAGCAGCGCTCCACCTGCTAGCGGAAGCAGCACACCACAGGCTGCAATCACAATTGCAGCTTTCCCGGAGCGCCGCAGCTCCACAATGTCCGTTTCCAGTCCTGCGGTGAACATCAGCACAATGACGCCCAGCTCGGAAATCTGGTTGATAAATTCAGTCTCCCGCACCACTCCAAAACAAGCGGGCCCCAACAACAGCCCTGCCACAAGTGCACCCACAACCTGCGGCATCGCAAACTTTTTGGTGACAATTCCGAAAAATTTTGTTGCCAGCAGAATTGCCGCCACATCAAATAGATAGTGGTAAGAAGTCATGTTTGATCCCTCTTTTCTCTTTCATTGATATCTATTTATTATATGCCCCACAATTCATTTTTCAAGAGCAATTCTAGGCAAAAATATCTTCACTTTTTCTGGAAAAATTAGTCACTCTGGGCGGAATCTTTTTTGTGATTGGCATACAAGATAATAC
>CAJUJI010000099.1 GCA_910586875.1 uncultured Anaerotruncus sp. | reverse complement strand
ACGACCTCTAGCGTGACAGGCTAGCGTTCTAACCAGCTGAACTACCGGGCCAGATGATGGGAACAACAGGGCTCGAACCTGTGACCCCCTGCTTGTAAGGCAGGTGCTCTCCCAGCTGAGCTATGCTCCCACATGTTGTCCTTGCTGAACAACGCTTGTTTATTATACCCGTATCGATGCAATTTGTCAAGACTTTTTGTAAAAAAATCTGGAAAATTTTTTGCCGCAAACACATCTCTTTTTCAAATGAGAGAGGAGCACATTTTGTACCCCTCTCTCATTGGGATAAACCTTAAACACCTAGGATTTTTTTCATATCGTCGCCGATGGCTTGTGCTTTGGCGTCAACCTGTGCTTGTGTATCGCCGACAATGGAGAGATATAGCTTGATCTTTGGCTCGGTGCCGGATGGCCGCACGATTGCTGTGCAGCGGTTGCCCAACCGGTATTCCAGCACGTTCGATTTTGGCAAGCTGATCGTCTCGGTTGCGCCATCTGCTGCAATTTTCTCCGAACGCTTGTAATCCAATCGGGTTTCAACAGGGCTGCCTGCAATCTCCTTTGGCGGGTTTGCACGCAGCTTTTCCATCATATCCGCCATGATCTGCATTCCTTGTGCGCCCTCAAACTGGAAGTTTGCGACACTCTCGCAATACAGCCCGAATTTGCTGTACAGCTTCTCCAACGCGTCCACAAGGCTCATGTTCTTTTGCTTATAGTAGGATGCCATTTCGACAATCAGCATCGAGCCTACGACCGCGTCCTTGTCGCGCACATGGGTGCCTGCAAGGTAACCATAGCTCTCCTCGAAGCCAAAGATGAAGCGCTCAGGATGGTTTTCCGCCTCTACCAGTGCAATCTGCTCCCCGATGTATTTAAAGCCGGTTAGCACGCTGCGCACCTCCACCCCGTAGGACTGGCCGATCACCGTCGCCAGCTTGGTGGAAACAATGGTAGTGACCGCGATCGGATTGGCAGGCATGGTGCCGTTTGCGGTGCGGCTTTGGCAGATGTAGTCCAGCAGCAGCGCGCCCACCTGGTTGCCGGTCAAAAGCCGGTAATCGTCGCCCTGGCGCACAGCGATGCCTACACGGTCGCAGTCGGGGTCGGTTGCGAGCAGAAGGTCTGCGCCCAAACTGCGCGAGAGCTCCAAGCCTTTCGAGAGTGCCTCCTTAATTTCCGGATTCGGGAAGGGGCAGGTGGGGAAATTCCCGTCGGGATGCTCCTGCTCAGGAACAACGGTGACGTCACGGACCCCAAGTTCATGCAGTACCCGCCGCACCGGTTTATTCCCAGCGCCGTTAAGCGGCGAATAAACCAGCTTTAATCCGGCCTTTTCACACAGGCCGGGATTGAGCTGCTGCGCCATGACCGCCGCAATAAATTTGTCGATCACCTCATCGGTGATATAGGCAATTTTTCCGCTGGCAAGTCCCTCCTCAAAGTCCAGGTACTTGACATCCTGGAACAGATCCAGTGAATTGATCTGTGCGAGTACGGCGTCCGCAGCAACCTCGGTTAGCTGGCAGCCATCGCTTCCGTAGACCTTGTAGCCGTTGTATTTTGCGGGGTTGTGCGATGCAGTGACCATAATGCCCGCATCGCAGTGCAGCTCGCGGGTTGCGAATGACAGTGCGGGAACAGGCATGAGCTCGGAATAAATATGAACCTGAATTCCATTTGCCGCCAGCACACCCGCCGCAGCTTTGGCGAACCAGTCGGACTTG
Source organism: uncultured Anaerotruncus sp. (assembly GCA_910586875.1). Taxonomy (GTDB): domain Bacteria; phylum Bacillota; class Clostridia; order Oscillospirales; family Ruminococcaceae; genus Anaerotruncus. Next base: position 9,498 of record CAJUJI010000099.1, on the reverse strand, counting down.
ATACGGCTATCGTAAGAAATCGCGACAACCGGCTGCGCAGATTTCTCGTTTAAATAGTTTGCCAGACCTTGCGTTGCACGACGGATGGTATAAATATTCATTCGATTGGTGCCTGCGCCGATGACGCCGCGCAATCCTGCGGTTCCGAAGTCCAAATCACGATAAAAGCGGTCAAAAATTTCGTCGTCCTTGCCAGAGATTTCCTCTAGCTCGGTGGTTAGATCGGCGTCGTCCAATTTGACCGACCGCCACCGCGCATATAACTCGTTATGGTCCATAAAGATTCCCTCCTGAAAATATAAAAAACTGGGCAAAATTGCTATTTATATGATACCGTTTGTGGACAGCAAAGTCAAGTCAAAAGCAAGAGTTTTCGCCAGCCTTTTGCTCCAAGAGCGGACCATAATCCAGAATCAGGGGCCTTTCAAAACAAAAAGCCCCTGATAAGCGATCCCAGGTTAAGGAATATCGGCGTAATTGCGCTCTGCAAACTCCCAGTCCACCAGCTTCCACCAGTTTTGCAGATATAATTCACGGCGATTTTGGTATTTTAGATAATAAGCGTGTTCCCAAACATCCACCACCAGAATCGCGCGCATTCCCTGTGGAAGCGGTGTTTCCTGCAAAGGGGTGCAGAGAATACAAAGCGAGCCGTCCTGCTTACAGGCCAACCACACCCAACCAGAGCCGTTGCACTGCAATGCGGTCTGGGTAAACACCTCCTGGAACTGGGCAAAGCATCCATAGGTCTGCTCGATCGCTTTTGCGAGCTTTCCGCAGGGGGCGCCGTTGCCACTGCCGCAGCGGGTCATACAGTCAAAATACAGCTCATGCGCCCAAAGGCCGCCTGCGTTGCGCTGAATTTTGTCGCGTACCTTTTCCGGCAGCTCGTTTTTATTGCAGATGAGCGCTTCCAGCGAGTAGCCCTGCAACTGAGGACAGCCACAAAGCAGCTCATTGAGCGCCTGTACATAGCCCGCTTGATGCCGTTCGTGGTGGATGGTCACGGTTAAACTGTCTATGTAGGGTTCCAGTGCATCACAGGGGTAGGGGAGCGGCGCTAGAATAAAAGGATAATGTTCGTTCATAAAAGGGCCTCCTGTCACAGCTTGTTTTTGGTCTTTTGCGATAGGCTTATCTTTCCCGCAGCACGATGTAACGGGCATCCGCATAGCCGACCGTTCCATAGTAATCCACCACATACCAGCCCTGCCAGTTGCCGGTTACGGTGATCGGGTTTCCGTTCCAGGCGCGCGCCAACACCGCCGAGGAGGTGTTCGGATATTGGCGGATGTTCAGCCAGCCGGACGACACCTGTACGACACCGCGGTAGGCCGGCTGTGCAGGAATAAACGGAATGCCAAAATATTGGGTGAGCGAAAGTACCACATTCTGGGCGATGACAGGGATATTTTGGCGGATCCAGTTTGCGTCCTCCAGATTGTCATGGTAAGCAAATTCCACCAGCACCGCAGGCGCGCGGGTTTTGGTCACCTCTCCGAGGCGGGTGGTTGGCAGCGAGCGCACAAGCTGCGGATAGGGGTAGATGTCCCGCAGGTTTTCTGCGATAATCTCTGCGGCGCGCCGCCCTTTTTTGCTGCCGGGCGCATAGTAAACCTCTGTTCCCTGGCGCATACCCGCTTCGCTTTCCGGCGCAGCGTTGGAGTGAAGTGCCAAATGTAAATCGTAGTTGCCCTGATTGGACTGCACAATCGAGCTGGCAGCGGTCATATCAGGGGTGTTGCGCCGGTAGCGGATGCCGCTGGAACGCAAAAATGGCTCCATCGCGTCTGCAATCAAATTCATGTAATATTCTTCATTGCCGCCGCCTGCCACAGGATTCCATTCCTGGGTGGAGGGAGATAAGTAAATAATTGGCATAAGACTGCTCCTTTCATTTTCTGTTCCAGCGTATGCAAAATGGAAAAAAATGTTCCAAATTTTTGGGGTAAAAGGCGCAGAAATCGGATTACCAGCGGTTTTTTCGCCCTGGATTGATCAAACAGGCGGTGTTTTGTTAAATTTTTGGACACAAATAACAAAAAATGCTCTTTTAATCTTCGGTTGGTGGTGTTATAATAGCTTTAGATTTGAATTCATCTGCTAGACATCTGAGGCGCATGGAAAAACAGCAGCCTTTGTTTGACATAAGATAGACGAAATATTGGAGGAAGTTCTATTTTGGAAAAATTTATTGTAGAGGGACCGGTCCGGCTGTGCGGGGAGGTCACCATCAGTGGGGCGAAAAATGCAGCGGTAGCGATCATTCCGGCAACCATTTTAGCGCAAGGGAAATGTGTGATTGAAAATATCCCTGATATCAGCGATGTAACCGTCTTGTTCAAAATTTTGCGTGGGATGGGTGCCCAGGTCCGGCTGCTTGACCGCGCAACGGTGGAGGTTGATACCACCCACATTGGGGAACCGGTGGTCCCTTATGAGCTGGCACGGTATATGCGTGCCTCTTACTACCTGTTGGGTACACTGCTGGCGCGCTGCAATCGCGCTTCTGTTTCGATGCCGGGCGGCTGCAACTTTGGGGTGCGTCCGATTGACCAGCATATGAAGGGCTTTGAGGCGCTGGGGGCCAGCATTTCGATTGACAGCGGAATGATCAACGCACATGCAGATCTGCTGTTGGGCGCGCATATCTATTTTGATGTGGCGTCGGTGGGGGCTACCATTAACGTGATGCTGGCCTCGGTGAAGGCCAAAGGAATTACCATTCTGGAAAACTGCGCAAAGGAACCGCATATTGTCGACCTTGCGAACTTCCTGAATTCGATGGGGGCGGACATTCGCGGCGCTGGCACCGATGTGATCAAAATTCATGGGGTGGATATTCTGCATGGAACCACCTATTCCATCATCCCCGACCAGATCGAGGCGGGTACTTATATGGTCGCGGCGGCAGCAACCGGCGGGGATGTGCTGGTGAAAAATGTGATTCCAAAGCATTTGGAGTCGGTGACCGAAAAGCTGGAGAAGGCTGGCGCAACGGTCATCGAATACGACGATTCCATTCGGGTGAGCCGCACAGGTCCGCTGAATAAGGTCAACATCAAAACAATGCCGCACCCTGGATTTCCAACCGACATGCAGCCGCAGATGACCGCGCTGCTCTCGCTTGCACAGGGGACGAGCATCGTAACCGAGGGCGTGTGGGACAACCGGTTCCGCTATGTGGACGAGCTGCGGCGGTTGGGCGCGCATATCCAGGTTGACGGAAAGGTTGCGGTTGTGGAGGGCGTCTCGCAGCTGAAGGCGGCGCCGGTGCGTGCGGTGGATCTGCGCGCGGGTGCGGCTGTGCTGATTGCGGCGATGGCGGCTGAGGGGGTCACCGAGATAGAGGACATCATGTATATTGAGCGTGGCTATGAGGATATTACCAAAAAGCTGTGCGCGTTGGGTGCGCGGGTGCGCAAGGAGACGATACCGGATCATCTGTTGCAGGTGGCGTTATAATATAAAGATGCGTTTGGGAAAAGTAAGCCTGTTTCGGGCTTGCTTTTTTCGGGCCAGGGGCGCTGCGCTAAGACTCCGCGGCCTTAAAAAAGGGCAGCGAAACGTTTGATGCACTGCGCGATGGCGGAAAGGATTTTTTGACAATGGCTCGTTTTTGCACCTTATACAGCGGTTCCAGCGGCAACAGCACCTATCTTGCAAGCTCGGACACTGCATTACTAATCGATGCAGGGCGCTCCTGCAAGCAGCTGCTTGAGGCGATGCAGGCCCGCAGCATCGACCCCAAAAGCATTCAGGCAATCCTCATCACCCATGAGCACACCGACCACATCAGCGGTTTGCGGGTGCTTCTAAACCGGCTGAAAATTCCGCTTTACGCCTCGGCGGAGGTGCTGCAAAAGCTGCTTTGGGAAAAGATCGTTCCACAGGATTACCCTGCGCAGCCTGTGCCAACCGGCAGATTTTCAATTGGCTCGTTAGAAATAGAAAGCTTTGACACACCACACGACAGCCTGCACAGCTTGGGCTATCGTTTTTCTTTGCCTGATGGCCGCCGCATTGCGATTGCCACCGATCTGGGCTACATAACCGAGCCTGTACGCAGGATACTTACAGGCAGTGATCTGGTGCTGTTGGAGTCCAACTATGATAAGCGAATGCTTGGTGCTTCGGATTATCCTTACCAGCTCAAGCAGCGGATTGCTTCCAGCGTTGGGCATCTTTCCAACGAGGACTGCTCAAAAGAGGTGGTTTCTCTGGTGCGCTCCGGCAGCACCCGTTTTGTGCTGGGGCATCTTTCCGAGCGCAACAATCTGCCGGAGCTTGCCTATCAAACAGCGCTTTCCAGCCTGCTGCTGAACGGGATGCGCGAGCGGATTGATTTTACACTACAGGTGGCACCGCGAAATGCTCCGTTGGAGATGATGGTACTATGAGAAATGTTGGGATCATCGCGGTTGGCAAGCTGAAGGAACGCTGGATGCAGCAGGGCTGTGCAGAATACAGCAAGCGGCTGCAAGGCTGGTGTGACTGCACCGTTACGGAGATCGACGAATATCGTCTTGCGGACAATCCCACACCCGCACAGATTGCCGAATGCTTAGAAAAAGAAGGGGAGCGGATTTTGGCCAAAATTCCCCGCGGCGCATTGGTGATTGCGATGTGCATTGAGGGGCGGCAGCTTTCCTCTGAGGGGTTGGCGCAATATATACAGGACACCGCGCTCATGGGGAACAGCAGCCTTACCTTTGTAATCGGCGGCTCCTATGGGCTTTCGCCGCAGGTAAAACAGCGCGCCGCGCTCAGGTTATCCATTTCTCCGATGACCTTCCCGCATCAGCTGGCACGGGTGTTGCTGTTTGAACAGATCTACCGCGCTTTTTCCATCAATGCAAATGCGAAATATCATAAATGAACCAGAGAGGTGAGCGGTCATGCTGTCAACGGTAAAAAGCCTGGGCCTTGCAGGGATAGACGCGTTTTCGGTCACGATCGAAACCGGCCTGCATCGTGGAATTCCGTCGGTGGATATCGTTGGATTGGCGGACAAAGCGGTTAAGGAGAGCCGCGACCGCGTTCGGATGCTGTTTTATAACAGGCAATATCCGTTTCCAGATGGCAAGGTGCTCATCAATCTGGTGCCCGCCGATGTGCGCAAGAGCGGCAGCATTTACGATCTGCCCATCGCGGTCAGTCTGCTGTGCGCACAGGGCTTTTTGCCGCAGCCGCCGGAACATGCGGTGTTTTTAGGGGAGCTGTCGATTACCGGCGCGTTGGTGCGTGCGGTTGGGGTGCTTCCCATGCTGTTGGGTGCGGCTCGGCAAGGGATAAAACGTGCGTTCATCCCGTTCGACAACGCCGCTGAGGGCGCGATTGTCCAGGGGATGGAGGTTTATCCGGTAAAAACGATCGATCAATTGGTGCAGTTTTTGCGTGGGCAGGATTCGCTGCTGCTCGCAGGCAGCGTAGAGCCGGCGGATGTAAAGCTGCCGAATGCGCCGCCGCCGCTGGATCTGCGGGAGGTGCGGGGGCAATCCGCCGCCAAGCGTGCGTTGGAAATTGCGGCGGCTGGTGGGCACCATCTGCTGATGATTGGTTCACCTGGCACCGGCAAAACGATGCTTGCCAAACGGCTGCCTTCTATTCTGCCGCCGCTGAGCGAGGCGGAGTCGCTGGATGTTACCCGCATCTATTCTGTGTGTGACAAGCTGCCGGTGGGAGGTGCGCTGCTAACCGAGCGCCCATTTCGCGCGCCGCATCATAGCATCTCTGCCGCCGGCTTGTGCGGAGGTGGCAGCATCCCTGTGCCAGGCGAAATCTCGCTGGCGCACAACGGCGTTCTGTTTTTGGACGAGCTGCCGGAGTTTCAGCGGCCGGCTTTGGAGGCTTTGCGCCAGCCGCTGGAGAGCGGCGAGATCACCCTTTCCCGTGCGCAGGGGAGCTTGACCTTTCCCAGCCGGTTTATGCTGGCAGCGGCGATGAATCCTTGTCCCTGCGGCTATTTCGGCAGCTCCAGCCGCGCTTGTACCTGTACCCCGCAAAAAGCAGCCGCTTATCTGAATAAAATATCCGGTCCGCTGCTTGACCGGATGGATTTGCAGGTTGAGGTAAACCCCATAGGCTTTGAAACCCTTTCCACAGCGAATACCGAGGAGTCCTCTGCGCAGGTGCGGCAAAGAGTTTGTGCTGCCCGCGCAGTTCAGGCCGCGCGTTACCAGCGGTTGCACATCGCCTGCAATGCACAGCTGCCCTCATCGGTATTGGAGGAAGCCTGTCCGATGAGTGAGAACGCTCGCCTGCGTTTTGGGCAGATTTTTGATAAGCTGGGGTTTTCCGGCCGGACATATGATAGGATTTTGAAGGTTGCACGCACCATCGCGGATTTGGCAGCGAGTGAAACCATTCATTCCGCGCATATTTTGGAGGCGGTACAATATCGTTCGCTTGACCGGAAATATTGGAACCATTCGTAAGGTATTTATGCACCGGTGAGGGATCGTTGGGCTGTCTGTAGCAAATAGGAAAAGAAAACAGAAGAAAAAGATTGACAATCGTAGGGGAATACGCTATACTATAAATCGATAATTATTACTGTTATTAACCAGGATTTGAGGTTCCGCCAATGAAATATTCCAGACAAAGGGAGCTTGTTCGCAATGTTGTCACGCAAAATTTAATTCATCCCACTGCCGATATTGTCTACTCCCTGGTGCGCAACGAGGATTCCAACATTAGCCTTGGAACGGTCTACCGAAACCTGAACCTTTTGGTAGAGCAGGGGGTACTGCATAAAATTTCGATGCCAGGCAGCTCCGACCGCTTTGACGGACGCACCGAACCACACCATCATCTGGTGTGCACCTGTTGTGGAAGGGTATTTGATATCGAAGCCGATCACCTTCCGCAGCTGGATGCACAGATTAACCAGCTGGCCGATTTTGCAATCACAGGCTACCAACTTTTAATACAGGGGGTTTGCAGGGATTGTCAGCATATCGAGACTGAAGAAAAAGGAGATACGCAACGATGAACTTGAAGGGGACAAAAACAGAAGCTAATCTGATGACTGCTTTTGCAGGCGAATCTCAAGCACATACCAAATACCAGTATTATGCTTCCAAAGCGAAGAAGGAGGGCTATGTACAAATTGCTTCTCTGTTTTCGCAGACGGCAGCCAATGAAAAAGAACATGCAAAGATTTGGTTTAAGCTGCTGCATGATGGGATGCCGGATACGGTTGCCAATCTGACCGATGCGGCCGCGGGGGAGCATTTCGAGTGGACGGATATGTATGAGACCTTTGCAAAGCAGGCACGTGAGGAAGGCTTTGATACAATCGCTTATCTGTTTGAACAGGTGGGCAAAATTGAGAAGGAGCATGAGGAACGGTATCGTGCATTGCTGCGCAACATTCAGGCGGATGAGGTGTTCCGCCGCACAGGTGTGATGGTTTGGGAGTGCTCCAACTGCGGACACATTCATGTAGGCGAGTCTGCACCGGAACTCTGTCCGGTCTGCTCTCACCCCAAAGCGTATTTCCAGCTACAAGCAAAGAACTATTGATAAAGGGCCCCTCCATACAGAGGGGCCTTTTTCTGTCAGAATATGGTTGCTATTTTGGGGATTTCGGGTATACTTAATTGAGAGGTTGTATTTTAAAATAGGAGGGCTTTTTTATGGATTGGATTCGGAAAGCGATCTTTTACCACATTTATCCGCTGGGGTTTTGTGGCGCGCCCGCTCAAAATAACTGGGATGCACCCGTGATGCGCATTGAAAAGCTGGTGGAGTGGATCCCGCACCTGCGCAGTATGAACATCAATGCACTTTATCTAGGTCCGGTGTTTGAATCTAGCGAGCATGGTTATGATACACGCGATTACTTTACCATCGACCGGCGGTTGGGGGATAATGCCACCTTTAAGGAGGTCTGCCGCCAGCTGCATGAAAATGGAATCCGGATTGTGTTGGACGGTGTGTTCAACCATGTGGGACGGGAGTTTTGGGCATTCCGTGATGTGCAGGAGAAAAAGCAAGGTTCGGCCTATTGCACATGGTTCCACAATCTTAATTTTGGCGGTGGCAGCCCGATGGGGGACCCATTCTGGTATGAAGGTTGGAGCGGCCACTATAATCTGGTCAAGCTGAACCTGCGCAATCCACAGGTAGTGCAGCATCTGCTGGATGCGGTGGGCATGTGGATCGACGAATTTGGCATTGATGGCCTGCGGTTGGATGCGGCCGATTGCGTTGATTTGGACTTTTTCCGCCAGCTCAGAGGCTTTGTGCGCAGCAAACGGCCGGACTTCTGGCTGATGGGCGAGATTATCCACGGCGACTATAACCGTTGGGCCAATCCGGATATGCTCGATTCGGTTACAAATTATGAATGCCGAAAGGGGCTGTACTCCTCCCATAATGACCACAACTATTTTGAAATTGCCTATTCGCTCAACCGGCAGTTTGGCGGCAATGGCGGTATTTACCGCGGGCTTTGCCTGTATAATTTTGCGGATAACCATGATGTACACCGTCTGGCGTCTGTCCTAAAGGAGCCAGAGCACCAGAAAAATATTTATACCCTGCTATATACCATGCCTGGCGTACCATCCATTTATTATGGCAGTGAGTGGGGCGTCAAGGGGATGCAGCAGAAGGGCTCGGATGCGCAGTTGCGGCCCTGTTTGGAGCTGGGGCGTATCCCTGACGCGGATGAGTCGCTGCTGCGGCATCTGCAAAAGCTGGGTAAAATACGCGCGGGATTGCCTGCGTTGCAGTTCGGCGGCTACGACCAGTGTATGGTCAAGAACGAACAATTTGCGTTTCGACGCACAGATGGCAGCAATCAGGCGTATGTAGCTTTGAACCTGGCGGCCCATCCGGAGTATGTGGAGTTTCGGGTGGAACGGTCTTTGCTGGTGGATGTGTTTAGCGGGACAAGGTTTGAAACAAACGATGGCAACTTAAAGTTGGAGCTGCCCGCATATGGCGCGCGCATTTTGGTGCCGGAGGCGGATTATGCACATCTGGACAATCTGGAATACTGTGAGGCCGCCGCGCCGGTCGAAAAGCCGGAGCCGGTTGCTGCACCACGCAAGCTGGAGCTGGGCAGATACCGCCACTTTAAGGGTGGGGAGTATGAGGTAATCGGGCTGGCAAGGCATAGCGAAACGTTGGAAGAATTGGTGGTCTATCGGGCACTGTATGGGCAGCAGGAGCTGTGGGTCCGGCCGCTGGAAATGTTCTTAGGTACCGTCGAGCGGGATGGACAAACGTTGGAGCGCTTTTCCTATCTTGGTTGAGCTCATTTGCTGTGGCGGGCTATGCCAAAAGTTTCGCCAGCCTTTCCAAAGGCTGCGGATTCCAAAGGCGGCGCCTTTGGCCGCGCTTCGCACTGCGAGCCGCAGCGAGCGTTTCGAGCGCAACCGCTGCGCAGCAGCGGCTCTTAGCGCGAGATCGAGCGGAACTCCTTTTCCGTGAAAGCGGATTTTTGGGGTTGCCGCCTGCGGCGGCGGGCTTATGCAAAAGTTTCGC
>CAJUJI010000098.1 GCA_910586875.1 uncultured Anaerotruncus sp. | reverse complement strand
GCGGCGCACCTCATGGAGGGGGAGCAGCGCGTCCCCCTCCATGGGCCACCCCCTAACAAGGCACTGCGTAAACTTTCCGCCGCAGGTATATCGAAAGTTTCGTCCACCTTTTCAAAGGTGGCGGGGTCCAGGGGCAGCGCCTCTAGTCCCTTAAAATTCGTGCTGCTGCAAATAAACGCGTGTTAAGTGAAACACCTTGCCAGAAAGTGCGAGAATTGCAATTACATTTGGCAGCGCCATAAAACCGTTGAAGGTGTCGGAAATACTCCAAACCAGGTCGAGCTGTGCGACACATCCCAGCATTGTTGTGCCGATAAACGCAATTTTATATACATTTAGTAGTTTTCTGTTCGACAAATACCGAATTGCGGATTCTCCATAATAGGACCACCCCAAAATAGAAGAAAACGCAAAACAAATAATCGCCACCGAAACAAATATACCGCCGAACCTTCCGAACCCGCAGGAGAATGCTTCTACCGCTAGCATGGCGCCCTGTGTACCGGAATGATGCACGCCGGTGGTCAGGATCACCAAGGCGGTTACAGTGCAAACAACAAGTGTTGTAATAAAAACCTCAAAAATGCCCCACATCCCCTGCTGCACCGGCTCTCGCACGTTGGAGGTGGAGTTGACAATCACCGAGCTGCCCAACCCCGCTTCATTGGAGGCGATGCTTCGTGCAACGCCCAACTGGATTGCGCGCATCATGGCATAACCGCCGACGCCGCCACCCACCGCCTGCATTCCAAACGCATGAGAGAAAATTTCCGCAAAGGCGCGGGGGAGCTGCTGGCGATACTGCCAGAGAAGTATCCCACTACCCAGCAGATAAAACAGCGCCATTGCTGGCACAAACCTTTCTGCAACCGCAGCAATCCGCCGGATTCCGCCGAGTATCACAAGTCCGGTGCAGAGGGTCAGCAAAATGCCGCAGGCAGCAGGCGCGAGCCCTGTAGAGGTTTGCAGCGCGCCAGCAATGGAGTTCGCTTGCGCCAGATTACCGATGCCAAACGTAGAGATTAAACAGAAAAAGGCGAATAGGACTGCCAGCCACCGGCAGTGCAGCCCCCGTTCGATATACACCATCGGACCGCCGATCCAATTGCCGTCCGCCCCGCGATAGCGGTAATAATTGCCCAATAGATTTTCCGCATATTTGGTCATCATGCCAAAAATTCCGCTGACCCACATCCAAAAAACTGCGCCTGGCCCCCCTGAGACAATCGCAGCTGCAACGCCAACGATATTTCCGGTGCCGATGGTGCCTGCGAGCGCGGTGGAGAGCGCCTGAAATTGAGAGATCGCCGCAGCTGTGTCCGAATGGCGATGCACCTCGCGGCTGAAAAAGATCGCAAACAAAGTGTGCCGCAGCCAAAGCCCCATCCGCCGCAGCTGAAAAAAGCCGGTGCCGACCGTAAAATACACACCGGTCAACAACAGCAGGGCCACCATCGACGGCCCCCAGACAATGGCATGTAATTGCTGGTTGATTGCCGCAATCGTCTCCATGAAACCCCTCCCCTTGCAAGATATATGCAGGAGGAATTTTTCTATGCTGCTGCATTTTGTGCAAAAGAAAAAGCCCCCAAAAGGGCTTTTCTTTTATGCGTCCAGGGAGCTTGCCCCCTGAACCCTATCGTTTTTTAAAAAAGAGAACGAAAATTTTTGCGTGTTGCCAGCAGAATTAGCGGCTGGTCGCATTGCGGAACGCCTGACGGGTTGCTTTCACCTCTGTCAGCGATTTCGCCAGCACTTCCTCTGTACGCAGCAGGCAGTTGTCCGAAAACTCCTGGGCGGCCTGCCGGATCTCGCGCGATTTTGACTGCGCCTGCGAGAGAATCTCCGACGCCTTCGCCTGCGCCGCCTTGACAATCTCCTGATGTGCAATCAATGTCCGGGCGCGGTCCTCCGCCTTGCGGACGATCGCCTCCGCTTCCTTCTTTGCGCCATCGATAATTTCATTGCGGTCGGAAACAATCGCTCTCGCCTGTTTGATCTCTCCAGGAATGTTTAGCCGGATATCATCAATCAAGTCGCGCACCTTCTCGGCATCCACCACACAACGCCCGCCCGAAAGCGGCAGGCTCCAAGACCGGTCCAACAGTTCGTCAATTACATCCAGAATCTCATCAATATTCAAATCGCACACTCCTTCACTCTTCACAATGCGTACAAATCCGTTGTTTGACCGTATCCAAAATACACGCAGGCACAAACGGGCTGATATCCCCGCCGAACTGCGCAATCTGGCGCACAATGCTTGATGACAGGTACATACTGTCGCTGCTCGAGGTCAAAAAGATCGTTTCCGCCTGGGGCATCAGCTTTTTGTTGGTCAGCGCCATCTGAAATTCATAATCAAAGTCCGAAACTGCACGCAGCCCCTTCACAATTGCGCTTGCACCGCTTTTCGCCACATAATCTACCAACAGCCCGCTAAATTGATCCACCTCAACATTGGGCAGCTGTGCACATACCCGCCGGATGAGCTCCGCACGCTCCTCAATCGAAAAGCGCGGGTTCTTTTCAGGGTTGGCGCTCACCACCACAATCACCCGGTCAAACAGGCTGGCAGCCCGACGGATAATCTCCTCATGCCCTTTGGTGATGGGGTCAAAGCTGCCCGGACAAATGACGATACGTTCCATACTACTCCACTTCTTCCTGCTGTTTTCGGTAGGTCGTGACCTTCACCCTGCCATAGCGATAGGTTTTGTAAAGCACAAAATCCCCTGCACACTCCGGCAGCTGCTCATCGCGCTCACTCTCGCAAACGATGACGCCCTCCGGCTGCATCCGCGCCGCCACCTGCGGCAGCACCGTTTGCAGCAATCCGCTTTGATAGGGCGGGTCGAGCAGCGCAATGTCAAACCGCTCCTTGCAGGAGGCCAAATAGCTTTCTGCCGGCATCGCCGCGACCCGCGCCTGCTGCGCCAAACGGGTCACCGCCAGATTCTGACGGATGCACTCCTGTGCCTGCCGTTCGGTATCCACAAATACCGCAAATTTTGCCCCGCGTGACAGCGCTTCTATCCCAAGCTGCCCGCTGCCCGCAAACAGGTCCAGCACCATCGCTTGCTCCAGCTCAAACTGCAAGATGCTGAAAATCGCCTCTTTAGCCATATCCGAGGTTGGGCGGGTGGATAGTCCTTCCGGCGCCTTCAGCCGCGCGTTCCTCGCCAAACCGGTAATTACTCTCATTGTTTTTCTCCTCTATTTTGCATTGCAGCACGCCTGCAATTCTATATTATCCCGTTTTTCGCCGAATTTGTCAATCTTCCAGACGCAAAAAGCTGTACAATTTCTCCGCCGCAGATTTAGAAACCCCTTTCACCTGTGCGAGCTGCTCCACACTGGCCGCGCGAATCGCCTTGATCGTCTTGAAATGCTTGTAGATCTCCGCCGCACGTTTTTCGCCAATCCCCTCACACTGGGTCAGTGTCAGCTCAAACGCACTTTTCTGGTGCTTCGCGCGCGAGTATTCAACCGAATAGCGGTGCACCTCCTCTTGGATGGAGGACACCAGCGTAAACGCGCTGCGGTGGGAGGCAATCGCAATTTCACCACCGCTCTGCGCAATTGCGCGGGTGCGGTGACGGTCATCCTTGACCATGCCAAACACCGGTACCGCAATTCCCATCTCCGCCAGCAGCGGCGCGATTACACCAACATGCCCTTTACCGCCGTCTAAAAGAATCAAATCCGGCAGCCGGTCAAACGCCTCGTCCTGCTTTTCTGGATCGCGATAACGTTCAAACCGGCGGCGCAGCACCTCGCTCATGCTGGCGTAATCGTCGGTCCCAACCACCGTTTTCATGCTAAATTTGCGATAGCAGCGGCGCAGCGGGCGGGCATCCTCAAACACCACCATGCCCGCTACCACCGTGTCCGAACCGATATTCGAGATATCGTACGCTTCAATATAGGAGGGCGGCTTTTCCAGCCCCAGCAGCCGCGCCAGCTCGTCGAGTGCCGCCAGCTCTCTGCCTGTGCGCTGCACCTTGAGCGAGAGCCGTTCCGCTGCATTGGTCCTGGCCATCTCCACCAGCTTGTGTTGCTCGCCGCGCTGCGGAATGCGCAGCTCCACCTTGTGCCCCGCCTGCTCGCTGAGCAGCCGCGCCACCATCTCCATATCCTCAATCGGCCCATCCAATTGTATCTTTTTCGGGAACTCCTGCCCTGTGCCGCGACCGGTATAATAACGCAGCAAAAACTCCAGCCGCGCGCTGTCCAAATTGTCCACTACACCCAGCAAAAAATCCTGCTTGTCCACAAGCCGCTCGCTGCGAAATTTTAGCACCACTGCACAGGTGTCCTTGTCGCTGCGCACCAGCGCAATCACATCCTGATTTGCAACGCTGGTGAACACCACCTTTTGCGACTCAGTAATTCGCTGGATCGCGCGGATGCGGTCGCGCAGCTGCGCCGCCCGTTCAAACTGCATCGCCTCTGCATACTCATTCATGCGGGCGGTCAACTTTTCAATGCTCTGGGCGCTGCCCCCCTTGATGTAATCCAGCGCCTGCGCCAAAATCTCATTGTATTCCTCCAACGAGATTTTACCCTGGCAAACCCCCATGCACCGCTTGATGTGGAAGTTTAAACAGGGACGGCCTTTGCCGAACTCCTGCGGAAAACGACGGGTGCAGGTGGGCAATCGGAACGCGCGGTTCGCCTCCTCCACCGTCTCGCGCACCACAAACGAGGACATGTACGGCCCAATGTAGGTAGCGCCCTGCTCATCGCCCTTTTGCAGCGCCATCGAAATCCGGCTATATTCCTTCGGGTAAATTTTGATGTAGGAGTACCCCTTGTCATCCTTGAGCAGAATGTTATACTTCGGGGCGTGCAGCTTAATCATGCTGCATTCCAGCACCAGCGCCTCAAATTCACTGTCGGTCACGATGTATTCAAAATCCTGCACATGGCAGACCATCTGGTAGACCTTCGGCTGGTGCTTTTCTACCGAGCGAAAGTAGCTGCTCACCCGATTTTTCAGCAGCTTTGCCTTGCCGATATAGATGATGTCCCCAGCCTTATTTTTCATGATGTAAACACCCGGCAGAAGCGGCAGCTTGTGTGCCTTTTGTGCCAGTAGCGGCAAGCGTGGATTTTCCATGACCTTCCCTTTCTTTTTGCCATGCGGCGGTTGACCTCTGCACGCCGCTGCTGCGGCAGCAAGCCTCACCAAAAGTTTCGCCAGCCTTTTCAAAGGCTGCGGATTCCAAAGGCAGCGCCTTTGGCCGCGCTTCGCAAAGCGCGGAACTCTTTTCCGTAAAAGCGGATTTTTGCGGGGTGAATTGCCGCGCAGCGGCAAGAGGGGTGCTTTTTGCAAGAGAAAAAGCACCCCTTGCTTTCTTTCCTGATGCCACCCGCAGCAGCCTCTGCCACCCGATCGCGCCCTTTAGGCGTCAGAATGGCGAGCTAAGAAAAATACACCGCCTGCAAGCAAGCGGTGCATCCCCTGTGTTTCATAACTTACTCGGTGAAACCAGACTCAACCAACTTGACCAGTCCCTCAACAGCAGCCTGCTCATCGGAACCGTCTGCGATAATCCTGATGCTTGTGCCTCCAACAATGCCCAGTGAAAGCACCCCCAACAAGCTTTTCGCATTCACACGGCGTTCTTCCTTCTCCACCCAGATAGAAGACTTGTACTCGTTTGCCTTCTGAATGAAGAAAGTTGCAGGACGTGCATGCAGGCCAACCTGGTTCTGTACAGCGACTTCTTTCACAAACATAAACTACTCTCCTGTTTCTACAAAATGTGGATTATTGATGTTATGATTCCATTATAAGTGTATATTGGAAACTCGTCAATCACTTTTATCAGAGAATTTGCATTTCAGCGGTTTTTTTGTCTGTTTTCCATATCATCTGGAATTGGAGGTTTTTTGATTGTGCAAGTTTACCATAAAGTTTTCAACAATTATAGCGACATGACTATTTTAACAGCTGAATTCCTGGCAAAAATGCCGATTGCAACGGCTCATAAACAATCGGAATCAGCAACGCCGGAAGCAAGTTTGCAGTCTTGATGCTGGTAAATCCCAGGAAATTGATCCCAATACAGGTAACAATTGCATAGCCGACCATGCACAGATTATTTAAAAGCGCCTGGGAAATCAGCGGGGAGAGCACCCCTGCAAACAGGGTGATACTGCCCTGATAGAGCATAACCGGTATCGCGGAAAAGATCACCCCGAACCCCAGCGTTGAGCCCAAAATCACCGAACAGATTCCGTCAAGCATCGATTTGATAAACAAAATGCTACTGTCACCGGTCAGCCCATCGTTGAGCGCGCCAACAATCGCCATCGCACCGATACAATAGATCAGCGAACCATTGATAAAGCCCTTTGCAAAGCCTTCCTTTCCAAACCGCTGTTCAATCCATTTCCCGCCCGCTGTCAACCGGCTGTCAATGTCGCCCAGCTCGCCCAGAATGCACCCCAGCACCAGGCTTGCAATCAGCAGCAACGAGCCATCCGAGCTGAGCTTGCCGTCTACAATGGTGAACATCGACGCAATCACGCCATTCAGCCCGATTACAAACACGGATAGCCCCAGCATTTTCATGCTGGCCTCCTCCAATCGCTTAGGCACCCCGCGCCGTATCAGCACCCCAACCAGTCCGCCCAGCGCCACCGCCAGCCCATTTACGATTGTCCCCATCTGTCATTCCTCCTGCTTTGGCTGCTCCCAGCCCAAGGTACGCAAAAACCACCGGTCCCGCTCGTCCAGCGGCGCAGTTTCCAACAGCTCCGGGCGCTTTTCCAGGGTGGTTTTCAGCGCCATCTCCCGCCGCCAGCGCGCAATTGCAGCATGGTTGCCATTGGTGATAATCTCCGGCACCGCAACCCCATGCCAAACCGCAGGCTTTGTATACTGCGGATATTCCAGCAGTCCATTGAAGTGGCTCTCCTCGGTAAAGCAGCTTTCATCCGCCAGCACCCCAGGACACAGCCGGCTGATACAGTCGATTAGCACCAATGCGCCCAACTCTCCGCCGGTCAGCACATAATCCCCGATGGAAATTTCCTCATCTACAATTTCGTCCAGCACCCGCTGGTCCACCCCCTCGTAATGTCCGCACATAATGTACAAATGCTCCATCTGTGAGAGCTCCAGCGCGCGCTTCTGGGTCAAGGTCCGTCCCTGCGGCGACATATAAATCACATGTGGGCGGCTGCCCCGTGCACTGCAAGCCGCCTCCCAGGTGCGGTACATCGGGTCGGCCTGCATCAGCATTCCCTTGCCTGGGCCATAGGGGGTATCGTCTACATTCCGGTGCTTATCCACCGTATAATCCCGAATGTGCCAGCAACGAATGTCCAGATGGCCGGCCTTGCGCGCCCGCCCAATGATGCTGGTGGAAAGCACCGTCTCGCACATCTCCTGAAACAGGGTCGCGATGTCTATTTTAATCATCGAACAGCCCCTCCAATGGGCGGATACGGATTACACCGCCGTCGATATCCCGCTCTAATACCACATCCGGTATCGCGGGGACCAGCCGTTCTGTGCCGGAATCGTCCCGCAGATAATAGACGTCGTTGGCGCCGGTCGGACGCACATCGTATATTTTTCCATAGTCCGCGCCGGTGTCCACATCTGTCACCGTGCAGCCAATCAAATCCTGGACGAAATATTCGCCGTCGTCCATTGGCACATCGCTGCGGTTGACATAGAGCACCTTCCCGCGCAGCTTGACCGCTTCCTCGACCGTTCCAACCCCTTCCAGCTGGAGGATCACGATATTCTTATGCACCCGCGCCCGCTGGACAGCAATCGCCTGCTGCCCCTTCTCCAGATAGAGGGTATCGAACTCCAACAGAAATTCCGGCGCGTCGCACCAGGGCTGTACGCGCACCTCTCCGCGCACCCCATGGGTGGTTACAATTTTACCGCATTCCAAAAATTGCTTTTTCATCCTGTTCTCCCTATTTACAAAAATAGGGAGGCAACAGCCTCCCCACTTTCTCAGTCAATCTCAACCGCGACCTTCATCTCTGCCTTGTTCGCAGCCGCCCGGACAACCGTACGAATCGCCTTTGCAATCCGCCCCTGTTTTCCGATTACGCGTCCCATATCATCAGGCGCAACGTGAAGATGGTAAACAACCAATCCCTCTGCGTTGGGCTGTTCTGCAACAACATTGACAGCATCCTTGTCTTCCACAAGTCCGCGCGCGATTGCAACGATTAGCTTCTCCAAAACGACCAACCTCCAAATTAAAGCACGCCTTCAATTTTCAGAAGGGCCTTTACAGTATCGGTCGGCTGTGCGCCGTTAGAGAGCCATTTCTTTGCTTTTTCCGCGTCGATTTTGATGACCGACGGCTCCTTGGTGGGGTCATAATAGCCGACCTCCTCAATAAACCTGCCGTCTCTGGGATAACGGGAATCCGCAACTACAATGCGATAGAAGGGAGCCTTTTTCGCGCCCATTCTTCTGAGTCTGATTTTCACTGCCATGTGTCTGTCACCTCCTAATTCCTATCTATTCAACCGGTAAGCCGGTGGAATATCACAACAAAATACTGCTCGTCCTTTTTCCGTGGGCAGATGCCGCACCAAAGCACAGGAGCGGTGTTCTAGGCTCGCAGCAAAAAATCGTTGACGATTTTTTGCTGCGGCTACACTTTTGCGCAAGGGGCTTTTTTTCTTGCAAAAAGCCCCCTCTTGCGGCTTGCTGCGCAGGCCGCAATTCACCCCAAAAATGCGCTTCTCAGGAAAAAGTGTTTCATGCGCTGCGGCGCACGACCAAAGGCGCTGCCTTTGGAATCCGCAGCCTTTTGAAAAAGGCTGGCGAAAACTTTTATGCGCTGCGCGGCGGTTTATCGTAAGGCTGGCGAAAACTTTCATGCGCTGCGCGGCGGTTTACCGTAAGGCTGGCGAAAACTTTTATGCGCTGCGCGGCGGTTTAAAGTGTGTTTTACTTTAGAAGGGGAAGCCGGTAGGCGGTGGAGGCATTCCCATGCCGCCCATTCCCGCAAACGGATTCTTCCTGCGCTTGCCCTTTTTGCCCATGTTGGTCGCAGAACGGAACATCTTCTGCATCATCTCATTCTGACGCAGCAGCCGGTTAATATCCGCGACATCCACGCCGCTACCCGCCGCAATTCTACGTTTGCGCGATGGGTTAATCAGCGACGGCTTCTCGCGTTCCGCCGGCGTCATCGAGAGAATAATCGCCTCAATCCGGCGCATCTCCCGTTCGCCCTTCTCGGCGTCCTCGTCCTTGAGCTTTCCGGCTACACCCGGAATCATATTCATCACATTGGCCAGCGGCCCCATCTTTTTAATCTGCCGCATCTGCTCCAACATGTCATTAAAATCAAAGCTGCTTTTTCTAAGCTTTTCGGCCATCTGCGCGGCCTGTTTTGCATCAAACTCGCTCTGTGCCTTTTCAATCAGGGTCAGCACATCGCCCATGCCCAAGATCCGCGAGGCCATCCGGTCCGGATAAAACGGCTCCAGATCCCCCAGCTTTTCACCGGTACCCACAAACTTAATCGGCTTGCCGGTCACTGCGCGCACCGAAAGCGCCGCACCACCGCGGGTATCGCCGTCCAGCTTGGTCAGCAGCACACCATCAATCTCCAACGTTTCATTGAATTTCTGTGCAACATTGACCGCGTCCTGTCCAACCATCGAGTCAATGACCAGCAAAATCTCCTGTGGCTGTACCGCCTGCTTGATCGACTCCAACTCACCCATCAACGTCTCATCGATGTGCAATCGTCCAGCGGTATCCAAAATCACCAGGTCGTTGCCGTGGTCCTTTGCATGTGCGACCGCTTTACAGGCGATCTCTACCGGATTCCCCTGCCCCAGCTCGAACACCGGAACGCCGGCCTTGCCGCCGACCACCTTCAGCTGTTCAATCGCAGCTGGGCGGTAAACATCGCAGGCGACCAGCAGCGGACGCTTGCCCTGCCCCTTAAAATGGAGCGCCAGTTTTGCTGAGTGGGTGGTTTTACCCGAGCCCTGTAGCCCGCACATCATTACAATTGTCGGCGGATGGCTGGTAAAATTGAGCCGTGCATTGCTCTGCCCCATCAGATCGGTCAGCTCATCATTTACAATTTTAATCACCATCTGCGCAGGGGTCAGGCTTTCCAAAACCTCATCGCCGACCGCCTTTTCCGTGACCTTTGCGATGAAATCCTTGGCTACCTTGTAGTTAACGTCTGCTTCCAGCAGCGCCAGGCGGACCTCACGCATCGCCTCTTTGATGTCGCTCTCCTTGAGCTTGCCTTTCGAGCGCATCTTTTTGAATACTGCGGATAACTTATCCGAAAGCCCTTCAAAGGCCATGGGTCCACCTCCTGTCAGTCGTTGATGGTATTTGCAATCCGGACAATCTCAGCTGTGCATCTGCTGATCTCATTGGAGATGCCATAACGCTGGTTATAGCTGTCAATCTCGCGAGCTTTACGGGCAATCTGGTCCAGTCCATCCTGAATTTGGCGGAAACGTTTGGCCAGTCCCAACCGCTGCTCCAAATCGAGCAGGATTCCCTCCGCCCGTTTGATCGAATCGCGCACCCCCTGGCGGGTAATCTGACTATGAGCGGCAATCTCCCCGAGGGAAAGGTCTTCGTTGTAATATAGCTCCACAACATCGCGCTGCTTTTCGGTCAGCATGTCGCCGTAAAAATCCAGCAGCAGGGAAATCTCCAGATTCTTTGCCACAACGCATCCTCCCAATATGTAAAGTTTTTTGCTTTACACGTTCCCTCTTGCAGTATTATACTGAAAGAAGCGCTATTTGTCAAGGCTTTTTTCTTTACACGACAAAATCTCTGTTTTTTCACCAAAAGTAGCGCTTCAAACAGCGGTTTGCTCATATGAAATTTTCGGAATGCTCATAGTTTCCTCATAATTTTGTGTTATCTTTAATTGCAAATATACAAGGAGGGGCAATTATGTCCGAACAACAATTGACAGAAGTAACCACGCCAGAGACCAACAATCTGCCAGAAGCGCAAAGCACAACCGAAACCACCCCGAGCGCACCACCTGCTGCACCGAAGCGCAGCCTTTACCAAAACCCCACCGCACGCCTGCTGAACGCTGCCTTTTGGGCTTCACTCGTGCTGTTAATCGCATCGTTCCTATATCAAGGCTTCTTTGCGTACTATTCCTACCGCCAGCAGGGGGCTCCGCTTGGCATATCGCTCTCCTACTCGGTCGTAAGCCTTGCATTGCCGTTGCTGTTCTGCTTTTTCCCGTTCATCCTGCGTTTCTTTGCCGAAATTGTAGAGCTGCTTGATAAACGTTACAAATCATAATTTTTAGGCCAGACTTTTGCTCGAGCCTAAGGGCCTGCCGCCATACGGCGGATTATACGAAAAGTTTCGCCAGCCTTTTCAAAGGCTGCGGATTCCAAAGGCAGCGCCTTTGGC
>CAJUJI010000097.1 GCA_910586875.1 uncultured Anaerotruncus sp. | reverse complement strand
ATCGACAACAATATATAGTATGTGTTAAACTGAAAAAGCAAATTGTTGTTAGGATATCCCTCTCGTAGGTAGAAGTTTTTTTACTGCAGTGCCAAAGGGATAATTATGCCCTTAGCACTTTTTGCATATTTCCGGTAAAACAGGCCGGCAAGCGTTGGGGTGTATCCCTGAGTATACGATGCTCGGCAGCTTCATATTTAGTGGAAAGATGGTCAAAAAATTTTTTCACCTGTCCTTTTCCCTGCCAGTTTTTGAGGTGCATTAGTCTGATTACTTTATGAAAGAGAAATTTTTCTCTTTTTGCACCTTGAAAACTGAACACTATCTACATGGAAGTCTACCGGTGTCTCTATCTGCCACGACCTTATACATAGCGAGCGGATAGGGATGTAGTGATAACCCGCCTGATGGTCACGCCAGGCCGGACGGAGGATGGCTCTCGTGAGGGATGTTATAAAAACAAAAAGAAAGCGAAAGTCCTAAAGGAGATAAAATAATGGGATATGGACGACAGAATGTTGAAAGCACAAAGTTATACATAAAGAAATTTGTGAGATACCAAGAAGGCGCAGAAAAGTATAGCCTCGGTTTGGCTAAATTTCAGGAGTTAGCTAAGGAAACAAAGGCAGTTTATAAGGTCAATGGCATTGCTTTGGTCAACTGTGAGATTTTTGAAAAATTTCTGGAAACCTTCTGAGAATATTAAAATGTGTGAATGAAATATGAAGTTTTAACAGGACTGCGCTTATGGCTTGATTTTCCGTGTTACAATAAGTATAATAGCAAATGTGGAGGTGGCTATGCGATGAGAACTGGTTGTCCGAGAACAGATCATGTAAAATGTAAATCCATTACCGTCCAACTATCGGAAGGTACCCATGAAAAATTACTTGCATATACCACTGAACACAAGGTGACAATGACGGAAGTTGTCCTGAAAAGTTTGAAAAACTATTTATCCAAGCCATAGTAAGTGCTATGAGTCCCTTCTTTTATTTGGGAAGGAGGCACAGATATGGCCAAAGCACAAAAGGATGAGCGTGGCAGAGCGCTTAGGAAAGGTGCAAAGATCATTGGATAAACGTTATATGTATACTTACACTGATCCCCAGGGACGGAGAAAGTTTATATATGCATTAGATCTGGCAACGCTTCATGAAAAGGAAAGACAGCTAATCCAAGGCCAATTAGATGGTTTAGATATATATATGGCAGGAAAAGCTACAGTAAACGATACCTTTGACTGCTATAGTTCCACAAAGCATGATTTGAGAGAAACCACAAGAAGCAACGATATCTATGTTTACGACCATTTTGTTCGGCAAACATTTGGCAGAAAGAAAATCATAGATATAAAATTTCCGATGTGATCCAGTTTTATCTTTATTTACTTGACCAAGAGAAGCTGGTAATTGGTACCTTGGATTCTGTCTACACTTTGCTTCATCCAATATTCCAACTGGCGGTTCGGGATACTATCATCCGTAGTAATCCGTCAGATGGAGTTATGAAGGATGTTGGTAAAGGCAGGTAGAAGCATTCGGCACACATTAACCATCGAGTAGCAAAGGGCTTTTATGGGCTATATTGCTAATCATCCAATATATTATCATTGGTGATCACTGTTTACAGTGTTGCTTGGGTCAGGGTGCCGGATCGGCGAGGTACTTGGCCTTCGCTGGGAAGATATTGGCTTTGAAAGGAGAATTATTTCTATCAACCACAGCTTGGTCTACTATCCTGTTGATGAGTCAAGAACATTGGTCCAAAGAATCTCTAAGCCCAAGACAGAAGCTGGTATCCGTACGGTCCTAATGCTCGATACTGTGTACGATGCTTTTCAGATGGAATGGGAGGGGCAAGATGAGACCGGCTTCAACCAATCCGAAATTAATGGCATGACTGGATTTGTCTTTATAGGCCGTTTTGGAGCAGTTCCCAATCCCCGTCTGTAAACCGTGCAATCAAACGAATCATCAGCAGCTACAATGCCGAAGAAGTAGTTCATGCTTCTCTTGTCACCATTTGAGGCACGCCTTCTGTGCCCGATTGCGCGAGAATGAAACAAATCTAAAGGTAATTCAATCCAATAATGATTGTTTGACAAGGAGGGGTTGTCATCGCAAAGGAGTATCGAAGGGCTGTCCGGCTGCAAAGCAGGCGCAGTCTGGGGATGTTCGTGATCGCGGTTATTTTGGTACTGCTGCTGAGTGTCGGGTATTTTTATGCAGCCAGCTCGGCGATGGAAAGCGCAACAGTGACAGTGGCGGTGTGCGGCTATCTTTCAGAGGAGCAGCGTCTAGCGCTTTCTCAGATGTTCGCGCGGTACGCACCTGACACAGATGCGGAATACGATCCGGATACAGGTCTGTTGAAGGTTGAACTGGTGGTGTATGAACTTCCTGCGGAGGCCGGCAGCAGTGCAGGCGAGCGTGCGAAGTTGACAGGTGAGTTGGTGGGTGCAATCGAAAGTGGCAGAGCGAATCTGCTGCTGTTAGATGTAGATACCTTCCAACAGATTGGCAATGAGCATTTGTTTGAAGATCTGTCCACCCGCTACGAGGGCACAGCGATGCACGGCTTGCTGTATCCGGTGTCCCAGAAGACGCTGCTTGCGCGGGAGGAGTTGGCTGGCTTGCAGCCGCTATATCTTGCACTGTGTAATTCGGAAGTTACGGGACTGCATGAAAATTCGGATAAAATGAGAAAATATTCATATCAAAGAGATTGGTTGAATTCTATCGTTGCGGCAGAGCAGAATTGGAGTTGATGGATTTCCCAAAAATTAGCGCGATTTGTGCGAAAAAACAAGCAATTTGCCAAGTGGACAAATGCGGGAAAAACGCGTATAATTATACAAGAAAATAGAGAGGGGAATGGAATGTGCCAAGAATGGGTTTGCAGAAAACAAACAAAGCAGGTACTTTTTTCCCCTTTTCCCTTTACCTACTCATTTTTTAGATGGGTAGGTATTTTATTATACAAAGATGACAGGATGTTGGAAAAGGAGGAGGACGGATGGAACGATTGCTGATTCAAAATGCGCGGGTGCTTGACCCAACGCAGGGGTTGGACGAGGTTTGTGACCTGTTGATAGAAAACCAGCGAATTGCGCAGTTAGGGCGCGGGTTGCCGGTTCGAGAGGGCACAGCGGTGCTGGACGCGGCGGGATTATGTCTTGCGCCAGGACTGGTGGATATGCACATTCACCTGCGTGACCCTGGCTATCCTCAAAAGGAGGATCTTTTTACCGGTTGTGAGGCTGCGGCGGCGGGTGGATTTACAGCGGTGGTACCGATGCCAAACACCAATCCGGTTTGTGACAGCCCAGAGGTGCTGAATTACATAACAGAGCGCGCCAAAAGCGCGAAAGCTAAGGTCTATCCGGTGGCGGCAATTACACAGGGGCTGAAAAGCCAGCGGCGAACCAATCTTTGCGCACTCAAACAGGCGGGTGCGGTCGCGGTAAGCGACGATGGCCGGCCGGTTCAAAACAACCGGCTAATGCTGGAAGCGCTGCAAGAGGCTGCCAAAGAGGGCTTGCTTGTGATCAGTCACGCCGAGGATTTAGAGATTGTGAATGGCGGCATCATGCACAAGGGCGCAGTGAGTGAACAATTGGGCGTCCCAGGTATCGATCGCGCATCGGAGGACTGTAATACAGCAGCGGTAATCGCGCTGGCGGCAGCATCGGAGACACGAATCCATATTGCGCATGTTTCCACCTGCGGTTCGGTTGCGCTGATCCGTGATGCCAAACGACGCGGGGTGCGTGTGACCTGTGAAACCGGCCCGCATTACTTTACGCTGACCGACCAGGAGCTTTTGCGCAGGGATGCAAACTACCGGATGAATCCGCCTTTGCGGGAGGAACGGGACCGTCAAGCAATTTTAGAGGGAATTGCGGACGGAACGATTGATTGTATTGCAACCGACCATGCGCCGCATACCCCACAGGAGAAAGCGGACTTTCTCACCGCGCCGAATGGCGTGATTGGGCTGGAAACCTCACTGGCGCTCTGTTTAACCCATCTGGTGCGGCCGGGATTGATCTCGCTGGAACGCTTGCTTGAGATGATGAGCAGTACACCCGCGCGCCTGCTGGGGCTGGAGGGCGGCTCGCTGAAGCTGGGCGCGCCCGCTGATCTGGTGCTGTTTGATTTGGCAGAGCGTTGGACGATTGAAAAGGAGCGCTTCCATTCCAAGGCGCGCAACACCTGCTTTGACCATACAGAGGTGGTAGGTCGAGTGAAATACACCATCTTGGATGGCGCATTCAGCTATAACCGAAACATTTGAGGAAGCAATAAGGACAAGGAGAAATCAAAGATGGAAAAGCTGATCAGGCGGATTATTGAAACAAAGAATCCGACAGTGGTGGGATTGGACCCAACCCTGGACTATATTCCTGCACAAATCAGGGAGGAAGCGTTTGCGGCATACGGGAAAACGTTGCAAAGCGCAGCATATGCCTGCTTGCTGTTTAATAAGGGCATCATCGATGCAATTTGTGATATTGTGCCAGCGGTCAAGCCGCAGTGCGCCTATTATGAGCAGTTTGGCTGGCAAGGGGTCAAATGCCTTGCGGAAACCATCGCTTATGCGCAGGAAAAGGGGATGTATGTGATCACAGATGGCAAACGCAACGACATCGGCTCAACCATGCAGGCGTATGCGGCAGCACATCTGGGGTTTGTGGAGATCGCGCAGACCTACTGCACACCATTCGGTGCGGATGCGCTGACGGTCAACGGTTATCTTGGCACAGATGGCATCCAGCCGCTGCTGGATGTGATAAACGAGAAACCGGACAAAGGAATTTTTGTGCTGGTAAAGACCTCCAACCCGTCCTCCGGCGAGCTGCAAGACCGGCTGCTGGATGGACAGACCGTTTATGAGGCGATGGGCCGGATGTGTGAACAATGGGGCAGCAATTCGGTGGGGAAATATGGCTATTCGCAGGTTGGCGCGGTTGTGGGCGCGACCTATCCAGCGCAGCTGGCCGAGCTGCGCGCAAAGCTGCCGCACACCTTCTTTTTGGTGCCGGGCTACGGCGCACAGGGCGGCGGTGCAAAAGACGTCGCAGGTGCGTTTGATGCGCATGGATTGGGTGCAATTGTGAACTCCTCGCGTGCGGTGCTGACCGCATGGAAGAAGGAGGGCTTCTCTGCGGAGGATTATGCGCAGGCAGCACGCGCTGAAGCAATTCGGATGCGGGAGGATATCACCAGTGTGATTGCGCCGATAGGGGCATAGGAAGGTTTTTCCCTTAGGCAAGGGTGTGCTTCGTGTCCGCCAATTCGATTGGAATTTAGCGGACACGACGGGGGCTTTGCCCCCTCAACCCCCGCCGCCTTTTGAAAAAGGCGGGCGAAAACTTTCGTTATAGAAACAGGACTGCGGACAAAAGGATGGAGGATTTATGCGGATTTTAGAGAATGAAAAAAAGGCATATCTGCTGTTGGTCGATGGGACCGTGTTCGAAGGTCTTTCGATGGGTGCACAGGGAAGCAGCATTGGTGAGGTGGTATTCACCACCGGCATGACTGGCTATCAGGAAACGCTGACCGATCCGAGCTATTACGGACAGATTGTAACGCAGACCTTTCCGCTTGTTGGAAATTACGGGGTCAATCATGAGGATATCGAGTCGGCGAAATCCTATGTAAAAGGGTATATCGTGCGCGAATGGTGCGAGGTACCCAGCAACTTCCGCTGTGAGCACGACCTGGACTGGTTTTTGAAAAAGCAGGGCATTGTGGGAATTTACGACATCGACACCCGCGCGCTCACCCGCAAAATCCGCGAGCATGGTGTGATGAATGGTATGATTACCACAGAAGAAATCACCGATAAACAGGCGCTTTTGGAGCAGATTAGTGCGTTCAAGATTTCCGCAGCGGTGGAAAGTGTGAGCATTTGCGCGCCGCAGAAATACACCTGTGAGCAGCCGCTTTATGAGGTGGCGCTGTTGGATTACGGCTATAAACGCAACATCCGGCGCTCGTTGCTCAGCCGCGGCTGTAATGTGACCATCCTGCCCGCCTCCACCACAGCGGAGCAAATTCGCGCGGGCGGCTTTGATGGGGTGATGCTTTCCAATGGACCTGGTGACCCCGCGCAGGCACAAACGCAGATTGCAAATCTGCGCGAAATGATCAAGCTGGGGCTGCCGGTGTTTGGCATCTGTCTGGGACATCAGCTGATGGCGCTGGCGCAGGGCGCGCGCACTGCCAAGCTCAAATATGGGCATCGGGGCAGCAATCAGCCGGTTGTTGATTTGGAAAACGGCAAAACCTATGTGACCAGCCAGAACCATGGGTTTGAGGTGCTGGGGGATAGCCTGCCGCCCGCTGTGGGCAGGGTTAGCCATCTGAACGCCAACGACCGAAGCTGTGAAGGGGTGGTCTACGGGGACGGGAGCATCTTCACAGTCCAATTCCATCCAGAAGCGTGTGGTGGCCCTACAGATACCAGCTTTCTGTTCGACCGGTTTGTTACATTGATGAAGCAGAAAAAGGAGGTGGGCTAAATGCCATTGCGTTCAGATATTAAAAAGGTGTTGGTAATCGGCTCTGGCCCAATTGTAATTGGACAGGCAGCCGAGTTTGACTATGCGGGAACACAGGCTTGCCGTGCACTACGCGAGGAAGGATTGGAGGTCGTACTGGTCAATTCCAACCCTGCGACCATCATGACCGATAAGGCGATGGCGGATAAAATTTATATCGAGCCGTTGACGCTGGATGTGGTCAAGCGGGTGATCGAGCAGGAGCAGCCGGACAGCATTCTCTCCACGCTGGGCGGACAGACAGGGTTGACCCTTTCAATGCAGCTGGCGCGGGAGGGCTTTTTGCAGGCACATAATGTCAAGCTGTTGGGCGCGAACCCTGAGACGATTGACAAGGCAGAGGACCGCCAAATTTTTAAGGATACCATGGAGGCAATCGGACAGCCCTGCATCCCCTCCAAGGTGGTGGAGACGGTGGAGGACGCGGTTGCGTTCGCGCAGGAGATCCAGTATCCGGTGATCGTGCGGCCTGCGTTTACGCTGGGCGGCAGCGGCGGCGGTATTGCGAATGATGAACATGAGCTGCGGGAGATTGCGCGCAACGGTCTGCGCCTTTCTCCGATTACACAGGTTCTGATTGAAAAGTGTATCTCGGGCTGGAAAGAGATTGAGTTTGAGGTGATACGTGACCGAAAGGGGAACACCATCACCGTCTGCTCGATGGAAAATTTGGATCCGGTTGGTGTTCATACGGGCGACAGCATTGTGGTTGCACCTGCGGTCACACTGGCGGATAAGGAGTACCAGCTGCTGCGCTCGGCTGCAATCAACATCGTCCAGGCGCTGGAGGTGGAAGGCGGCTGCAACTGTCAGCTGGCGCTGCGGCCGGATAGCTTTGAATATGCGGTGATCGAGGTCAACCCGCGCGTGTCCCGTTCATCGGCGCTCGCCTCGAAAGCGACCGGCTATCCGATTGCAAAGGTTGCGGCGAAAATTGCGATTGGCTACACGTTGGACGAGATTAAAAATGCAGTGACAGGAAAGACCTATGCCTGCTTTGAGCCGGCGATTGACTATATTGTAGTGAAGTTCCCGAAATGGCCGTTTGACAAGTTCGTTTACGGCAAGCGCACACTGGGCACCCAGATGAAGGCTACCGGTGAAATTATGTCGATTGGCACCTCGTTTGAGCAGGCGATGATGAAGGCGGTGCGCAGCATCGAGCTGGGAATGGATACCTTGAACTTTGGCAAGCTCAAGGACAAAACCGACGCGGAAATTTTGGAGCTGCTGCACAACTGTGATGATGAGCGGGTGTTTGTCGTGTTTGAGGCGCTCAAGCGGGGCGTTTCGCTGGATACCATCTTTGAAATTACCAAAATTGACCGCTGGTTTACCGGCAAGCTGCGCAATCTGGTGGATTTGGAAAACTGGCTTGCAGACGGCAGCCTGAGCCAGAAAAAATATAATACCGCGAAAAAATACGGATTCTTGGATAAAACCATCGAGCGAATTAGCGGGCAGCAGATTCCTGCGGCTTGGAAGCGCGGCGCCTCCTATAAGATGGTGGATACCTGCGCTGCGGAGTTTTCGGCAGAGACCCCCTACTTCTACTCGACCTATGATCAGGAGAACGAAGCCGCAGAATTTTTGGAGAAGCACCCTAGCGGCAAAAAGAAGGTGCTGGTAATCGGCTCCGGCCCCATCCGTATCGGGCAGGGAATTGAATTTGACTATTGCTCGGTGCACTGCGTCTGGGCGCTCAAAGAGGAGGGCTTTGAAGCGATTCTGGCCAACAATAACCCCGAGACCGTCTCGACCGATTTTGATACCGGCGACCGGCTGTATTTTGATCCGCTGACGCCAGAGGATGTGGATAACCTGCTTGCAACCGAGCAGCCTTGGGGTGTGGTGGTGCAGTTTGGCGGGCAGACCGCAATTAAGCTGACCAGGCATCTCCAGGAAAGGGGCGTGCGCATTCTGGGGACCTGTGCGGACAGCATCGACGCAGCAGAGGACCGCGAGCGATTTGACCAGGTGCTGGAGCAGTGCGGCATTCCGCGTCCGGCAGGGCATACAGTGATGAATACCGAACAGGCGCTCAAGGCGGCAAACCAGCTGGGATATCCAGTGCTTTTGCGTCCCTCCTACGTGTTGGGCGGACAAAATATGATCATCGCTTATTCAGACGCAGATGTAACAGAATATATGGGGATCATCCTTTCCCACAACATCGAAAACCCTGTACTGATCGACAAATACATGATGGGCAAGGAAATTGAGGTAGACGCCATCTGTGATGGACAGGATTACCTGATTCCGGGCATCATGGAGCATATCGAGCGCGCGGGTGTTCACTCCGGCGATTCGATTTCGGTTTATCCGGCTCAAACACTCTCCCAGAAAATCAAGGCGACCCTGATTGACTATACCGGACGTTTGGCGCGGGCGCTCAAGGTGGTTGGACTGGTTAACATCCAGTATGTCATCTATAATGAGATGGTGTATGTGATCGAGGTCAACCCGCGTTCCTCCCGTACGGTGCCATACATCAGCAAGGTGACCGGCGTGCCGATGGTAGATATCGCGACAAAGGTGATGCTGGGGCATAAGCTGTGCGAGATGGGCTACGGCTCGGGACTGTATCCGGAAGGGGATTACGTTGCGGTCAAGGTGCCGGTGTTCAGCTTTGAAAAGCTGCATGATGTGGACACCGCGTTGGGGCCGGAGATGAAGTCTACCGGTGAGGTGTTGGGCATTGCGGCTAACTTTGAGGAAGCGCTGCTCAAAGGACTGACAGCAGCAGGCTATAAATTGACCCATAAATCCGGTGGAAAGGTACTGATCACCGTGAAAAACAGCGATCAGCAAGAGATGGTTAAAATTGCAGAAAAGTTTGAAAAGCTGGGATTTGGACTATATGCAACGCCAGGCTGTGCCTCGGTGCTGAACCATCATATGGTTGCAGCGAATGTTGTGCGCAAGATGGACCAACCGAGTCCGAACGTGATGGATCTGGTCGAGTGCGGCGATTTGGACTATATTATTTCCACCTCTGCCAGAGGGCGGATGCCCGCCCGTCATTCGGTGCAGATGCGCCGCAAGGCGGTGGAGCTGTCGATACCTTGCTTGACCTCGTTGGATACAGCCGATGCGCTGGTCAATTGTTTGCTGTTGGGCAAAACCATTGATGATGTGGAATTGGTGGACATCACCGGAATTTGACGCAATAGCAGAGGCGGCGCCCTTGTGAAAGTGAAAGATACACACGAAAAAAACGCCCTCGCGTTAGCGAGGGCGTTTTTGTTACATATGCGAGATACCGAAACTGTTTGCAAGTCCATCAATTTTCTGGCCGGCTTTGCAGTATGGACAATCACGATAAGAATAGGTCTCGTAGCCTGGGATATCCAGCGCCGAAAACAAGCGAGTAATTTCCACCCCATCCACCTGCTCCTGGGCGCTGAATACCGCTGCAATCCCCTGTACATGAGCGCCGTAATAAGCCATTCCTTCCAGTGTGCGGTGGATTGCTTTACCGGTTGTGATCGAAGGGATAAGCAGCAGTATATTTTTATCATGAATCATTGGTTCAAGGTTGTCGCGGAAGATGAGCTGCATATTTGAATTGAATTCTGGTGTAATTACATACAGCTCCTTGCGGCGGTTAACCGAGATTAGGTCGCTTTTGGCGAGTCCACGTGCAAGGAAAGCACCAATCACCTCACTGCCTTCGATACAAACAATGGTGTCAATCTCCTTGTGGTAGGCAAAGCTTTCCGCCAGCGCGAGCCCTGCCTCCTGTGCCATCATATGCTGGTGCTTCATCACGGTTAAATCCACATAATGGCTGATGTGCGAGTGGCTGGTGACAAAATGCCCCGGGATGGCGCTGATTTGAAGATGAGGGTTCTGATGAGATGTAATTGTGATCGCTCTTTCCATAGTGATACCTCCCCTTAGCTCAATTAACTACAGCCCTATTGTATCACAATATCTAAAAAGAATCAACAATAAATTACAAAATTAGTAAAAACGTCGCTTAATGCGCTGTAATTTTATGGGTGTAGTCGCTGCCACAGGGCAAAATTTTTGGCAATCCCAACGCGTATAAATCAGCAGCACGCGCCTCCAGACGCGCGAAACGGGCACAGAAGGCGTCGGTTTGCTCCAAACGGGCGAGCGAGTGAGAGAGTGGTAAGGTGGTAAGTCGGCTTGCACAGCGGAAAATCTCCACCCCACGTTGATTGAAGGCAAGCACCCGCAGATAGGGGACTGGCAGGTGCATCATGTCAGAGGGAATTTGCAGATAGGCGCTCCAAATGAGCCGCCGCAACCGTGCAAGCGGATAACGCTTTGTTTTAGCAAGCGCAAGCAGCTCTTCCAGAGAGGTGGAGCGCCGTACCGCTTCATAAAGCCGGTGTTCTAGGCCCTCGGATAAATCGGGCAAGATGGAAAATTCTGTGCGTTCCATCCTGCGCAGCCGCGAAAGCAGCGCAGCATCCAGGCTGTGCGGTATGAAGGGGAACAGATCTTCCTTTTGTGCTTGCTCGTAAATTTTCAGCACAGCCTCTGGTACGAATGGGGTAAGCGCATCAAGCGGCTGTTTGTGCAAAAGTTCGCGCAGATAGGAAGCGCTTGCAAGCCCATTTTGCGTGGTCAAAGCATCGTGGGCAGCGCCAATTCGCTGGACGGTAAAGGGTTGGATCGGCAGCTTTTGCAGTGAGAGCTGGCGCAGATATTCAATCGCAAGGGTGTTGTTCGGGCTGGCGAGCAGCGCCGCTGCTTGTGCGCCGCAAAGCTCGGTGATAGCCTGTTGGCGGGCGCTTGCGTAGGTGATGCCCTGTGTCAGCAGATTTTTTATGGCAGCATGACAGGCAGGGGAGGAGATCGCCTGTGCAACGCTGGAAAGTGCAGCAAGATCGCCGCACTCGCTGCCAAACGAGAGCATTTGCACACAGCCCAGCCCCGCCAGTACCCCCAAGGCGCCCCAGGCGAATCGTTCGGCGG
>CAJUJI010000096.1 GCA_910586875.1 uncultured Anaerotruncus sp. | reverse complement strand
GCTTTATACTGGATATCAAGAAAATGAATTCCACAAGAAAGGATCAACTACCATGAAAAAAAGATTTTTTAGCGCCTCCTCCCTTTTGGTACCCTTAATACTGACCGTTTCTCTGCTCGTTGGATGCAGCCAAAGGGCAGGCTCACCGTCCCAAGGCAGCAGTTCCAGCAGTCCAGTGGTGAACAGCACAGCAGTGATCAGCACCGTTTCTTCTGCGCCAGAGGAAAGCGAGGCCCAGACATCAGAAAATAGCGGCCAGCCCAAAGAAGAAGATACCGTTCCAGAATCCAGCGGGGAGACTGAGACCCTTTTGGTGGCCTTTGGGGACCGAAACGCCCCCTTCACCCTCCACCTCTACGACAATCCCACCGCCGCGGCCATTGCCCGCCATGTGGGCACCGCCAGCTGGCAGCTTCCCATCTACCACTATGACGACTATGAAAACTGGGAAGTGATGCAGTATTATGACATCCCCAGCCGGTACGAGATCCCCGATAACGCCGAGTCCATCACCAGTGAGGCCGCTGGAACGGTCTACTACTCGGAACCCAACCGCATCGTCCTATTCTTCCATGAGGCGGAAATCGCCGGAGAATACACCCCTGTAGGATATTTCGACTACACCGAGGAATTTGTTAGCGCGGTTGAAAATAATCCAGTGTTGGAGGGCTGGGGAAACAAGTTAGTCTTTATCAGTCCAGCAAATTAAGGGAAAGGCGATCAACATGAAACTGTGTGATTCTGAGGAGAGCATCATCCAAAATCTGCGGGACGCGGGCTGCGATGAAAAGACCATTATCGCCTTTCTGCGCTGTATGAGGGATGGGAAAGAACCGGAAAGTTTCCGATTATTAAAAAAACAGCGGAGCCTTCTTCTGGACGCTGTCCATCGAGAGGAAAAGAAAATAGACTGCCTGGACTATCTGGTGTACCAGATGCAGAAGGCAAAGAATTGACACGAAAGGAGTTTTTACTATGAGAACGATTTCTAATAAAACCTTTGATGAGGAACGAGCACTTTACGGCCAACGTGACCTGCTGGTACAGAACTGCTCTTTTGATGGCCCCGCCGACGGGGAAAGCGCTTTTAAAGAGGGGCAGGACATTCAGGTAGAAGGATGCTTTTTCAACCTCCGTTACCCCTTCTGGCACGACGAGGGGCTGACCATCCGGAACAGCCAAATGACCGAGCTTTGCAGAGCGGCCCTATGGTACTCCCAGAATGTGGAGATTACCGGAACGAAACTCCATGGCATCAAGGCCCTGCGGGAGTGCACCGGCATCCGCATGAAGGGCTGCGACATTCTTTCCCCGGAGTTCGGCTGGTCTGTCAGAGGCATTGAGATGGAGGACTGCACCGCCCAGAGCGAATACTTTATGATGCGCGCCAAAGACCTCACCTTCCGGGGGGTGCAGATGAAAGGAAAATACTCCTTTCAGTACATCGAAAACGCCGTCTTTGAAAACTGCACCTTCGATACCAAAGATGCCTTCTGGCATGGGAAAAATATCACTGTAAAAAACAGCGTGGTCAAGGGGGAATATCTGGCCTGGTACAGCGAGGATGTCACCTTGATCGGCTGTAAGATTATTGGCACCCAACCACTCTGTTACTGCAAAAATCTGCGGCTCATCGACTGTGAGATGGTCGATACCGATCTCGCCTTTGAACGTTCGGCAGTAGAA
Source organism: uncultured Anaerotruncus sp. (assembly GCA_910586875.1). Lineage (GTDB taxonomy): Bacteria > Bacillota > Clostridia > Oscillospirales > Ruminococcaceae > Anaerotruncus. The sequence goes on along the minus strand of CAJUJI010000096.1, from coordinate 9,843 downwards.
GCCACCCTAATCGCCCCCATCATCAGTATCAAGAATCCCCTCTCTGGTCATATCTACGTACCAGTGGTGGGAGAAATCATTCGGGATATCGATGAGGCCCGTGGAGAGATTATTTTAACAACACAGTGCCAGTGCGCTTGATCTCTGAGGGGGTGATGGGATGACCTTCCTGCTAAAAGGCCTACTCATTGGTTTACTGTTCGGGCTGCCTGTGGGAGCAGTGGGCACGCTGACGGTGCAGCGGACCCTCCACTATGGCCCTAGGGCCGGACTGCTCACTGGGCTGGGTTCCTCGGCAGCTGATTGCTGTTACGCCGCAGTAGGTGCATTTGGTTTAACCATTGTAGCTGATTTTCTTCTGCAATATCAGTCCGTCATCCACCTACTGGGCAGCGGTCTGATCCTGTTTCTGGGGGTACACCTGTTATACCAGAAGAAAGGCGCTCCTATTCAGAAAACCAAAGGTGCAAGTTTGCCGGGGTTGTTCCTTTCCTCCTTCGCTATTGGCATCACCAATCCCGCCGCCATTCTTACCTTCCTTTTTGCCTTTTCCTGGCTTGGCATTTCCGGCGAGCTGGCTTTTGGGGAAGGGCTACCATTGGTGCTAGGAATGTTTGCAGGAACCTATCTCTGGTGGGGCGTTCTCACTTTGGCCACCAGTCTGGCAAGAAGAAAAGCCACCATAAATCTGGTGTGGATGAACCGCGCTTTTGGGATCATCCTTTGCCTGCTGGGGACTTGCATCTGTTTGCAACAATTTCTTTCCTAATGATACAATAAAAAGGAGAATTACAGTGAGTGTATGGAGAAAAAGAAGTGTTGCCCTGATTCTTGTCGGAGTAGTTTTATTGCTGAAAACTTCCCTTATCGCCTGCAACAGCACTGCGATACCACCGGATTCCACCTCACCAATATCCCAAAGTGTTCCGTCAGAGCTGACGATGGAACCAGAGAAAAGCGCAACCAGTGAGGAACTCCAGGAGATGAACGGGATGAAACTGAAAGTAGAAATAGGAGATTGCATTTTCTCGATCACTTTGGAAAACAATGTTACCGCAGATGCCTTGGTATCACTGATAAAGGCGGCTCCCCTTGAGATTAAAATGCGTGATTACTCCGGCTTTGAGAAGGTAGGCTCGCTGGGGACCAGCCTACCCGCTGAAGATCGGCGGACCACCACCCAGGTCGGAGACATCGTATTGTACAACAGCAATCAAATTGTGATGTTCTACGGCTCTAACTGCTGGAGCTACACTCGATTAGGTCGTATCGATGACCTCACCGGTTGGGAGGAAGCTTTGGGGAGTGGGGATGTAACGGTTCGTCTCTTTCTGTCTTAAATTCAGAGGAAATCTTTAACTATGAAGTAATTGGAAAAATTAAAAAGTGAAAAACAGCCGCTGCTATTTTGCTGGCAACGGCTGTTTTAAATGGAGGCTATCTAAGAACCTGTATTGGTAACATTGACTAATCTGTCATTTTTTTAAAAAACTCTAGGCTGAGCCGGTAGACTTCGTGCCGCCACTCGATGGTGGTAAACTGGTGATCGACCCCAGGAAGGACTGCCAATTCCACCTTATGTTCATAGACATCTTGGTACAAATAGCAGGAATCCGGTGGGACCTGTTCATCCTCGCTACCCTGAATGAGCAGCACCCGACTGCCATCATACCCCTGCGCCTTGTGGAAGATATCCAGATAACGCGCATCCTCGATAAAGGCATCACTCAGCTTGATGCCTCCAATGTCATAGCCACCTTCCACGCGCCCGACCGTGGTACGCACGCGGTGCATGGTCCCCAGATAGAGCGAGAGCGCAGGTGCCCATAGGACAACCGCTTTGGGCTGCACTACCGCAGCGGTCATCGCAGTAATAGCCCCGCCGAGACTATGCCCGGAGATGAACAGGTTTGCAGGATCGGTAAAATCCTGTTCATAGGTCCAATGGTAAATTGCAATCGCCTGTTCCATCTCACTGGAAGGGGTCATGTCGCTGAAACAGCCCTCACTTTCCCCCAATCCATAAAAGTCAAAGCGAACGCAGGCATAGCCGTTTTTCACACATTCACGGGCAAACTCCTCATGCAGCCCTCGCTGCCCCACCCGATCCATGGTAAACCCATGATAAAAAATAATGGTTGGATAGCGGCCTTCGCCTGGTGCGCGCACCGTGCCGCGGATCAGCTTGCCGCCAACATTAAGTTCTACATTACGATACACAAAATTTCTCCTTTCACTTAATCAGCCCAAATGCACGGGGTAAGAACAGCGTAATATCCGGAAAAAGGATCAGCAGTACGAGCACCAAGATGTGAACTAGCAGAATGGGGATCTCCTCCTTGAGAATTCCCTCAAAGGAGCAGCCCGCTATACGCTGTCCAATAAAGAGGTTGCCGCCAAGCGGCGGGGTCAGCATCCCAATCGAGCAGTTGATCACCATAATGATGCCAAAGTGAATGATATTATAGCCTGCTGAAACAACCAATGGAGTAAAGAGCGGCGCAAACAGGATAACGATTGAGTTGCCATCGATGAACATGCCCGCGATCAGGAACGCAAAGTTGACAATCAGCATGATGATAACCGGATTGCTGGTGACCGTGTGCATCATTTCAATAATCTGCTGCGGGATTTTGCCCATGGTCAACAGACGGCCGAAGGTCTGCGCGCCGCCTTGGAGCAGCATAATCGTCGCAGTGGTGATCGCCGCGTCAACCAGCGCTTTTTTATAATTGCTCCAATTGAGCTTATGATAGACAAACCTACCCACCAGCAGCGAGTAAACAACGCCAATAACCGAGCTTTCGGTCGGGGTAAAGATGCCGGTATAAATGCCGCCCAGGACGATGACTGGCATCAGCATTGCAGGAATTGCCTCGATAAACACCTTGACCGGATCCCCGCCCAGCTCGGAACGCTTTACACCACGATAGCCACGTTTACGCGAATAGAAATAATTATAGAGGATAAGCGCCAATCCCATAAAAAGCCCAGGGAAAAAGCCGGCCAAAAACATCGTGCTCACCGACACACCGACTGCGACGCCGTACATGATCATCAGAATGCTTGGTGGGATGACCGGCCCAATGATGCTCGCCCCCGCGATCATCGCGCCTGAATATTCACGGCTGTACCCCTGTTTGAGAAGCGCCGGAATCATGATCGCGCCAATCGCCGCAGCGGTCGCCGGACCAGATCCGGAGATCGCTGCAAAAAACATACACGCAACGACCCCTGCACCTGCCAATCCACCGTAAGTATCGCCTGTGATGTATTTTGCGACATTGATGAGCTTTTCCGCCAAGCCGGTAGACTCCATCAACGCACCCACCAGCATAAAGTAGGGGATCGCCATGAGCGCAAACGAGTCGATGCTTGCAACGATGGACTGCGCCAGCATCATATCCACCGGCGTACTGGGAAAGAAGGTCCAGAAGGTCACAACCGTACACAGCGAAAGGCAGACCGCGATAGGGACCGACAGGAACAACAATGGGAAAAGCGAACCTAACAAAACACCTAACATCCTGCCACCTCCTAATCGTTTTCAGCCTGCGCTTTTTCCAAACGCTGCTGTTTGTACATAAAATAGCGTGATTGCAGAATGCGTACACTAAGCCCGAACATTCCCAAAACACCCGCTAGATACATCCAGGCAACATTGCACCACTGCATAGATGGGAAGGTCTGGTTAAGCCTGAGCGCGTTGAGCATCAAAATTGAGATTTTATAGCACATGTAAAGCCCGAAGATCATGGTCACAATATCACCAAACAGAATTAGATAGTGACCCACCTTTTTCCCCACCGCCTCACACAGTGCATAAACCCGAAGATGCACATTGATTCCGCCCGCCCAGCTCACGCCAGCATAGGTGACCCAAACAAACAGGATACGCGAAAATTGCTCGGTCCAGCTGAGGGTGAAATGGAAGCAATACCTTGAAATAACATTAAAAAAGGTCACACAAATCATGATCGTGAATAGCACGACGATGATCGCAAACTCGATCTTGTTATACCATTTATCTTTATTCATATAGCTACCTCACAAAAGACAGATGGATCATCATGAAGCCCTTTACGTCTGCCTATAACAGCAGACAAGGGCGGCAGGGCAGCCGCCCTTGTTGTCCTGCTGCCCAGGTGGTTATTGCTGCATTTCGGTGATCGCATCAATCAGGTCTGCGCCGATCTGATCGCGGTATTTGTCATAGACCGACTGCGCAGAAGCTGTCCAAGACTGTTTTTCCTCATCGCTCAGCTTGACAATCACATTAAAGCCATTGTTCGCCAATGTGTCCGCAATCTCCTGCTCCGCCGCTTTGACCCGTTGCCAGTCCATCTCGATGTACTTGTCCACCCATTCTTGCAGCCAACCCTTCTGTTCGTCGGTCAGCTTGTCGTATGCGACCTTTGAGAATATAATGGGCGACGCGTCAAAAATATGTCCGGTTTCGATCCAATACTTTTGTACCTCTTCCAGCTTTGCGCCGGTGCCGGTGACATAGGGGTTCTCCTCGCAATCGACCACGCCCTGCTGTAAAGCAGTATACAGCTCGGAAAATGCCATGGGTGTCGCAGATGCACCAATCGAGTTCCAGAAATCCATGTGCATCTGTGTCTCCATCGTGCGAATCTTCTTTCCCTTCATCTGCTCCGGCAGGCGGATCTCATCGTTGGCTGTCAGGTGGCGCCAGCCGTTGACCGCCCATCCCAAGCCAATGATATTGGAGCTTTCCAGCTCTTTGAGAATCCCCATTCCAACCTCACTGGTCAGCACCTTTTCTGCATTATCGTAATCCTTAAACATGAATGGCAGGTCAAACACCAGCGCCGAGCTCGTAAAGCCGCCCAGAACCGCTGTGGAAGGCATCCCCATTTCAATTGTACCCATCTGGATTCCCTCCACGATGACGCGGTTATCACCCAATGCAGAGTTTGGGTAAACCTCCAAGGTCATCGTACCGCCCGAGAGTTCCTCTAAGTATGGAATCAGTTCTACCGCGAGCTTGTTGCCAGCAGTGGTGTCCGCGCCGACATTGGCAAATTTGATAACAACTTGATTGGCAGGTGCAGGGGTAGCGGTGGACGCTGCACCGGATACATCCGAACCTGATGCACTCTGTGCGGGTGCACTGCTGGGGGCGGTTGTGCTTCCACCACATGCCGCAAGACCCATAGACATCGCTACTGCTGTCAGCATCGATATGACCTTTTTCATCTCTTGAACCTCTCTTTCACTTATCTGTGTTGTACAAATCATTTGATGATTTTGTTTGTATTTTTATGATAACATACCAATTCACCTTTTAAAATGTGGGCAAACACCAAGAATTGAAAAAACCTTTTGGTTGCAAAACACATCTTTTCACACGGAAATCTACGCTAAAAAATATCCTGTATTCCCCGATAATGGATATGATAAGCAACCATGCCAAAGCATTGATATTTGTATTGTGGATACATATTTTTTTCATTGGAAAATGCTATAATATAAGAAAAGTTTCCATCTGCCAAAACGATCGCTTTGCGTTCTGTTTCAAAAAAGGTGTTTGCTATGTGCTTTGATTTATTTGCGGGTATTTACTGCATCGACTGTTTTAAGAAAACATTGGAGCATCCGGTTGCACTCTTTACACCGGATGGCCGCCTGATCGGTTGTACAGAAGAATCGCTTTGCAAACGGGCCCAGGCTCTTACAGCCCCGCCGCAAACTGCGCTAGAAACTCACTTTGTGAACGGGGAGGCAATTTGCAGCTTTTGGGTTTTTGGACAAGCAGTTCCTGCTTCTGTCTTTCGCTACATCCATGCCGTGATTGGCTATGCTGTCGAACGGGGCATTTTTTTGAGCGGCCTTGAAAACAGCACGAACGAGCAGATCTATTTTGTCAGCCAACTCACCACCATTCGGCAATCGCTGGAAGAAGAACTGAACGCGATTGCGACCCAGCTCAAATATAACATCCATCGAGATCGGGCCGCCATCCTTTTTTCTATACGGGAGTCCTCCCGTTCCAAGGACACCGGCTTTTACGACAACCATATCAAGCAATCGATGCACTGGATTGTTACGCTATGCTCAGACTTTGACACAGAGGACATCATTGGGGTGCTGAACGCTTATGAATTCATTGTGTTCAAAGCCTGCCCTCCCGATCAGCCGGAAACAATCCTCTTGGAACGCTTTGCACAGCGTGTCATCGCCGATATCGAGCGCTATTGCGGGCTTTCGCTCATCGCGGGGATCGGCAGCATCTATGGCGCGGTTACCCAACTCCGTTCCAGCTATCAGGAGGCAAAGTTCGTCGTTTCCTATTTTGATTTCTTATGCCCGGATGACAAATCCTGCTGTGAATTGGTTGGTAACCACATTTTCGATTATCTTTCCTCCACCCTAAAGGACCAATATCTCACCCAAAAATTCAAACCTTATGAAGACGCTTTGGCCGGAAAAAAATTTTTAAAGGATACTTTAATCCAGCTTTCTATCTATGATATGAACCTTTTAAAAGCCGCCGATGCGCTAAAGATCCATCGGAATACGATACAACAGCGTTTCACCCGCATCAAAGAGCTGCTGCATACCGACCCGCTCAGCTGCGACAAGGATCGTATGCAGCTGCGTCAATATGCGCTTTACTGCAACCGAAAAAAGGTGCTGAATATTGGGATTTGTATTCAGGATGACAGCGCTCTGCACAATGGGTGCCGCAAATTTTCCGAGCTGCTTTTTGAAAAGACCGATGGGATGATGATTGGCGATATCCGGACCATTCTGCTTTCGGCCAACAATGATCTGATGCTGGAATTGCTAAAAAACGGCTCTCTGGACCTCATCATCATCGACGCCCACTCTTTGGAAACGGTGACCGAAGGGAAGGTACTGGCGTTCGACCTGCCGTTTCTGTTTGACTCCGCCGAGGAAGCCAATACCATCCTAGATGGGGAGATTGGGCAATATATCAAAAAATGGCTCGAACCGCATGGGTTAATCTGCCTAGCCTATTTTTCCACCGGATTCCGGTATATTTCAACCCGTTCACGCTTTATCACCTGCCCACAGGATCTGGCAGCGCTGAAGATCCGCATTATGCACAAGCCTATTTTGGAGGCTTATTTCAAATCGATGGGTGCCGAGCCGGTCATGGCCAGCTACGCAGATGTCTATTCCCTCCTGCAAAAGGGGGTGATTGACAGCCAGGAAAATCCCTATGCAAACTTTTTAGGAATGAAATTCTACGACCATCAAAAGTGCATCAGCGAAATCCCTCTAAGCTATGGGGTCGGCTGTTTTATGACGTCACAGCAGTTCATGCAGCAGTTCACCCCACACCAGCAAAAGCTCATCACACAGGCCGCAGAGGAAGCCTGCAAGTGGCACCGGCAGTTCCTCATACAGTTTAATGATAAAAGCCGTGACACGCTTGTCCACCAGTATGGTGTGCAGATCTATCCTATGGAAAAGCAGCCGCTCCGAGCCTGGCGGGCCTCAGCACGACCGCTATATAAAGCATATCAGGACCAGAAAACCCTGAATCGTATTATGGAGGCAAAGAAAAAATACCATGCACAAGGATCGTTACCGCTTTCTATTTGACAACGTCACACATATTTTCCCAACGTATCCGCTCGCGCTCTATGAAGGGCGCGTTCAGATACAGGCAAACCGGCTGCCCAAAAATTTGGAACCATTTGAACCTTTGGATTTCCCGTTGCCGTTCAACTGCCAGCTGCGGCTGTACCTGCCCCCGGGCAGCACCCTTTCCAAAGCGCAGGTCAAGTGTATGGTCGATTCCCTGATTGAGATGTCCGACTGTCGGGACCGGCTCATCAACCGCTCAGCTTATGAGCCGGAGAACAAGCTGTCCTTTTTGATGATGCGCCTGTTCCACTCTGCGGGCACCGAGGGACTGACCTATATCGCCTCGGCGGGCTTGTCCATCGGATATGATTTTACCCTCCCTTATTACGTTTGCGCTGTGCGCATCATGCCCCCTGAAACAGATAAGCACACCCACGATTATAAGATTAGCTCGCTACTTTACCTGATCCGCTCTTTTTATAAAACTTCGGTGCGGGATCTGGTGGTACAGCTCACCAGCTCCCGCCTGGTCGTCTGCCGCTGCCTGGATGCGGAACCCTTGGGACAGCGCAATCGCACCATTGATTATTTTTCCGAGCTAAACTCCATTATTACCAGCCGGCTCCATGTCAGCATTCAAGTTGGGGTAGGCTGTGTCACACAGGGCATCACCGACTTTAGTGCAAGCCTTCTGCAAGCGCAAGCTACCTTAAAATATGCGGTCATCTTCCGCAGTAACGAAACCACCAATTTCTATGAGGACTTCAAGCTGGAAGAGGAGATCTCCCACATCAATAGCCAACATCTCGACCATTTTCTGGGGAGCTACTGCACAAAGCTGGATAAAAATGCGCAGTTTGTCGAACTGCTGGAAGCGCTTGTTATGCACAATATGGATATCACCATGGCGGCAAAAGAGCTGTTTATCCATCGCAACACGGCGGTCTACCGGATGAATCAACTGAAAAGTGAACTGGGGCTGAACCCTCTGCACAACGACAGCGACCGGTTCACCCTGATTACCATTTATATTTACTATAAACTCTCGCAGCGTGAGAAGGAGCATCCACCAAAAAAGGGAGGTATTTCATGAAAGAGCGGATGAGAAAACGGATCAAAGAAATGACCGCGCTAATCGGTGTAAGCGGCCACGAATGGGAGGTTTCCGGCTATATCCGTGCGGCCTTGGAAGGCTATGTTGATTCGATGTGGACACAGCCAAACGGCAATTTGATCGCGGTCAAAAAGGGCTCACAGCCTGGGCCAGCCCATGTCATTTCCGCACATATGGATGAAGTAGGTTATATCGTTCGGTGTGTGGACAAGAATGGGTTTCTATATTTTGACAAGATCGGTTATCCCACTGAGGCTTGTATCCCTGGGCGCAGGGTGCTTGTCAAGGGGGAGAAAGGGGTCATCCCTGGTATCATTGGGGCGCGGCCTGCACATCTGCTCACCCCGCAGGAGCTCCAGACACCACAAAGCGTCAAAAAATCCTATATCGATATCTGTGTACGTTCACGTGAGCAAGCACATACATTAGGCATTGGACCTGGTGCGCAGGTGGTAATTGACAGTCCCTGCTGTGAGATGAACGATCCTGACTATATCAGCGCCCGTGCAATCGATTGCCGTGTACTGTGTGCTATTATCATTGAAGCGTTTCGCACACTTGACGCAAGAGAACTTCATGGGGATGTATGCGCTGTATTCTCGGTGATGGAGGAGGCAACCGTTTCCGGCGCGATCTCAGCGATCAATGAGCTACTTCCACAATACGGTCTTTTTTTGGATACCATTCCCACCGGTGACGTCCCTGATGGCAACACCGAACAAGAGCTGCCGCTTGGAATCGGACAGGGGCCGGCGATCATTGTGAGCCAACAGTGGCAGGCCGCCGGCAAATATGTTGCAGCACATCCAAAACTGCTTGCAGCGTTGCGCGCTGCTGCCGCTGAAGCGAATGTAATGCACCAGGAATTTGCATTCAACTGCGCCGCGTTCATGACCGATGCTGCAAGCGCCGCAAGCGCAGGCTATGGAGTGGCGACCGCAACCATTGGCGTCCCGCGCCGCTATTCCCATTCACCGGTTGAGCTAATTCATCTGAACGATGTGGTTGGCTGCCTGAAGATCGTCAAGCACTATCTAAAAAAGGGAATTGACCTGTAAATGGATTAAGTGAATTCCATAACATTTTGGAGAAAATGATAGATTGGTTTATTTAAAGATCGGCTGCGCATTTTGCCTGAGTTGATT
>CAJUJI010000095.1 GCA_910586875.1 uncultured Anaerotruncus sp. | reverse complement strand
CATGGAGGGGGACGCGCTGCTCCCCCTCCATGAGATGTGCCGCGACGAGCGCGGGCGAGCCATTAGGCGAGCAGCGAGGAGCTATAGGAGTTTCGGACGGGGGCCGAAACTCCTGCGCACCCCTAGGGGGTGGCCCATGGAGGGGGATGCGCTGCTCCCCCTCCATGAGGTGCGCCGCGACGAGCGCGGGCGAGCCGTCAGGCGAGCAGCGAGGAGTCATAGGAGTTTCGGACGGGGGCCGAAACTCCTGCGCACCCTAAGGAAGCAAGCGCATCGCGCCAACCGGAGGTTGTCACGGCGCTTGCAGGGGATATCGCCGGACTGCGGTCCGGCTCTTGGACGAAAAAGACGCGTTTCGCATAAAAAAAGGCCCCTTTGAGGGCCTTTTTTTATGCGACCAAGGGCTCCGCCCCTGGACCTCGCAGCCTTTTGGAAAAGGCTGGCGAAAACTTTGATACGCCTGCGGCGGTGTTTAGTGCGTAGATGGGCGCTGTGGGAGCTGGGCGTACAATGTGTGGCGGAATTGGTAGGCTCTACTGCTTTGTGTCCACTCCACCGCGGTGGCGGGGGTGATCGCGCCGCCCGAGCGCGCACTCGCTGCAATCGAACGTGCGTCCATCAATGCGACCCCTGCGATCTGCCCGTTCGCAGGCTTTGCGCCCTCCCGTGCGAGCACGTTGCGCGGTGCGTGACGCAGCGACAGGGCGCCGTTTTCCGGCACATCGCAGGCGCCGGAGCACGGTCCGCAAAATGCGGTATGCAAACTTGCTCCCGCTTGCAGCAGCTGGACAGCGACGCCGTTTTCCATCAGCTCGACATAGATGGGCTGGCTCGCGGGGTAAACCGACAGGGGAAACGCGGTTGGGGTATCCCCTAAGATGTCCGCTGCTGCACAGATATTTTCAAAGGTACCGCCGACGCAGCCGGTGATCACCCCTTGCTGGGCGTACAGCTTGCCGCTTTTTACCTTGCTCTTTAGGTCGAGTCGGATATCCGGATTTTCTGATAGCTTGGCCGCCTGCTGCTCCACGAGGTTGAGGATGTCCATGAGGTTTTCATTGAGCGTTTGGATTTCATACACATGGTCCGGCGAAAACGGCATGGCGATCATCGGGCGCAGCTGGTCCAACGCCACCTCAATCGCGCCGTCGTAGTATGCGGTTCCGCTGGGGGCGATCGGCCGGTAGGCCGACGGTCTGCCGTGGATGCGGTAATATTCCTTTACGGCGTCATCGGTCTGCCAGATGGTGGACCAGCAGCCCATCTCGGCGGTCATCGAGTCGACGCCGTTGCGGGTGTCAACCGTCAGCTGGGAGATGCCGTCTCCTATGAATTCGAGGACTTTGTTTTTGACAAAGCCCCCCACCTTGACGGCGCCTAGAATGGCTAGCGCGAGGTCCATCGGGCCGATTCCAGCCGCGGGGCGGCCGGTCAGGTGCACTGCCACCACCTGTGGATAAGCGGTTTCATACGGCCGGCCGAGCAGCAGTCCGACCTGTTTGTCGCCGCCCTTGCCGACCCCCATCGCGCCAAGTGCACCGTAGCGGACATGGTCGTCCGAGCCGATCAGCAATGCGCCGCAGCTGCAATATTGCTCGCGCATATACTGGTGCACGACCGCCAGATGCGCCGGCAGGTAGACCCCGCCATACGCCTGCGCTGCCTTTAGTCCGTACTGCTGCAAATCGCGCGCGGACGTGTTGCCGACACACAGGCTGTTGTGGTCGTTTGCAAGCACGCAGGGGATGGCAAACGATTGCAGCCCGTCCTGCTCCGCTTGGCGCAGCAGCTTGCCATACGCATTGTCTGGCATGGACATGCTGTCAAACTGTAAGCTCAGCTGCTTCTCGTCCGCCGAGGTGTTGTGCGCCGAAAGAATCTGCCAGCACATGGTATGCCGCATCGCCTGTTCCGGCGCAGGCAGCCCAGGCTGCGCCTCCAGCAATTGTCCGCCTTGATAATAAACCCCCTGCTCTCGCAGTGTGACCATTTTAAAACCTCCCGCTCTTTTCACCGTGTAGCAGCCGCATCAAAGGGCTGCTTTGGCGATTTCAGATGCTTACAGTGTAGCATATTGCGCCGGTGATTACAAGGCGGGCTGTATAAAAGCGCTGTTTTTCGGCCAACAATAGAAAGGATGGCAGGTGCAAGTAAGTGGAATGGGGGCTTTTGGATGTCACAGCAGCAGGGCGGAAAATGGCGCAGCTTTCTCGCTGCATTTTTTCTGACGATGGCGGTACTGAGCATTGTTATGGTGGTGACTGTGCTGGCGGTGCAGCCTGCGATGCCCAAAAATGCCAGCCGCCAGCCCAGCGAGCCGGAATATGTTTACCGTCCGCAGCAGGAGGACTCCTTAACGCTGTTGGCCATCCAAACCAGCCCTTCCGAGCCGTCCGCAAATTTTCTGCTGCTGCGCTTTAACCCGCAGTATGGGCAGATTCCGCTGAGCCTGCTGCCGCCGGAGACGCTGGTTCCATTTAACCAGGAGCAGCGCTCGCTGCAAAGCGTCTATGAACAAAAGGGGGCGGCGGCTGCAAAGGAGGCGCTGGCAGAGCGGCTGGGCATTGTGATTGACCGCTATGCAAAGCTGGACAGCGACGCCTTTTTGCGCATTGCCCAAAAAACCGGTACGGTTGTGTATACTCTGCCCTACGACATCGCGTATACGCGGGACGGGTTTGACATCCATCTGTCCGCGGGCGAGCGGCGCCTTGATGCAAAGGACCTGTTGGATTTACTTGCATATCCGCCGTTTCAGCGCAACACGCTGGAGAAAAGCGAGCTGATGGGGGAGGTGCTCGCCGCCCTGATCAATCAGAACCTGGACATCGCCGCAGAGAGCAATTCCTCCGGCTGGTTTTTGCTTGCGATCAATCTGGTGGATACCGACATCACCTATGCGGACTACGAGCTGCGCCGCCAGGCGGCCGACTTCCTTTCGGGTATCGATGCGCAGGTCGCCGCAAGCTTTACTGCGCAGGGGGAGTTTGTGGGGGATGGCACCGGCTTTGCACTGTCGGACTCCTTTTGTGAGCTTCTGCGCCGCTATTTTCAGCAGGCGGTCTGAATCACAAAAAAATATTTTAAAAATTTTTCCAAAAACCAGTTGACATTCCGCGAAACCTGTGTTAGAATAATGTTCGTCGCTTGAGGAATGCGTACCTGCTGGTGTAGCTCAGTTGGTAGAGCAGCTGATTTGTAATCAGCAGGTCGGGGGTTCGAGTCCGTCCACCAGCTCCATTGCATCCCTGACAGAAGCGATTGGTTTGGGAGAGTTCCCGAGTGGTCAAAGGGGGCAGACTGTAAATCTGTTGCTTCGGCTTCGATGGTCCGAATCCATCCTCTCCCATCAGGTAGAACCCCGCAAGAGTTTCTCTTGCGGGGTTTGTTTTTGCAGTTGCATAGATTTAGCGGCCGGTTGTCCAAAAAGGCAACCGGCCGCCGCTGTTTATCGGGTTAGGGCCAATACATCGTCCATTCCTTGTGGCCTGCAAATTCGCTTTCGGTTTCCTCGCCGCGCACAAAGCCGTTGCGCTCGTAAAACGCGAGTGCGCGCGGGTTTTCCGAGAAGACGTGCAGCGTCAAAACGCTGTAGCTGCGCATACATTCCGCCAGCAGTGCGGCGCCGATCCCCTGCCCCTGCATAGCGGGCGCCACGAACAGCGCACCGATATAACTGCCCTCCATGACGCTGAGAAACCCCAGCACCTCCCCGTCGCGCAGATAAACGAAATGGTCGGTCTGCGGCGCACTCAGATAGCTGGTGCGGATCACCTGCACCTGGGCGCGCCAGTACGCCGCGTCGATGAACGGGTGCGCCTGCAAGCTGGCGTCCAGCCAAATTTGCAGCACCGGCTCGGTATCGGCCGGCTGCATCCTGCGAATGCGCTCCGCCATCAGTCGCGCACCGGAATCATCTCGATCCAATACCCGTCCGGATCGTGGATGAAGTAAATGCCCATCGCGGGATTTTCAAAGCAGACAATCCCCATCTCCTTGTGCTTTTTGTAAAGCGCATCGTATTCATCGGTCACAAACGCCAGATGATACTCTAATTCGCCCAGATTATAAGGCTCCTTGCGGTCGCGCAGCCAGGTCAGCTCGAGCGAGAAGGGGGTGTTTGCCTCATCCCCCAAAAACACCAGCTTGAAAGAGCCGTCTGCCGCGTTTTTCTCCCGCACAGGGTGCAGGTTCAGCGCCTCGGCATAAAAACGCAGACTCCGCTCCAGGTCCAGCACGTTAAAGTTGAAATGGTTAAAGGTGATCATGTTGGTTGCTCCTTTCAAATGTTTGCTTGTTTTGAAGAATTAGTTTGCCCATTGTCGTTTTATTCATAGTTACATCCGTTCATTTTACAGGATATAAAATAGAAGGCTCTCGCTAAGGAGGATGCAAAATGGAATTTTCAGTCTATCTTGTGCTTTCGCAGACCGGCACCAAATTTTCCCGCTGTCTGCGGCTGGTCAACCACACCCCCTATAACCACATTTCGATCGGGCTGGACAGCAGCCTGGAAACGCTGTACAGCTTTGGCAGGCAGTGCTTATTTTTTCCGCTGGCGGCGGGGTTTGTGCGGGAGCACCCGGGCTATGGCGTTTACCGGCAGTTCAGCGATACCCGTTGCGCGGTCTACCGCCTGCCGGTGAGCCTGCGCACCTATTGCCGGTTAAAGGAGACGATCGAGCAGTTCGAGCAGCAGGAGTGGTGCTATCGATATAATTTCGCCGGCCTGCTCGCGATGATAGCCCATATTCCGCTGCACCGCCAGCGGCATTTCGTCTGTTCGCAATTTGTGGCTTATGTGCTGCTGCACAGCGGCGCCTGCCGGTTCCCGAAGGACTTTTCGCTGGTGCGCCCGCAGGATTTCATGCAGCTGCCCGACATCGAGCTGCTGTATGAGGGGCGGCTGAATGGGTATCACGGCGCGGACTTTTTTTCTGCGCGCGCGTTTGCGCTTGCGGGCAGAGGGTTTACAGCTCCTCCAGGTCTCGAATATAGGTGATATAGTCCATGCAATATTCATCCTGCCCCAAAATCGCTTGCATCGCCGCAAGGGTGCCCCGCATGGACGGGCTGGTTGGGTCTAAAATTGCGCTGCTCAGTCCTGCCGCGAACGCTGCCGCTGCAAACGAGCTGTTGACCAGCGCCCGCTTAGGCAGCCCGAACGAAACATTTGACAGCCCACAGGTGGTGTTTACCTGTGGGTATTTTTGCGCTACATAGCGGATGGTGTCCAGCACTACCTTCGCGCTCTCCCCGCCGGTCGCCAGCGTCTCAACCAGCACGTCCAGGTAGATTTTTGTATCGGGAATATTGGCCGCGCGCAGCTTTTTCATCAGCAGGTCAATTTTTTGGCATTTTTCCTCCAATGTGTGCGGCATTCCATCCGCGTCAATCGGCATCCCAACAACTCCTGCATTTGCCTTGTGCGCCAGAGAAACCACCGTGTCAAACCGGTCGTCGATCGTCGCCGAGTTGAGCAGCAGCGGGCAGTCTCGGCCGCGGAGAACCGCGTCCACCGCCTGTTGCATCACCGCGCTGTCGGTGGTGTCCAGCATAATGCCACAGCTGCTGTGCCCGAGCACCTGCTCTACCGCCCAAAGCATCCGGTCCAGCTCGTTTTCGCCGCAGATAGCCGTGTTGATGTCCAGATAAGCGGCGCCAGCCTGCTCCTGTTTCGTGATCAGGGACCGAATGGCCGCCTCATCCTTTTGCTCAAACAGCGCGAGCGTGCTGGGAATCGAGCTGTTCAGTTTTTCGCCAATTAAAATCATGCTTCTTTCCTCCTGATCTTTTCAATTAGCCCTCGGATAATATTCGTTTTTCGCAGCGGAGTCATCAGATAAAATCCGTCCGCTGCCGCGTAAACCTGGTCGACGATCCCCGCGCTGTAGGCCACAGAAATTTCAGCCGCCTGTTCGGGCGTTTTATCCCGCAGCGCCTCGATCACCGAGGCGGGAATTTCGATTCCGGAAACCTCGTTGAGCAGGAATACCGCATTCTTATAGCCTGCCACCGGCAGAATCCCTGCAAACAGCTTGCAATCCAGCTGCTGGCGTGCAAGCAGAAAATTGGACACCGCTGCCTGGCTGAAAATAGGCTGTGTGAACAGCATCGATGCGCCGCAGTCCAGCTTCTTTTTGGCGCGCGTCAGCTCGGCACTGAAATTGGCGGCATTGACATTCAACGCGCCAGCGATCGCAAACGGTCGGGCGCGGAAAACATCCTCATTTAGACCGCTGAGAAAGCGCATCAAATCGAAGGAGTTAAAGCTGAATACCCCTGCGCCGCGCCGCAAATCCGATTGCTGGGGCGGGTCTCCGGTTATGATGAGCACCCGATCGATCCCCTCAAACGCGGCGCCGAGCAGACCGGCCTTGAGCGCGATGTGGTTTTTGTCGCGGCAGCATAGGTGCGGCATCACGTCGATGCCCACCTCGCGGCGGATTTTGGCGGCGGTCATGATGCTGTCTGCGCGCACGCGGGAGAGCGGGGAGTCCGCCACCGTGACCCAGTCAGCGCCTGCCTTCTGCACGGCCGCCGCCGCCGATACCACATAGCCGCAGTCGCTGTCAAGCGGAGGGTCCAGCTCCACCGCAATCAGCTTATGGTTCGGCGCTGCGAAGGCCTGCTCGAGCCAGCCGGCCTGCGCCGTGCTGCCGGAAGGGGCCATAGTTGCCGCCGGAAGGGGCTGCGCCTGCTGCAATGCGTTTGCGGCTGCCGCCAGATGGCGCGGGGTGGAGCCGCAGCACCCGCCTAAAATTTCTGCGCCGCTGGCGTAAAGGGCCGCGAGCTTCTCTGCAAAATAGTCTACGTTATCCTCAAACAGCACCCGCCCATTGAGCGCGGAGGGATAGCCTGCGTTGGGCATCGCGCACAGCGGTTTCTCCAGCCGTCCCAGCCCGCGCAATAGCTGCTGCATGTGGCTGGGACCGCAAACACAGTTCAGCCCGACCGCATCAATCAGCGGGTGACGTGCGGCGCGGTCGAGCAGCGCCCGATAGGGCAATCCGCGTCGGGTGTAGCCGTCCTGTGAAACGGCAAAGGAGACGATCACCATACCGTCTGGTACCGCCTGCTTGATGGTTTGCAGCGCCTGCTCTAGCCCATCAAGGGAGGAGAGCGTTTCAAATAGAAAATCGCGCGCGCCTAGCTCCAAAAATAGCTGTGCAACCGCCTGGTAGTCGGCTGCGGGCTGCTCGCTCTCGATTCCGCCGATGTCCGCGAATACGCGCGCTTTGCCGTTCGCAGCCTGCTGCGCCAGCTGTAAGCCGCTTTCCAGCACAGCGCGGAGTGTGGCACCATCGGGGATAACGGCGGGGTTGGCAGCAAAGGTGTTGGTCTTTAGCGCGCTGACTCCAGCTTGCAGGTATTCGGTGTGGATCTGCCGCACCCGCTCGGGCGCATTCAGGTTTGCCAGCTCACAAGGGGCGCTGTCCCCCGTTAGAGAAAAATAATAGGTGCCAAAGGCTCCATCAAATAATAGCATGATGCTCTCCTTGTAATTTAGTAAGGCCGATTTGTGTAATTTAAGCTGTCCTTCGGATTGGGGCAGACAGCTTACCCCCAAAGGGTGCGCAGGGGTTTCGGACGGGGGCCGAAACCCCTGCGCACCCTTGTCCCCTTTGGCGTGCTTCTTTGGTTACTTTCTTGCACGAGCAAGAAAGTGACACCGCGCCCCTATCGCGCCGCAGCGCGATAAACCCCGCCACGCGTAGCGTGGCAAAAGCCTGTGCCAGCAGCAGCCCAGCCCGCCGCCGCAGGCGGCAAGCCCCGCCACGCGCCAGCAGAAACATCCTTATTTTAACATACATACAAAACAATTTCTAGTAGGCTTGACAAATACTACATGATGTAGTATCATAATGTTACTACAATGTGTAGAAAGAAGGGATATCATGCAGCGCCTTTCGGAGTCAGAGTATCTGGTCATGAGAAAAATTTGGGAGGCTGGGCATCCCGTGACAGCGGGTGAGCTGGTTGCCGCTTTTTGTGAGAGCCGCGGCTGGAAAATTCAGACGGTTTCCACCTTCCTTTCGCGGCTGGTGGAAAAAGGAATGCTGCTTTGCCGCAAGCAGGGCGGGCAGAATCACTTTACTGCGCTGGTCACACAGGCGCAATATCGCGCTGCGGAAACCCGCAGCTTTCTAAAGGAGATGCACGGGGGCAGTGTACAAAGTTTGCTTGCGACACTATACGACGATCAGGGTTTATCGGGCGATGATATCAGCGAGCTAAAGCAATGGCTTGCAGGGAGGTGATTGGTATGTTGCAGCTGAGGTTGTTGTTCATTGAAAAATTTCTGCCGCTGTCGCTGGCGGGCAGTGCGGTTGCGTTGCTGCTGCTTATGCTGGAGCCGCTGCTGCGCAAAAAAACAGGCTCTCGTTGGCTGTATTTAAGCTGGCTGGTGCCGGTGGTGTTCTTTTTGCTGCCGCTGCGCCTGCCGAGATTTCCGCTTGTGACACGGGCGCCTGCGTTCCAGGAGCTTGCACCGGTCGCGCTGGCCGATGTGGTGATGCGTGCGCCGCTTGCCCCTGCAAAGCCGCAGGCCGCCTCTGCCGGCTATGAGCTGGTGCCATATGATCTATTGGCGCTTGTTTGGCTGGCGGGTATTTTATGGTTCACCGCGAACCTGCTTTGGAGCAGCCTGCGGTTCTGGCGGGCGATTCGCTGCAATCGCTACGCGGTGGAGGAGCCGCAGGTTTTGGCGCTGCTGGATGCTTGTAAAGCAGAAAAGCAGGTGACGCGTAAAATTTTGCTGTACAGATGTCCGCTGATTAGCTCGCCGATGCTGGTCGGAATTTTTCGGCCGTGCATCCTGCTGCCAGAGGTGCAAATTTCACAAGCGGATCTGCGGTTGGTGCTGCTGCATGAGCTGACCCACTACAAAAACAAGGATTTGCTTATTAAGCTATTGGCGCT
Organism: uncultured Anaerotruncus sp.; assembly: GCA_910586875.1. Lineage (GTDB taxonomy): Bacteria > Bacillota > Clostridia > Oscillospirales > Ruminococcaceae > Anaerotruncus. Next base: position 2,670 of record CAJUJI010000095.1, on the reverse strand, counting down.
CTTGGTGCACACGCTCCATTGGTTTAATCCGCTGGTATGGCTGATACAGCGGCGCATCGACCAGCTTTGCGAGCTCTCCTGTGACGCTTCGGTCATCCGCGGTATGCAGCCGGACGAACGGCGCGCCTACGGGATGGCGATTTTAAATGTGATGGGGCAGGCGCGCTTGTGCCCGCCGGTTTCCAGCGCGTTTAATCTGCCAAAGGAATCCTTAAAAAAGCGGCTTTCCCTGATTGTGGAGGGCGGCTCACAGCCCCGCATTCTGCTTTTGGTGGGCACTGCGGCGCTGGTAATTCTGGCGTTGGCTGGCGGGTGGATTGCCTCCTATGTGCGCGGCAATCGCGATGGGATTTTACTGAAAAATCCAGCCTCTGCCAGCACTGCGCAGCAACTTGCAAAGGAACTGGCGAGCAGCTTTGAGCTGGAGGTATCCACACAGACAAGCAGTGCGCCGACGGGCCTGTTTCGATTTACCATCCCTGCGGCAACGCCAAAGGAGTATCGATGGTACATCCTGCTGAATGGGCGGGTGAAGGCAGGGGAGGACGGCGAAATGTCCGCCCACTGGATGCAGGAGCACAGCGAAAAGAAGGACTGGGAGCCAGGGCAGACCTACACCGAATCGTTTGAGCCAGGCAGCATTTTAGAGCTGCATATGGAGTGCCAGTTATTGGATGAAAATGGGCGAGTGGTGGGAGCGGATGGGTTCCATTATGAAGGGCCAGGAGCACTGCCGGAGTCGCGGCCCGCAGACCCGCCTTCCAGCCTGTCCGAGCGGCTGCTGGAACAGATGAAGCAGAGCATCCGTATTTATCCAGGACGGTTTTTGCAGTTTACCTTGCCAGAGGTGCCGGAGGGCTATTCCTGGAAGGTGGAGGTGGCAGGAATCGAAGGGAAGCTTCCGTTTAGGTGGGGCGTTGCGGCCAATGATCCGCCGGTTGAAAACCAGGTGTGGCTGCCGGACATTTACCTGTATGAGTTTCCAAAGGGCTCGGATATAAAGCAGCTGGCGGTGGATTGCGAGCTTGAGTCGGAGACGGAAAGCACGGTGGGCTTTTATATTGCCTGGGACGAGGGCGGTGTCCAACGGGTCGGGCAGCCTGGCAGGATACAATTGATGCTGCCGACAGAAGGGCAGATTTCCGCAAGCTTTTCACCATCACATACCGGCGTCGATTTTGCGGCTGCGCAGGGGAGTGCTATTCTGGCGGCAGAAAGCGGCGTGGTTTCCAAGGCTGTAACCGGCGATGCGCAGCAGGGAAACTATCTGGTACTTGATCATGGCAATGGGGTGCAGACCCTCTATGCAGCGTGCAGCGAGCTACTTGTGAAGCAGGGCGCGGTAGTGCGCCAAGGGGATGAAATTGCGCGCGTCGGCGCGACCGGCCATGCGACCGGCCCGCATCTGCATTTTGAGCTGCTGCTTGACGGCATTTCGGCAGATCCTTCCGTATTGGAGCCGCCGGAGCGCTCCTTTGACCCCTGGCACGGCAATGACCTGCCTGCGCCGGAGACGGTGGACGCATCCAATACCGCTCGAAAGGAGCAGTCCAGTCTGGTTCCGGATTTGGTTGGGCTGAATAGCGATGAAGCGAATGCGCTGCTGGTCCAAGCGGGGTTGCAGGGGGACACTCCCGCACAGGAGCAGTTGTCGGATGCAAATTTGGTGGTTGCGCAGAGTGTTCCTGCGGGCACGCGGGTGAAACAGGGGACGGTCATTTCCCTTCAATTGGAGGCTTCGGACGGCGCTTTACAGTTCCAATGGCCAGCGCCGGCGGCGACAGATCTGGGTGCAGGATTTGATTTGGAAAATGGGCGTACAGGGATCACCCTGCAAGGCGACAATGCGGCTGGGTCTGCGATCTTTCCAGCGGCAAAGGGGTATGTAGTACAGGTGAAAACAGGCGTGACGGGCGCGGGCAATGTGATTGTGGTAGAGCACAGCAACGGATATCAAACACGCTACGGGCATTGTGACAAATTGTTGGTGCAGGAGGGAGACTGGGTGGAGACCTCCACGCAGCTTGCGACCCTTGGGCGCTCGGGAAATGCGCCGGATTATCAGCTTTCCTTCGAGGTTTGGCAGGGGGAGCAGGCGCTTGACCCATGGGCGCTGCTGCATGGGGAACAGAGTTAGGTTTGGTAAGGGTTGGTTGGATAGATGGCTGGATGCTGGGTGCGTGGCATGAGGGTGAAGGAGGGCCGGTGCACGCGTGCCGCGCTGCACCGGAGGCAAAGGAAGCAAGCGCATCGCGCCAACCGGAGGTTGTCACGGCGCTTGCAGGGGATATCGCCGGACTGCGGTCCGGCTCTTGGACGAAAAAGACGCGTTTCGCATAAAAAAAGGCCCCTTTGAGGGCCTTTTTTTATGCGACCAAGGGCTCCGCCCCTGGACCTCGCAGCCTTTTGGAAAAGGCTGGCGAAAACTTTGATGCGCCTGCGGCGGGAAGCTTACGCAGTGCCTTGCCAGGGGGTGGTTCATGGAGGGGGAGGCGCTGCTCCCCCTCCATGAGGTGCGCCGCGACGAGCGCGGGCGAGCCGTCAGGCGAGCAGCGAGGAGTCATAGGAGTTTCGGACGGGGGCCGAAACTCCTGCGCACCCTCCGCCCCTGGACCCCGCAGCCTTTTGACTGTCGCCGCAGCGACGTGCAGAGGCCAACCGCCGCGTAGC
>CAJUJI010000094.1 GCA_910586875.1 uncultured Anaerotruncus sp. | reverse complement strand
CATTCAATCACCCCCATATTTTTTGGACAGGTTCTGTGCAATCGCTACCGCAAGCCGTTGTGAAGCGTCCTGCGGCAAAACCGTGACAGGCTCCCAAAGCATCAAGAAGATGCTTTGGGAGCCTGCTTGACAAATACAGTATACCATTTTTGCAATCACAGTGCAAATCAAACTTTTCGACCTCTGCTCAAGAGGTTTTGGAAATCCAGCGCTTCATCTGTTCCTTGAGGTGCAGCAGTCCCAGAAATCGGACCGCCGTCCGGCGCAGCGAGCTGACCAGCAACCTACAAAGACAGCTCATACGGTAAATCGCCCAACCGGTTTTGTTACAGTGCAAGGCGTAATGCTGATAGAGCAGCACCCAATCCTGATGACTTAACAGGCTGTACTTTTCCTTATAGCGGTTTGGCGGATATTTGGGAAAGGTCAGCTTTAACTGCTCCTGATAGTCCAGCACCACCACATCCTTCGCAAAAAACCGTTCGGTCAACCGGATATTTTGCGGGGACGCGTCATAGTAATGCTCACAAACGATCGGTTCCTGTTGGCGCAGAAACGAAAGATAAAGCTGCTGCTCTGGGACAAAGCGCGGCAGGTAATTGGTAAAAATAGAGGCGCGTTTCTCATGGGTGCGAAACCACACCGCCTCCTCTTCCGGCTGCAACGGAACATTGTATAACGCGCGCAAATCCTCGCTGAGACCGAACACCATCCAATCGGAAAGATGAAACGGTAGCGGCAGGATGCGCGGATTGCGGGTATAATAATTGCAGACCAATAAACGCTGCTGGAAGTGCAGTGCCTTTGTCTTAGGGGTATCAAACCGGCCAAACCAGTCCAAAAATTCCGCGCCACCCAGCAGCAGGTCGGAACGAAATTTTAAGCAGTATTTTCGCTGCACCAGTGCCAGCCCCGCTTTGGTGCTCACCAGCTGGCGGTTAATGTTGTTGTAGACCCCGCTCACCTCATCTTGAATGCTGCCTCCTGGGTCCTGGGAGAGCACCAACCGGTCATAATCCAGCCCCGCGACCGCGCTTTTCTCCCAGGTAGAAAGAATAAGCTGCGCTTCGGGCAGATATTGCCGCAGGCTTTGCAGGCAGCCTGCGGTATATTCTCCAACTGCGCCCTGTACTACAACCGCAATTTCCTTGGTTGGAATCTGACCCATTTTCCCCTCCCAAAACTTAAAAAATTTTTTGCTGCTCGGTCATACCGCCGCGCACATATAGGAGATGCCTTTGGTTCACAGCGGTATTTTAGCTAGGTGTTTCCGGCGAATATTTCCAGCGGCGGTAAAAGGAATAAGCCGGCGTTTTTTTCAGCAACCGTTTGCCCTCCTGTTTTAAGCTGGGGGCATAAGCGATATGCGCCAATCGTTTTCCCAGGAAAAACGGCAGCAGATTGACAAAAACAATCACCAGCATTCGCACACAATGCTTTAAAAACCACCGAATGCGGAAATGATTGGAATTTCCCTCCCAACAGCTCCAGAGGAACCTGCTTTGCAATATATAAAATCGGTCGCGCAAGGTTCGCCTTCCGTCAAAGTCATCCCGATGATAGCAGGCGGCGTGCTCAACCGGCGCTCCCTCAAATGGCGCCGCATCAAAATATTGCGGATAAATCAACGAACCTGCCGGTTTCAAGGGGGTACGTTTTTTGTTCCAATGCAGGCGAATTTCCCAGGAGTTTACCAGCTGAAAATATCGCTTGATTGCAGCATAGCTATCCTCTGGCGTATTCAGGCGATTCCACCCCTGCCGGTCCAGATAAGATTTGCACAGCTCCATTTCAGGGGTGCAAAGTATCTGCTCAAAAGGCTCCCCTTGCATCACTCGCATACGCATTTCAAAAGTATTCGTCTCATGGGTACGCTCATCCAATGGGCAGCTGTAATAGGATTGCAGTACCGGCTGCATCCCACATAAAAACATATCCGATGGATGATATAGGCGGTCCTTGCGGGTGAAGCAGTTGGTGGTCATCAGCCGGTTAGAACCCGTCCGTTCCATCCACGGCAACAAACGGTTAAAATTTACCCATTGGTCGTTACGCAGCTTGATTACATAATGATCCGCTGGGATCACATCCAAACCGGCACGCACACTGACCAACTGGCGGTTGAGATTGAAAAAACCCGGATTTACAACATCCTTTACCGGCAGCAATCGAACCTTTTGCGCAGGTATATGCAGACCTTCTAACAGGGTGCGTGTTTTTTCCAAATCGGTTACATACACGACAGCGACCACCATCAGCCCCTTTGCCTGCCAAAGCTTGCTTCGGCGGAGGGCTGCGAAAATTTGAGGATAGGCATGGCCTGCGAATGGACCATGCAACAACAACGCGATCTTTTCTATCACAAACACCCCTCCAAATCCAGTCTATTTTTACGGTAAAAGAGTTCATTGAGTAAAATTTGGTAGCAGTCGATTTCCACCTGCTGTTCCTCATCTGGCGGTTCTGGCTCGTCGGTCCTCTGTTTTTGCTCCAACCAGCTGGTATGCAACACCGGAAAATAATAAAATTGCTCAGCACGCACCCAAAGCTGCTCTGCCACCAGCTGATACAGCCGTTTTTGCTGTGATGCAGCAGGAATTTCCACCGCATCCAGCAGCAACACCTTGCGGGAAATGAGCGCTCCCATCATATCATAATCAAAATTTTCATCCCCGATAGCGATTACGCTTTGCTGCATTGCCTGCGCAAACAAACCGCCATTCTGTCGGAATCGCTCGGGCAGCCGCCTTCCGGCGGATTTATTCGGCACCAGCACCAGATTGCAGCATTTTCCTTGCAGATGGGCCGCCAGCGGATCAAAAAAGTTGCTCTGGGTGACATACACCGGTGCGGATTGCAAGGGACCACAAGCAAGCCTGGGTCTCAGCGCTGCATAGGTATTCAGCTTATGCTCAACCGAATTTTCAGGGCCGGTCAACGACCGCAGATTCTCCAGCTGGGTTTTTGCCAGTTGGACACGCTCCTGTTTTGAAAGCTGCCAAAAACGGCAGATTGCCTCGGTCAAAGACTCCGGTTCAAAGGGATCAAATGCGGTAATCTGCGCGCAGCCCTCCATAAAGTCATAGCACCCGCTATAACGTGAAGCGATTACCGGCACCTCCTGGTAAACGCATTCGGTCATTGCCACCGGAAAATTTTCAAACGGTGAGGCCAATACCGCCACATCGCTTAAACTGAGTATCATCTCTTTCCCTTTTGCATCCATAAAATCAAAAAATTGGATGCGCTTTTGATAGGCGGGCGAAATCTCTCGAAACAGCTCGAGCTTCTCTTGCTGACCGGTGACGTTATTGATTGCGGAATTGCCCACCAATAGCAGCAGCGCATCCGCCTTTGTCCGCTCACAAAACTGCACAAAAGCTTGCACCAGTCCCCTTTGATTTTTTCGTCCCTCCACCCGCGTGATACAGCTGAGGATAAACCGCCCCTGGTATCCTTCCAGGCTGACCCGCTGCATCACCCGTTGCAGTGCAGCAGCGCGCGGCCTGATTTCCAGATTTACCGGATGCCGCATCGTCTGCACCTGTGCAAGCCGGTAATTTTTCTGCACATAGCGGCTGAGAAATACCGAGGGAGACTCGTTGAGGTCGCACAATAGCATTTGCAGCTGTTCGCGCCGGAACGCTTCTTGCACTGGATAAGGCGCCAGCCGCACCGGAAGCTGAGTGCTCCATTCAAAACACTCCCGCGAGGCGGTGTGATGATCGGTGATGAACACCGTATGGCTGAGTTCCTGCCCATATAGCGCCCGATAAAGCAGTGACTCCAGCCCTAAAGCCAAAAATTCTGCCAGCTCTACATAGTCCGGCTGGAGTTTTTTTAGGGTGCGCAGTACAGAAAGCCCCTGCTGACGCAGGGAGCCAGGCTGGATTGGATGCAGATGGAACCGCTTGTTTTGCAACAGGTCACAGGAACGATCGTATTCGAGCGCTAGCACATCGACTTCTAATTCCTTCTTACGCTCTAAAATTGCGGAAACGAGCTGATAAAGATAGCTCGCAATCCCGCCATGTCCTGGATAAAATCCAAACTCATGCGCAACAAATACAATTTTTTTGTTTGGCATCCTTCATTTCCCCTATGCGTATGCTTTGTGAGAAAGCGGGTTTTTTAAGAACCGTTCTAAATCCTCTGGTATTCCCAGCCCATACATTCCCTGATTCTCTTTGCCCACGTTGTAGCAGGTAATCCGCTTGCCAGCAGCAATCATTTCATTATAAACCGGCGCAACATAAAACTCGTGGTTTACACGGATATTTTTCGCAATCATCTGCTCCGCATAGTAGACAAAATCTGCGCCGCGCCGATAGTTATAAATTCCAACGGTAGCCTCGGAGGAGATGACCTCCTTTTCCCGCAGCTCAAGCACCACGCCGTCTTGATCCAGCTTTACAAACGACCATTTGGGATCGCTTGCGCTCATGGTCATAATAATGCCGTCATAGCCATCCATTGCTGCAAGATATTGGTTGATGTCCACCTCAACATACTGGTCAGAATTGGCAATCATCAGTGGTTGACTGTTGTTAATGAGCTCACGCGCCAACAAAACCGTGCAGGCAGCGCCTTGTGTTACCTGTGCTACCGGCACCACCGCGCAGCCCGGTGCAATTTCTTCCAGTCGCGCTTGCAGATTATAGCGCTGCAAATGCTCCTGCAAACACAGAAAAATAAACCTGTGCGGCTGCGCAGGGCGGATATTGCGCACTACCCCTGCAATCATCGGTTGTCCATGCACCTCAATCAGTGGTTTGGGCAGCGCATAGCCCGCTTTGGCAAACCGGCTGCCATGCCCCGCCATCGGTACTACAATCTGCATCATTTGGCTCCCTCCTCAATTAGATATTTGTCTTTGGCCGCTCCCGGCAGCTTGACCACCGTATTAACCGCATCAGTCAACGCTTCAAAGTCGGTGACATCTCCAGGCTCCATTACAACGATATCCCCTTCCTGGTAGGCTACGCCGTTCATGCGCACCCGACCGGAAACGATTACCGTCAGCTCGGTTGCAATTTTGTGAAAATGCGCTGGTTCATATTCGCCGGCTGTGTAGCGCTTTACCGCCACCTCAACCGCATCGGTGCAATAAAGCGTTGGGGCAAAATTGCCCACAAACCAGCCCTTCACCAGCTCATCTAATCTGGCTGTGTACATGCTGCGCCTCCTTTTGCAGATAGCTTTCGTAAGCATCCATCCCCTTCTGGTCCTTCAGCGAAAAATACTCGTTGCGGTCGATGGGATAAGCGCCGATCCGTTTTTGATGCAACACCAGCTCGTTAAAAGCCGGACAAACATAATATTGCCCATTGACATTTGCCTCCTTGCGGATCATCTCCTGGGCGGCCTGTACAAAGTCCGCACCATGCCGGAAATAATACTGCCCTGTGGTAGCGTGCCGGCTGATGGGGTGCTTTTCGGCGGCCTCCACCACCAGCCCGCCTTCGTTGAGCCGCACATACGACCATTTGGGATGCACCGCCTCAAAATAGACTACCCCTGCATCATAAGCATTGCGCTCAAATTCACGGATAACATTGCCCCAATTATGGGTAATAATCTGATCGCTGCCTGAGATGAGCAGCGGCTGTTCATTATCGATATAATCCACCGCCAGCAGGCAGGAGCACGCAGCTCCCTGGGTGCTGCCCTCTGAAACGACAATACGGATATCCGGCACCAAAAGCCGTAAAGTATCGTCCAGATGCAGCGCCCGCACCTCCTCCCGTCGGATCACCGCAATAAAATGCGGGTCTGGCAGCTGTGTAAGCGACTCCAAAATATGCTCCAGCACAATTTTCTTTTCGATTTCATACAGCCCCCGTATATATTGCGACTCCCCTTGCTCGGTGGGAATCCCTGCAATTGGGATCAAAATATTCATGCCTGCTGCCTCCTTTTAAATGCGGCTTTTCTGGGCAAGCTTTAGATTGCGTTGGAGATTCTCCCAGTTGACATCATACACATTGTCAATTTCCATCACATGGGCGCCAGAAGCCCTTGCCGCAGCAATTCCGTTGTGGTTGTCCTCCACAATCAAGCACTCATCTGGCGCTACCCCCAGCCGCCGGATCGCCTCATTATAGATTTCCGGGTCTGGCTTTGGCTTGCTCACGTCTTGATTGCTCAAGAAGAAGTCCAGGTAGGGCTTCAGATTGCTTTTTTCCATCATCAAATCCACCGTATTACGGATGGAATTTGAGGCAACCGCCAGCTTGTATCCCTCTGATTTCAGCGATGCAAGTGCAAATTCATGTGCGAATACCGGATGGCAGTCCGCAAAAATCTGATCTACTGTATATTGCTGCTTTAGGTCGTTGATAAACCGGTGTAGTTTACGTGGCATCCCTTTTTCCATGCTGAGCATCTCCAACTTTTTGGAGGTGGGCAGTCCATCATAGGTGACAAGATGGTCATATCGGCTAATTTCATAACCGAACAGCCGCAGCGCCTTATTCAGCGACTCATAATGCCACTCCTTCGCATCGATGAGCACCCCATCCATATCAAAAATAACCGCTTTGATCGCCATGTCAGACGCCCCTTTCCTGGCAGAAAAATTTCTTCGCCAAATCCGGCAGATCGGTGCAGATTAGCAGCCCTTCCAGACCTGCCGATATGCTGTACAGCCGTTCCCAAAACGGCTGCGGCTCCCGCCCGTGCAGCTCCGGTGAAACAATACAGACCTGTTTCCCCGCCGCCAGATGTCCTTCGATCAATTTTCTATCGATCCAACGATCATCAAAAAACGCATCCAGCCAAACGCCCGCAGCTTGTTCATAAAGCACCGGCTGCCGCTCATATTCGCTCTGGCGGGTAAAGGTGCGCAGTCCCGCCCGCTGATACTCCAATAGCTGTGGCACCGACTGATCAAAGGTAAAATAATTGCATAAATGATGCTGTTTGAGCGCCTGTGCCAGAAGCAGCTCCATACCATCCGCCTTGATGTTGATTGCAAAGCAAAAGCGGTCCTGATAGCTTGCAAGCAGCGCAAATACCTCCTGTGCCTCTGGGTTGTCCGCCCGTGCAATATTGTGGGAGATCACCAGCTTTCCCAGATAATCCCGCAGGTCGCTTTCAAACCCGTAGCCGTTTTTCAGCGCATGTCCGAGTGCTTGCAGGGTGTTTTTTTGCTCTGGTGTACGCCAGTAACCTCTGTGTGCCAATAGCTGCATATTCTATCCCTCCTGAAAGCCAATGCGTAAAGCCGCACAGCGAACATAAAATTTTACCCCCTTCCAAAGGGGCCGTATCCAGCGCCTCCTCAGCGTTCCTCCAAGGCCGCCTGTGTATACGCCTCACAGACTGTATTGGTATCTCCTAACATCCGCACATGGCCGCCATCCAGCCAAAGCACCCTGCTGCACATCTCCTGGACCTGCTCTAAGCTGTGGGAAACAAACAGCACGGTTGTGCCGCCGCTCATCAGCTCCAGCATTCGCTCACGGCTTTTGCGCTGAAAACGTTCGTCTCCAACCGAAAGAATTTCGTCTACAATCAGAATTTCCGGATCAACCACCGTCGCAATCGAGAACGCCAGCCGCGCCAGCATCCCCGAGGAATAGTTGCGGATGGGGCTATCAATAAACTGCCCCAGCTCGGAAAACTCCAGGATCTCCTGTGACTTGCTGTGCAAAAACGCCTTGGAATAGCCCAGGATCGCCCCGTTGAGCAGAATGTTTTCCCGCCCGGTTAAATCAAAGTCGAACCCGCTACCCAGCTCCAACATCGGCACAATGTTGCCGCTGCGTTCTATGGTGCCTTCGGTGGGTTTGATGATGCCGGATATCACCTTGAGCAGTGTGCTTTTGCCCGCGCCATTGCGCCCGATCAGCCCCAACACTTCACCGCGCTGCACCGAAAAGCTCACATCCCGCAGCGCCCAAAAGCTTTGGTATTGCAGCTTGCCCCGCAGTGTTGCGGTCACAAACTCTTTCATGGTGTGCACACGGTCATTGCTTAGGCGAAAGCGCACCGAAAGTCCATCAACTTTGATTTTCGTTTCCCTCGACATGGCGCCCTCCTAAATATAAAATACAAACTTGTCCTGTGTTTTGTGGAACACCAGACCGCCGATTCCCAACATTGCCAGCGTGAATATTGCACAGATCAGATAGACGCGAGGTTCCGGCGAAATGCCATCGATAATGATGGTGCGGGTTACCTTAACAAAATAATACAGTGGATTGTAGCGATGTACCGCTGCAAACTGCGGCGGCAGTATATTTTCCGGATAGAAAATCGGCGTCATATACATCCAAAGAAGGCTGAACACGCTCCAAATGAACTGCGTGTCGCGAAAGAACACCATCGAGGCCGAAAGCAAAAACGCTAGCCCAATGCAGAACAGCAGCAGACAGCCCAACGGAAACACCAACAACAAATAGGCTCGTGTAATGGGTGTGTGGGTGAATAAAATCATCAAGAGCAGCGGCAATAGCGAAATCAGCAGATTGACCGACGAGGAGCACACCCGCGTCACCGGATAAATATATTTGGGCACATACACCTTGGTAATCAGCGAGGCATTGCCCACCACCGACATAATAGACATACCGGTCGCCTCAGAGAAAAAGTTGAACAGCACCACTCCCGAAAGCAGATAAACCGGATAATTTTCAATATCCGATTTGAAGATCGTGGAGAAGACAATATACTGTACCGTCATAGTCAGCAGCGGATTTAAAAAGCTCCAAAAGACGCCCAGCACCGAACGTTTATATTTGGTTTTAAAATCGCGGGTAACCAATTGTTCAATCAAAAAACGGTAGTTGGAAAGTGCATATAGTGCATTGACCACCAAGCTTGTGCGGCCGTGCCGGCTCCGGTATAGGATATACAGGCAATAGAGCGCAACCGCTGCACCGCCAACCGCTGCAAGCTGCCCATAGTGCGGGCCGGTCCAGACGTAATCCTGACCGGATACACCAAAGCAAAGGGTTCCCACTACCGGCTGCCCTGCTATTTGGAGGGTCCAACCCTCCTGCTGCCCTTGTGAGCGGTACCAGGGTGCAACCGCGTTACCGGATATGCCATCTGCCGCTCGCAGCTCCAGCAGCAGCCAGCGGCCATACATTCCCTCCAGCGGAGGAGTGATTGCTAGCTCGGCTGGCTGGCTATCCGCAAGTGCTGCGGCTTCTAGCCTGCCGGAAAAAAGCGGCTCTCCCGTCTGCTGATCCAGCAGACGAACCTGTATCGTTTGCTCATTGCGCCGGTTGAAGGTCGCCAAACGCACCGAAAGCATATGAATAAGATCCATCTCAGAAAGAAAGGTTTGTGTGACAGTTTGCCCTGAAAGCAGTTCCCCCGCAGCCAAGTCTCCTGCTGTATTTTCAATGTTCCTTTTTGAGTTGCGGATAAAAAGCTGGTCATGCGCCGCAAAATAAAATACCAGCACGAATACCAGATAGCCACCCATCAGAAACAGACACACTTTTTTTAAATTAAGCGGTTTTGCATGTTCCATCCTTTCACCCTTTCCTGTCTTTTTAAGAGTATTTGTCAAAACCCCCGAAATCTTTCTGCAAAAAATTTTCCATCTACAGAGATTGACAATCGGTAAAAGCTGCTATGATTAGATTGTAGACTATGTCAATAGTCCAATTGCAAAGGAGGTTTTTTGTATGAAAAAGCTGCTTTCCATCCTATTGGCGCTCTGCGTTCTATCTACGGTGGCTGTACCGGCCTTTGCCACAGAGCAACCGGATTTGTCTATTGATCCAATACAATCCTACGACATAATTCTTGCAATCGTTTTATAAATCTGCTATAATACGTTCGGAACAATTGCGCAAGCCAGGAAGGTTTTGCCCACGAAGGGTAGGCTTTCTTGGCTTGCGCTGTTACAAAACGATTTGGAGGACCGCTATGACCCTTGACACCTTTTTCGCCAGCCACCCAAAGGCGGCTCTTGCCTTCTCTGGCGGCTGTGATTCCGCCTATTTGATGTATGCGGCAAAGCAGGCCGGCTGCTGCCTGCAAGCCTATTTTGTAAAGTCGGTCTTTCAACCGGAATTTGAACTGGAAGATGCCAGGCGGTTGGCACAACAGCTGCAAGTACCGCTCAAGGTGCTGTCGGCAGATGTGCTGGCTGTCCCAGAGGTCGCCGCCAATCCTGCAAACCGATGCTATTACTGCAAACGGACCATTTTCGAGCAAATTCTGGCACAGGCAGCTGCGGATGGCTACACGACTTTGCTGGATGGTACCAATGCCTCCGATGAGACGGCGGACCGCCCTGGGATGCGGGCGCTTGCAGAATTGCAGGTGCATTCCCCCTTGCGGGAATGCGGCATCACCAAAGCACAGGTGCGCGCTTACTCCAAGCAGGCGGGACTTTTCACCCATGACAAGCCAGCCTACGCCTGTCTTGCCACACGCATTCCCTGTGGGGTACCGCTGGACGCGGACACGCTGTATCGGGTGGAGGAGGCGGAGAACCGCTTATTTGCGCTGGGATACCGGGATCTCCGCGTGCGGGTGCGCGGTGAAATGGCGCTGCTTCAGCTCCCTGCGGAGCAGTTTGCACAGGCCGCAGCCGAAGCTGCTGTCATTCGGGCACAGCTTTCCCCTTATTTTTCACAGATAGCGCTGGATTTTTCACCGAGGTCATAAAGAGGCGCTGCCCCTGGACCCCGCCACCTTTTTATACGCGATCGCGATGAATTTAGAATAAGGAGTTTTACAGATGGAAAAACAAACGCTTTTAGCGCTGTTGGAGCAGGTACAAGCCGGCTCCCTTTCTCCTCAGGAGGCTGTTTTGCGTTTTAAACTGGACCCATTTGAGGATTTGGGCTATGCGCAGATAGACCATCATCGCGGAATTCGCCAAGGCGCCGCAGAGGTCATCTACGGTCTGAGCAAAACGCCCGAGCAGATTGCAGGGATTGTTGCTGCGATGGCAGCAAAGGACGGCAAAAATATTTTGATTACCCGCATGTCTGCGCAGGCCGCTGAACAGGTTGGCAAACAGCATCCGCTGGATTATGACCCCATCTCCAAAATTGGGGTTGCTTACCCAGATCCACAGCGCACCGCAGATGGAAAAATTGTGGTTGCTACCGGCGGCACCAGTGACCTCCCTGTCGCAGAGGAGGCAGCTAAAACGGCGGAATGCCTAGGCAATGAAGTGGTGCGCCTTTATGATGTCGGTGTTGCTGGACTGCACCGGTTGCTCTCGCGCTTAGATGTATTGATGCAGGCACGTGTAGTTGTTGCGGTCGCGGGGATGGAGGGTGCGCTTGCCAGTGTAATCGGTGGACTGGTGGATTGTCCGGTTATCGCAGTACCGACCAGCATCGGCTATGGTGCCAGCTTTGGCGGCGTTTCTGCACTGCTTTCTATGCTCAACTCCTGTGCAAGCGGCGTCAGTGTTGTCAATATTGACAATGGGTTCGGCGCAGGCTATCTTGCCAGTATGATCAACCATCTGTGAAGGATCTTATGATTGAAATTGCCTTGCCCCTATGCTATAATAGCGACAGAAAAACAACAGGGGAAAACTTTCTGATAAATCAAACTTTGAGGTCCTATGACATCAGTAAGGTTTGGCGGAAAACAGCGCTGCCGGAGCTGGCAGCGCTTTATCAAGAATCGGTTGGATAATGGAGGTACTGTCTC
>CAJUJI010000093.1 GCA_910586875.1 uncultured Anaerotruncus sp. | reverse complement strand
AATCGCGTCGATGACCGCTGCTGGACTGGCAATCTATAAGAAAAACGAGAAATAAATCTCACCCAAGCGAAAGGAGCGCCCGCTCATGCGGGCGCTCCTGTTCCATCACGGAAGCGCATGAAAATTTTCGTCCATCTTTTGCCAGGAGGCAGCATAGGCTTTATTATGCGCGGTGCTCCAACAATTTAGAAGGTTCGATTTGCAGCACGTTTGCAATGTCCAACAGCAATTCCAGCGAGAAGGTGCGAATGATATTTGGGGCTTCGATAGCGCCCAGGTGGGAACGGCTCATGCAGGCTTTTTCAGCTAGCTGCTCCTGGTTCATGCCCATCTTTTTCCGATAGTATGCGATATTTAAACCAATTTCAATATAGCGGTCCCGGTTTTCAAAAGATACGGCCCGAGCACTTGACATATCCATTCCCCCTAAAACCTGATCAATAATAGTGTAACGGAAATCTTTCTTAACATAAATTATTTAACAGATAATTTTAGATATTCATATGGATACATAAGAGAAAGTGGATTGATATAAATTGGAAAATTTATGCAACAAAATAAAAAAGAAAAACTTTCTATCTAAGCAGAATTATGTTATAATAATATATATTGCGCGGTTGTTTTGGGCACCGCAGAAAAACTGCTTACCGGACTCACCAAAATGATAGGATAAATCGGGAAGATAATGGGAGGAAGTACTTTGTATAAGGTTATGGTTGTAGATGATAATGCGACTGTTCTGGCGATTATAAAGGCTGTACTAGGTAAGGAATACGAAATATCTACAATGGAATCCGGTGTGCAGGCGCTGGGATATTTGAAGGAATCGGTGCCGCCGGATGTGATTCTGTTGGATCTGATTATGCCTGGCATGGGCGGTCTGGAGGTTCTCAAGCTGTTGCAGGAGGACCCAAAGCTGTGTAATATCGCTGTCATCATTCTTTCTGGTATGAAGCGGGCGGATTATCAGGTTCAGGCAATCCAGGCCGGTGCGGACGATTTCATTCAAAAGCCGGTCAATGGGGACATTTTGAAATTCAAAATCAAGCATAGCTTAGAGGTGCGGGAGATCCAGCGAAAAAACCAGTTTTATCGGGAACAAATCCGAAATATGTGTGACCAGCTGAACGGCCTATTAAATTAAATAAAAAGCTCTGTGGTTAACACAGAGCTTTTTTATTCTGGAAAAATGCTTCAATGGCGGCGCGCGCTGCTTGTACAGAGCCCTGCGCAAAAAATGGCTTGCCGCCGCCTCGCCCATTTAGGCTGCTGTTAAGCTGTTGGACCAAAACGCGTAAATCCCCTCCCTTTTGGCCGAGCGCATATTTATAACCGTTGGCATCATCGCCGGAAAAAACTGCACATAGGCCGCCGCACTGCTCCAGCACAGCGATAGCAAGGCGGCGTACGCCATCCGGCGAAAGCCTATCCTCAAATAAAAGCACATCACCTTTTCCTGCAAGCGCCTGTGCCTGACGGACAAACTGTTGATTTTCCAGCTCGGTAAGACGGTAGATCTGCTGTTGATGCTCCTCGTACAGACGTCGGACGGCGGCTGCGGTTTCGCGCACCTTGGCGGAGAGCAGCACAGAGGTTTGGTGGTTTTGCGCAAGAATGGTGCTGCAATAAGCCACAGCACGTTTACCGCAGAGCAGCTCGATGCGCACCCCCTCTCGAAAGCGCTGGCAGGAAAGCAGCTTTACCAACCCGATTTCACCGGTATAAGCGACATGCGTCCCACAACAGGCGCAGAGGTCTGCACCAGGAAACCGCACAATCCGCACAACACCGGTTAGCTCCTTTTTGCTGCGGTAGGGTAAGGTAGACAGCTCCTCTGGGGGAGGACAGCTAATTTCGGTGGGATGATTTTCCCAAATATAAGCGTTGGCAGCCGCCTCAATTTCCGCTAGCTGGTCCATATCCAATTCACCGCTTAGATCGATGGTCATATTTTCTAGCCCCAGATGAAAGCCGACATTGTCATAGCCGTACTTTTGGTGAATCAGTCCGCTGATAATATGCTCGCCGGAGTGCTGCTGCATCAGATCAAAGCGGCGCACCCAGTCGATGCGGCCGGTAACCTGTGTTCCTACAGCCAGCGGTTGGCAGGTATAATGCAGCAGCTCTCCATTTTTAAGGTGTACCTGCTGCACCGGAATTTCATCGAGCGTGCCAATATCATAGGGCTGCCCGCCTCCCTCCGGAAAAAAGGCGGTGCGGTCAAGCGTCACCAGCCAGAGCTGTTTTTCCGGCCGGCAGCTGGTGACCGTGGCAGAGAAGGTTTTTAAATAGGGGTCCTTTTCATATAGCTTTTCAGTGTCCATAAGCGACAAATTCCTCCATCATATAGCAATAAATTGCGTTTGCGTCTGCGTATATTATAAGGTTGAAAACGCAAAAATGCAAGGGATCTGGAGGTAATGCACAATAAGGATAAGATTTTTTAGTGCATTTTGAGCAAAAACTTCCGTTGTAGTTTTGAACAGGTTATGATAAGATAAAGGCAACTCATCCATTTCGGACAAAGGGAGGGAGCAAAGAATGGATTGGCTGCGTAGGCTGATGGCAGGGCGATATGGCGCCGACCAACTGACCTGGGCACTGTTGGGTGCAAGCATTCTGCTCACATTTCTTGCGCGCCTGACCCACTTCGGTGTTTTGTCCATGCTGGGGCTGGTGGCGTTGGTGCTGTGCTATCTGCGTATTTTTTCGCGGAACATCCAGGCGCGGCGTCAGGAAAACCAAAAGTTCCTGCAACTCTGGTGGCCGTTGCGCCGTCATTTGGAGGAGGTCGCCACAGTCGCGCGCGAAAGCCGCACGCACCGTCATTTTCGCTGTCCCTTCTGTAAAAAGAAGGTGCGTGTTCCGCGTGGACGAGGCAAAATCTGCATCACCTGCCCAGCCTGTCATCAGGAATTTTTAAGAAAAACCTGAGCGCTTATTTGATAGGGTACGAGCTGTACAAACTTTACAAGCGTATAAGCGGCCAGCGCCTTTTCAAGAAGGCTGGCAAAAATATTTGGTTGTGATTGGATTGTGAGAAGGCTGGCTAATTCGCTAAAAAAATAGTTGGCGAATTTTGATTTTTATGGTAAACTGGTAAAAACGAATGATACAGGGGGAACCCATTTTGCCAAAGCTGCCAGTTTATAAAACCGAAAAGCAAGAAACCTATGTGCGTTTCACAATGCTTGCATTTGCGGTAATTCTGATTTTGTATGGGCTTACCTGCAATACCCCGACAGAAATTATACAGGGGGTATCTGCAATTGTGAATACGCAGGCGGGCCTGATCACCGACTCGATTGTAGTAGGCGGGATGGGCGGCGCGTTTGTCAATGCGGGATTGGTGACACTGATGTCCATTGGGCTGATGTGGGCCACTAAGACCAGCTTTACCGGCATGAATATTGCTTGTCTATTCCTGATGGCGGGCTTTTCGTTGTTCGGCAAGGACATCTGCAACATTCTGCCAATTATTCTAGGCGGGTACTTATATTCTATTTATAAAAGGGAGTCGTTTGGGAAATATATCTATGCGACCCTTTACGGGACGGCACTGGCGCCGGTTGTCACCGAGGTGATCTCGCTGAGCATGACCCGCGGGTCGACCAGCAGCGCAGTTTCCGGCTGGCTGGTCGGAATTGCGATTGGATTTGTGCTGCCGCCGATTTCTACCTATACCATGCGCATTCACCAAGGTTATAATCTTTATAATGTAGGCTTTACCGCGGGACTGATTGGCATGGTGCTGGCCTCTATCTTTAAGTCGATGGGACATGACTTTGAAACACGCTTTGAGTGGAGCACTGGCAATAATTTTAGTTTATTTATCTTTTTGTTTCTGCTGTTTTCCAGCATGGTCCTGGTGGGCTTTTTGTGGAATGGAAATAGCTTTCAGAATTTGTGGCGGCTTACCCGTCACAGCGGCCGTTCGATTGCGGACTTTGTGATTTTAGACGGCTATCCCGTTACCTTAATGAACATGGGGATTGTCGGCGTAGCGGCGACCGTGTATGTGCTTTTGGTCGGCGGACAGCTTAACGGCCCAACAATTGGCGGAATTTTTTCGGTTTGCGGCTTTGGCGCATTTGGTAAGCACATCCGCAATATTACGCCGGTTGTGCTCGGGGTTGTGCTCAGCTCGTTTTTCATGGTTTGGGAGTTGCAGGACCCGGCGGTGCTGCTGGCAGCACTGTTTGCAACGGGGCTTGCACCGATTGCGGGCCAGTTTGGTTGGATTTGGGGGATGATTGCAGGCTTTGTTCACGCATCGGTTGTGCTGAATGTGGGCATCCTCCATGCAGGGCTGAACTTATATAACAACGGTTTTTCTGCGGGGTTGGTATGTATTGTACTGCTGCCCTTGATTGAAGCGCTCAAGCGCGAAAAAGAGCAATAGACTCGCCAGGGGAGAACCCTTGGCAGAAAGGGGTTTTTATGAACGCGACGGTTAGAAAGATGTCCAAAATTGTGGATGAGCTGATGATTTTCTTTTTTAATATCGGCTCAAAAAATGTGCAGATGGATATGAGAGCTTTGGAGGATGGCTGTGAGCTGACTTTGACCAGCCATTACCAACCAGAGATGCAACGAAAGATAGAAAGCTTAAAGCGCTTTTTGGTAGTCGAGAACAAAACAAAAGACGCTGCGATGGAGGAGCTGTTTTGGGAACTGGCAGGAGTAAACTCCCAAGCGCCCGAAAGTCAGCTGCCGCTGGTCGGCCAAATGTTGGACAGAGCCTCGGTCGAGGTTGAAGGGGATACGGTCAAGCTGGTATTGTTTAAAAAAAAAATTTAAAGGCAACTCCCAATCCTATGCTGCTTTTTTCCACAAGAGCCAGCCGTTTATTGGCCACTTTCAGCCCTATTCGTAGCCAACACGCTTAAAAAAGAATGTGTGTGTTTATATGGTGGATGAGACGCGCAGAATGCGTCTAGTGGTCCTGCAATCAAAGGGTGCGGCTGCGAAAAGGGCGCTCTGTGGTGGATAAAATGAGATTGATTAGAAAAAGGAAAGAAAGATAGAAAGCTCATGTTGCAATTGCAACATGAGCTTTGGTCATTTTAACGAAAAAACCGATTGTAAACTACATTCCCTATCCAGAGTGTAAAAAATTAAAAACGAATTGTTAAAAAGGTAGCAATCTCAGAAAAAGAGGAGTATAATAAGAGCCATCAGAGCAATAATTTTTGAATGGCTCAATCAATAAAAACTATCGGAGGCGGTCAATATGTCAAGAGAAGTAGTTCTGGTAGGCGCTTGCCGTACTGCAATCGGCAAGATGGGCGGCTCGCTGGCCAATGTTCCTGTGGAGCAGCTGGGCGCTATTGTAATCAAAGAGGCAATCAACCGTGCAGGCATCAAGCCGGAGCAGGTGGATGAGGTGCTGATGGGCTGCGTGCTTCAGGCAGCGCAGGGGCAGAATGTTGCGCGTCAGGCGACGCTGCATGCAGGGCTGCCGATTGATGTACCGGCGCTGACGGTCAACAATGTTTGCGGCTCCGGCCTCAAATGCGTCAACACCGCTGCTGCGATGATTATGGCTGGCGAGGCGGATATCATTGTTGCAGGCGGTATGGAGAATATGTCCGCTGCTCCGTATGCTTTGCCGCAGGCTCGCTTTGGCTATCGCATGAACGATGGCAAGCTGGTTGATACAATGATTCGTGACGCGCTGTGGGATGCGTTCAACGATTACCATATGGGCATTACCGCTGAAAATGTCGCCGAGAAATATGGCATCACCCGCGAGATGCAGGATGAGTTTGCGGCTGCTAGCCAGCAGAAGTGCGAAGCTGCACGCAACGCCGGTAAATTTGTAGACGAGATTGTACCAGTGCCGGTCAAGGTCAAGAAGGAAACCGTCATGTTCGATAAGGACGAGTTCCCGCGCGATGGCGTGACCGCGGATGGCCTTGCGAAGCTGCGCCCTGCCTTCAAAAAGGACGGAAGCGTAACCGCTGCAAACGCTTCCGGTATCAATGACGGCGCTGCTGCTGTTGTTGTAATGAGCGCGGAAAAGGCTGCTGAGCTGGGCATCAAGCCGATGGCAAAATGGGTTGCAGGCGCTTCCGCAGGCGTAGACCCCTCCATCATGGGAATCGGACCGGCTGCTTCCACCAAGAAGCTGTTTGACCGCACCGGTCTGAAGATTGAGGATATGGACTTGATCGAGGCGAACGAGGCATTTGCTGCGCAATCGCTGGCAGTTGGCATGGACCTGAAATGGGACGCTTCCAAGGTCAATGTCAATGGCGGCGCGATTTCTCTGGGCCATCCGGTGGGCGCTTCCGGCTGCCGGATTCTGGTCACATTGCTGCATGAGCTCAAACGCCGTGAGGCGGGCAAGGGCTTGGCGACCCTCTGTGTCGGCGGCGGCATGGGCGTTTCCACCGTTGTGGAAAACATCAAATAAACAAAAACAATAGGCTGTCAAGCCCCTGCTTAGCTGGGGCTTGGTGGTCTGTGCGCCATTTTTGGTGCAAGGGACCGTCTGAGCAGTCCTAAAATAAATAGAGAGAATGGAGGCAGGTTACTTATGCAGTTTGTGAAGTATGAGCAACGCGGCTTTGTTGGCATTGTCACCATCGACCGGCAGAAGGCGCTCAATGCGTTGAATTCTGAGGTGCTCGGCGAGCTGGAGCAGACGTTTGACAGCATCAGCCTGGAGGAAACCCGCTGTGTGATCCTGACCGGCGCAGGAGAAAAATCCTTTGTGGCAGGCGCGGATATCGGTGAGATGAGCGGCCTTAGCAAAGCGGAGGGCGAAGCGTTCGGCAAGAAGGGCAACGACGTATTCCGCAAAATCGAAGCGTTCCCCATTCCGGTGATCGCTGCAATCAATGGGTTTGCGCTGGGCGGCGGCTGCGAGCTTGCGATGTCCTGTGATATTCGCATTGCATCCGAAAATGCTGTATTCGCACAGCCGGAGGTTTCGCTGGGCATCACCGCAGGCTTTGGCGGCACCCAGCGTTTGGCGCGGATTATCGGTCTGGGCAAAGCGAAAGAGCTGCTCTATACCACCAATAAAATGAAAGCGGATGCAGCGCTTGCACTGGGCCTGGTCAATGCGGTGTACCCGCTCGAGAGCCTGATGGATGAGGCGGCCAAATTGGCGGAGAAGATTGCACGCAACGCTCCGATTGCGGTGCGCGCAACCAAGAAGGCAATCAACGACGGTATGCAGGTGGGCATCGACGAGGCGATTGTGATTGAGGAGAAGCTGTTCGGCTCCTGCTTCGAGAGCGAGGATCAGCGTAACGCGATGGCGGCATTTGTAGAGAAACGCAAACCCGACCCATTCGTGAACCGTTAAAATTCTCAAAAGTTTTCGCCAGCCTTTTTCAAAAGGCTGCGGTTTCCAAAGGCAGCGCCTTTGGTCGCGCTGCGCACAGCGCGGAACACTTTATCCTGAGAAGCGCATTCTCGGGGTGAATTGCCGCATGACTTGCGTCATGCGGCAAGAGAGGGATTTTTGCAAGAGAAAAAGCCCCCTGCAATCCCCAAAAGCAAAACAGGAAACACGCACTATTTTTTTAAAAATAGAATGGAGGAACAAAACAATGAAAGTTGGCGTTATCGGCGCAGGAACGATGGGTTCCGGCATCGCGCAGGCGTTCGCAGTCACCGACGGCTACGAGGTCGTATTGTGCGACATCTCGGAGGAGTTTGCTGCGGGCGGCAAAAAGAAGATTGAAAAGTCGCTGGCGCGCCTGGTCTCCAAGGGCAAGATGGAGCAGGCAAAGATGGACGAGATCCTGGGCAAGATCACAACCGGTCTTAACGATGCCGTAGCAGATTGCGACCTGGTGGTTGAGGCTGCGCTGGAGCGGATGGACCTGAAAAAAGAGCTGTTCGGTAAGCTGCAAACCATCTGTAAACCGGATGCGATTTTTGCTTCCAATACCTCCTCGCTGTCGCTCACCGAGATGTCCAATGGGCTGGATCGCGCGATTATCGGTATGCACTTCTTCAATCCTGCACCGGTTATGAAGCTGGTCGAGGTTATCGCTGGCCTGCACACCACCCCTGAAACGGTCGAGAAGATCATCGGCATTGCCAAAGAGATCGGCAAGACTCCTGTCGAGGTCAAGGAGGGCGCTGGCTTTGTGGTCAACCGCATCCTGATTCCGATGATCAATGAGGCAATTGGCATCTATGCGGATGGCATCGCTTCTGTCGAGGGCATCGACGCTGCAATGAAGCTGGGCGCCAACCACCCGATGGGCCCGCTGGAGCTGGGCGATCTGGTTGGCCTGGACGTCTGCTTGGCAATTATGGAGGTCCTGTACAACGAGTTCGGCGATCCGAAATATCGTCCGCATCCGCTGCTCAGAAAGATGGTGCGCGGCGGCAAGCTGGGTAGAAAGACCGGCGAAGGTTTCTATAACTACGCCAAATAAGAACTGAATCTAGGCCCGCAAAGGCTGTGCGGTCTTCCCAAAGGATCGCACAGCTTTCAGAGGCTTCAATAAACATAGGAGGAACTTGCATGGACTTTGTATTGAGCAAAGAGCAGCAGATGGCAAGACAGCTGTTCCGCGATTTTGCAGAAAAAGAAGTAAAGCCGCTTGCACAAGAGGTGGACGAGGAGGAGCGCTTCCCCGCCGAGACGGTTGAAAAGCTGGCGAAATACGGCTTTTTGGGCATCCCATTCCCGAAAGAGTACGGCGGCCAGGGCTGCGACACCCTGACCTATGCAATGTGCGTGGAGGAGCTCTCCCGCGTTTGTGGCACCACCGGCGTTATCGTTTCCGCACATACCTCTTTGGGCGGCGATCCGATTAAAAGGTTTGGTACCCCCGAGCAGATTCAAAAGTATCTGGTTCCGCTGGCAAAGGGTGAGCATCTGGGCGCATTCGGCCTGACCGAGCCGGGCGCGGGCACCGATGCTTCCGGTCAGCAGACCAAGGCGGTGCTGGATGGCGACCATTATGTGCTCAACGGCTCGAAAATCTTTATCACCAACGGCGGCAAGGCGGATACTTATATCATCTTTGCGATGACCGATAAATCCAAGGGCACCCGCGGCATCTCCGCGTTTATCGTAGAGAAGGATTTCCCCGGCTTCTCGATTGGCAAGAAAGAGCTGAAAATGGGTATCCGTGGCTCCTCTACCACCGAGCTCATCTTCGAGAACTGCATCGTTCCAAAGGAGAACCTGCTCGGCCAAGAGGGCAAGGGCTTTGGGATCGCAATGCAGACGCTGGATGGCGGCCGTATCGGTATCGCAGCACAGGCGCTGGGCATCGCACAGGGCGCATTTGACGAGACGGTGAAGTATGTCAAGGAGCGCAAGCAGTTCGGACGTCCAATTTCTGCATTCCAGAACACCCAGTTCCAGTTGGCCGACCTCAAGACCAAGATAGAGGCTGCCCGTCTGCTGGTTTACAGCGCAGCGATTGCAAAGGATACCAAGAAGGTGTTCTCCGCAGATGCGGCGATGGCGAAGCTGTTCGCAGCTGAAACCGCGATGGAAGTGACCACCAAGTGCGTGCAGATGTTCGGCGGATACGGCTACACCCGTGAGTATCCGGTGGAGCGGATGATGCGTGACGCAAAGATTACCGAAATCTATGAGGGTACCAGCGAAGTGCAGCGTATGGTAATCTCTGGCTCGATTCTGAAGTAAAGGAGTGACAACAGATGAATATTATCGTTTGCATCAAGCAGGTGCCGGATACCAATGAAGTAAAGCTCGATCCGGTAACCGGTACATTGATTCGTGATGGAATTCCCAGCATCATCAATCCTGACGATAAGGCGGGGCTGGAAGCGGCTCTGCGCATCAAAGACGAAAACGGCGCAAAGGTGACGGTTATTTCGATGGGACCGCCTCAGGCGGATCTGGCGCTGCGTGAGGCGCTCGCGATGGGCGCTGACGAGGCGATTCTGGTGACCGACCGCGCATTTGGCGGTGCGGATACCTGGGCAACCTCCTCTACATTGGCCTCAGCGGTCAAAAAGCTGCCGTATGACCTGATTATCACCGGCCGTCAGGCGATCGATGGCGATACCGCACAGGTTGGCCCGCAGATTGCGGAGCATCTGAACCTGCCGAACATCAGCTACGCCGAAAAAATTTCCATTGAAGGCGACAGTGTTGTTGTACAGCGCCAGTATGAGGACCGCTATCATGTGATCAAGGTGAAAATGCCTTGCCTGATTACCGCGCTTTCCGAGCTCAACGAGCCGCGTTATATGACCCCAGGCGGAATTTTTGACGCATTCCGCGAGAAGCAGGTCACCGTCTGGAACCGCCCGGATTTGGATGTTGAGGACAGCAACATTGGCCTAAAGGGTTCGCCAACCCGCGTATTCAAGTCCTTCACCAAAGAGCTCAAGGGCAAGGGAACTGTTGTAACGCTCGATACAAAGGAATCGGTCGATTTCTTGATCGAGAAGCTGCATGAAAAATTTATTCTGTAAGTAGGAAGTGGTGACAAAAATGAGCATTCAAGATTATAAAGGCGTATTTGTTTTTGTTCAGCAGGTAGATAATAAAGTCTCCAGCGTTTCCTACGAGCTGATTGGCAAGGGAAAGCAGCTGGCAAAGGATTTGGATACCGAGGTAACCGCGGTGCTGCTCGGCTATAAGGTTGCGGATTTGTGCAGCAACCTGGCGAAGTACGGCGCAGATAAGGTGGTTGTTGTGGACGATCCCGCACTGGAGGTCTATACCACCGAGCCGTATGTACAGGCGATGTACGAGATTATCGAGGCGAAAAAACCTGCTGTTGTGCTGTATGGAGCGACCGCAATCGGCCGCGATATGGCGCCGCGTGTTTCTGCGCGTGTACACACCGGTTTGACCGCAGACTGCACCAAGCTGGAAATTGATCCGGAGACAAAGAATCTTATGATGACCCGTCCGGCATTCGGCGGTAACATCATGGCAACCATCCTTTGTCCGGAGCATCGCCCGCAGATGGCGACCGTTCGCCCTGGCGTTATGCAGAAGGCGGATGTGGATGATAGCGCGAAAGCGTCTATTGAACAGTTCACCACCTCCGATTTGGCGGCACATAAAAACGTAGAGATTCTGGAGATCGTCAAAAAAACCGCTGGCAAAATGGATATCCAGGATGCGAAGGTTCTGGTTTCCGGCGGCCGTGGCATGGGTGGTCCGGAGAACTTCAAGCTGCTTGAGGAGCTGGCTACTGCGTTCGGCGGCACTGTTTCTTCCTCCCGCGCCTGTGTGGACGCTGGCTGGGTCGAGAAGGACCGTCAGGTTGGTCAGACCGGTAAAACCGTCCGTCCGAATCTGTATATTGCGTGCGGCATCTCCGGCGCAATTCAGCATCTGGCGGGCATGGAGGATTCGGACATCATCGTTGCAATCAATAAGGACCCATATGCACCGATTTTTGAGGTCGCAGATTATGGTGTCGTCGGCGATGTGCTCAAGATTCTGCCGCTTCTTACCGAGGAGGTCAAGAAGGCGCTGGAAAACCGCAAATAAATCACAGCGATGCAAAAAAAGCCCCCATTGGGGGCTTTTTCTTTTATGCAAGGCGAGTGTTCAAAATGGGAGGTACGAATGGGTATGATAGCACGCGACAAGGGGATAATGCTTTTATAATCAGCATACAAAAGTGCTGGGAGAACGCGTGGAAGGATCACTGCAAAGGTAAAAAGCTGTTCAGAAATGATATATGTAGAATTTATA
>CAJUJI010000092.1 GCA_910586875.1 uncultured Anaerotruncus sp. | reverse complement strand
AGTTTACACTGCTTGAAGCTTCTTTTCTTTCTTGTTGTTCACTTTTCAAGGTGCCACGCCGTCCCTCGCGAGACAGCTTAGTTATAATACCATCCTTTTCGCCCAGTGTCAACCCCTTTTCTCCAATTTTTTCACGTTTTTTTGACAAAATTTATTTCCACAATCTCTCAACAGAGACAGAGTGCTTGTACAAGCCGTGCTTTCCACCTTCTCAACATTTTGATGTGGAAAACTATTTTTAAAAATCTTCTCTCCCTGCTCAGGTTTCTCTTAGTATTTCCCCGAATTTGGGTATTTACACATCTTTATAAGAAAAAAGCAACCTTGCTTTCTTTTTTCTAAGATGCTATTGTTAAAGATAAAAATGGAAAATTTAAGGAGAATCTATGATGTGTACGAGTATTATTTCCAATCGCAAAAAAACACTTGTTGGCTGGAACCTTGATATTTTAGAAATGGAGTATCAGATCGTCGTGGAGGAAGATCGGGTTTCCATCAACATCTATGACCCCGACAAAGGGTGGCTTCCGTTATTTGGCGCCAATGCCAGGGGTGATTTTATCGCTATGCCAACCTGCTGGCCATTTGACCAGCGCAGTGATCCAACAAACGAAGCCTGCATTCCCATTCTTGAAATAGATATGGACCTCTTGCTTGGCAAAAAGAGCTTTGGAGAAATTAAGCAGCTGGTTGAACGGGAGACGGTTTCCAGTGTCCCAGGGGTGACCTTCCAGGCGCAACTCTCCGACAAGAATGGAAACGTGCTGCAAATTGTCCCTGGACAGGGTTATTATTATAAGGAACGCCCTGCTTATTCGGTGCTCACAAACTTCTCGCCCTTTAAGATGGATCGTGAACAGCATCCTTGGATGGGCTGGGACCGTTATCAAAAGGCCACCGAGCTATTAGAACACACAAATGATGACTTTGATGTTTCGGACTGCTTTCATATTTTAAAGGAAACCGCACAAACCGTTTGTCCCACTGTGGTTTCCATGGTATTTGATGTAAGCGAAAACATTTTATATTGGTGTGAAAATAGAAACTGGGCGCAAATCCAGAAAAAGGCATTTTCATAAAGCAGCATTTTGCATAAAAATCTTTCTTGATTTTTAGCATCTATTTTGAAAGAATCTACTTGACCTTCTCATTGTGTGAGACTGTAAGCTAGAGATGAGCTCAAAAAATGCTAGCATAACAGGAGGTAACAACAGGATGTTTCGGATTGGAGAATTTTCCAGGCTTAGTTTCATTAGTATGCGCATGTTGCGCCACTATCACGACATCGGGCTGCTGATCCCCGCACAGATTGACAGCGCCACCGGATACCGTTATTATACGGCTGCGCAGCTGTTAACCGCACGCAGGATACAAGCACTGCGAGGGATGGGGTTTTCACTAGGTACGATCGGCGATCTGCTGCGTGACGCACAGGACCCCGACGCATTGCGGGAGCGATTCACCCAGCGCAAGCGAGAGTTAGTGGTACAACTAGAGCAGATGAATGGCCAGCTCTCCCTTCTCGACTCCGCACTCACACAATTAGGAAAGGAAGTATCCATTATGAGTTTTGATATTTTGGTGAAGGAAATCCCCGCACGTCAGGTAGGTGCATTGCGCAAGATCATCCCCAGCTACCAGCAGGAGGGGGAGCTTTGGTCGCTATTTTATCAGGAAAGCGCCCCACAGCATTTACAATTTGCAAGCCCATGCTATGCAATTGCAACCTTTTATGACGAGGGGTTCCAGGAGGAAAACGTTGATGTAGAAATTCAGCAAGCGGTGGTCGGCAGCTATCAGGACACGGCGCACATCCGCTTTCGTCAGGAGCCTGCACAGCAGGTCGCCTCTGTCACCATCCGGGGCGCCTACGAACAGGTGAGTGATGTTTGTACCGCGGTTGCATTATGGGTGGAGAAAAATAGCTACCGTTTTTGTGGCCCCATGTTCAATATTTATGTGGTCAGTCCTGCCCAGGACCCCAATCCGGATAACTGGGTAACCGAGGTCTGCTTCCCGATTCAAAAGGCCTAACCATGCAGGATATTTTATCTCCATTCAAAGAGACAGCTGCATTGCACAAACTTTGTGCATATTCAACCAATAAAAATCTGCAATATCCGAATATTTATGCAATAAAAAGCTTGATTTTGCATAAATATGATGTATAATAGGTGGCAGTGATCCGGTCAATGCGTTTGATAAAAGTATTTTCATTATAAAACATACAGCATGGAGGTACCTAGAGATGGAGAAAACATACAAAAAGGTTGTGCTCGCCTATTCGGGCGGTTTGGATACATCGGTTATCATTCCCTGGCTCAAAGAGCACTATCATTGTGAGGTAATCGCGGTCGCGGCCAATGTCGGCCAAGGCGACGGCGAGCTGGAGGGCCTGGAGGAAAAAGCGCTGAAAACCGGTGCTTCCAAATGCTATATTGAAGATTTGACAGAAGCGTTTGTCGATGAGTTCATCGTTCCCACCCTGAAGGCGGGGGCGGCCTATGAAGGGCGCTATCTGCTGGGTACCTCTTTTGCACGGCCGATTATTGCAAAACGTTTGGTAGAGATTGCAAAGGCTGAGGGCGCAGACGCGATTGCACACGGCTGCACCGGCAAAGGCAACGACCAGGTGAGGTTTGAGCTGGGCATCCGCGCATTTGCTCCGACGATGGATATTATTGCTCCCTGGCGGTTCTGGGAGCTCAATAGCCGCGAGAAGGAAATCGCCTATGCGGAGGAGCACCAAATCCCGCTAAAAATCAACCGGGAAACCAACTACTCCAAGGATAAAAACCTGTGGCATCTTTCACACGAAGGACTCGACCTGGAGGACCCCTCGATCGAGCCGCAGTACGACAAAATTTTGGAGATGGGGGTATCCCCAGAAAAGGCTCCGGACGCACCAACCTATGTGACCGTCAGCTTTGAGGCCGGTGTACCGGTTGCAGTGGACGGCGTCAAAATGAAGGCGGTTGACATTATCAAAAAGCTAAACCAGCTGGGCGGTGCAAACGGCATCGGGATTATCGATATGGTAGAAAACCGGCTGGTTGGGATGAAGAGCCGCGGTGTATATGAGACACCAGGCGGAACGATTCTTTATCACGCACACCAAAAGCTGGAGGAAATCTGTCTGGATAAGGAGACCCAGCATTACAAAATGCAAATGGCCATCAAGTTCAGCGAGATTGTATATAACGGCCAGTGGTTTACCCCCTTGCGCGAGGCAATGAGCGCATTTGTGGACAGCACCCAGCAGAATGTCACCGGTGATGTGAAAATGAAGCTTTACAAGGGCAACATCATCGATGCAGGCATGACCTCCTCCCATTCGCTCTATTCGGAGGAGATTGCGACCTTTGGAGAGGACCATGTATATGATCAGGCGGATTCCGCAGGCTTTATCAATCTGTTTGGATTGCCGATTAAGGTGAAGGCACTGCTGGACGAGAAGCGGATAAAGTGATAGAATAGAAAATAAAGGGGCGCAGCGTCGGGAAATGTCCCGATGCTGCGTTTGTTTTTAGCAGCGGAGGTTATCAATATGAAACTATGGGCAGGCAGATTTTCCAAAGAGGCCGATGAGCGGCTCAACGACTTTAATTCTTCCATCCGGTTTGACTCGCGGATGTATGAGCAGGATATCAAGGGCTCGATGGCGCACGCACAGATGCTTGCGGCACAGGGCATTATTTCGGCGCAGGACGCTGCGCAAATCACCGATGGACTGGCGCAGATTTATGAGGAGCTAAAAAGCGGCAGACTCGAAATTGATCCAGAGGCAGAAGACATCCACATGTTTGTCGAGCAGGTGCTCACCGCACGGATCGGCGATGCAGGCAAGCGACTGCATACCGCGCGTTCCCGCAACGACCAGGTAGCGCTTGATCTGCGGCTATATCTGCGGGACGAGCTAAAGGAAGTCCGCGCTCTGTTGCTGGCGCTGATTCGCACCTTTGCAGAAAAAGCCGCTGCACATACCGAAACGGTCATGCCCGGGTACACCCATTTGCAGCGGGCGCAGCCCATCACCTTCGCGCACCATCTGATGGCCTATGCAAGTATGTTTGTGCGGGATGTGGGGCGATTGGACGACGCCTCACGGCGGATGAATCAATTGCCGCTCGGTTCTGGCGCACTGGCGGGCACCACCTACCCCATCAACCGCCAGCTGGTTGCACAAAAGCTCGGCTTTGACGGGGTGATGTCCAACTCGCTTGACGGCGTATCCGACCGTGATTACTGCATCGAGATCGCCAGTGCAATTGCAACCATTATGATGCACCTGTCGCGTCTTTCGGAGGAGGTCGTCGCCTGGTGCTCCTGGGAGTTTAAGTTTATCGAATTGGATGACGCATTTGCAACCGGCTCCTCTATCATGCCGCAGAAGAAAAACCCCGACATCTGCGAGCTGGTGCGCGGCAAAACCGGGCGCGTTTACGGGGACCTAATCTCGCTTCTGACCATGCTCAAGGGCTTGCCACTCGCGTACAACAAGGATATGCAGGAGGATAAGGAGGCGATCTTTGATGCAGTGGATACTGTAAAGGCTTGTTTGGCCACCGTCCTCCCCATGATTGACACCATGACCATATTAAAAGAGAATATGCGTGCAGCAGCGGCAAAAGGGTTTATCAATGCAACCGACTGCGCAGACTACCTCACCAAAAAGGGGGTGCCTTTCCGCGACGCATATAAATGTACCGGAGCGTTGGTTGCACAGTGCATCAGCCGCGGCCTAACATTGGAGACCCTGCCGCTTGCAGACTACCAAGCTGCACATCCGGCATTCGAGGCGGATGTGTTTGAGGCAATCAACCTGGAAACCTGCGTGTGTGGGCGAATCAGTGAAGGTGGTCCGGCGCCCTGCGAAGTGGAAAAACAGATTGCAAGCATCCGCGCATTTTTAGACGCTTTAGAGGCGCTAAGGATTCATGATTCATAACCCCCTATGAAAATAGAACCCACCAACAGAAAGAAGGAAACACCATGAAACATTTATTAAAGATGCAGGATCTGAGCAAGCAGGAGCTTTATGAGCTGCTGGATCTGGCTGCAACGCTGAAGGCCGAGCAAAAGGCAGGCATTCGCCATCCGCTGCTCAAAGGAAAAACGCTGGGGATGATTTTCCAAAAATCCTCCACCCGCACGCGGGTTTCCTTCGAGGTGGGAATGAGTCAGCTAGGTGGAACCGCTTTGTTTCTCTCCTCCCGCGATCTGCAAATTGGCCGCGGCGAGCCGGTCCAGGACACCGCACGGGTGCTCTCCCGTTACCTGGACGGCATCATGATTCGCACCTTTGCCCAGCAGGAGGTTGAGGATCTCGCAAAATACGGTTCTATCCCGATCATCAACGGCTTAACCGACTATTGCCATCCCTGCCAGGTGTTGGCCGACCTGTTGACCATCCGTGAGCATAAGGGCCGGCTGGAAGGGCTCAAGCTCTGCTACATCGGAGACGGCAACAATATGGCCAATTCTCTGATTGTCGGCGGACTTCTGGCGGGCATGTCGGTTTCGATTGCCACCCCGCAGGACTACCGGCCAGCGCCGCAAGCGTTGGAATTTGCCAAAGGCTACGGCGATCAATTTCTGCTGACCGACCAGCCGGAGCAAGCCGCCAAAGGCGCAGCTGTTATTTTCACCGATGTTTGGGCATCCATGGGACAGGAAGACGAGGCCGAACTGCGTAAAAAAGCCTTTGTGGGCTATCAGATCAATGACCGGTTGCTGGCAAATTGTGCGCCGGACGTTATGGTACAGCATTGTCTGCCTGCACACCGCGGAGAGGAGATTACCGCAGAGGTATTTGAGGCGCACGCAGACGAAATTTTTGACGAGGCAGAAAACCGGCTACATGCACAAAAGGCCGTATTAGTAAAAACAATGGCATAAGCATTGCGCGATAACCAATTGAAATGGAGGTGGCATATGAGCCGGTTTACCAGGCTGTTATTGCTGTTGCTTGTAATGCTGGCGCTGTGTCTGGCAGCGTGCAGTGACAAAGAAAAGGAACCATCCTCCTCATCGGATGTTTCCCAGGCTCCCGTAGTAGATCCAAACTATCCTGTCGCGATTGGCGAAATTCGCATTGAACGCCGCCCGAAACGAATCGTCTCCCTCTCGCCGGCGCTCACCGAGATTATCTGTGAATTGGGCGGCCGCGACCGTCTGACCGGCATCAGCGATTATTGCGATTATCCGGAGCGGGTCACAAACAATCTGTCCTGCGGCACATCTGCGCTGCCGGACTGGGGAACTATGGAGGAAGCCGACCCACAGATTGTATTTGCCTCTGCGCAGATGAGCCAGCAGGACACCATCCGTTTGCAACAGATGGGCGCAGAGGTGGTCATTCTGCCGCCCGCCAGCGACCTGGACGGCATCGCAGAAATTTACCGCACAATCGGCATCATCCTGGATGGCATGGAGGACGGCAAACGCAACGGAGAACAGGTATTTGCACCGCTCCGCGCAGGCTATGAGGCATTGGAGCAAGCTGCTAATGCGCAAAGCAGCATTTTGGGAATTTATCTGCGCGCGGTCCCGCTGATGATGGCAACCGGCGACTGCTATGAACAGGAGCTTCTGTCGCTGATCGGTGTGGAAAATGCAGCAGCGGAATATTACGACTGGGAGTATCCTGCGGACCAGGCGGTCAATTTGTATCCCGATCTGATTTTTTATGACCGTTCGATCGACCCGACCTTTTTTGCAAACAGTACGATTTACAATACCACCGATGCGTATAAAAACAATCGGATGTATCCCATCAATGCGCTGGTGTTCGAACGGCAAAGCCGAAGGATGCTTGAGCAGCTGGTGGAGATGTTCAAGCTGGCACATCCAAATGTAGATTTTCATTTGGACCTGGACGCACCCGCTGCACGGGATGAAGCATCTGCCTCAGAGGAGGAGGATGAGGACGTGCTGCGGCTGGAGGATGCGACCCAGCTGCATTAACACCGCAGGATACATCAGGCAGCAACACAAGGAAAACCTTTTTCTGCCCTACTGCATAGGGCGGAAATTCACCTTTTCCAAAATCCGCTTTCACGGATAAAGTATTCCGCGCTCTGCGGCGCGCGGCCAAAGGCGCTGCCTTTGGAATCTGCAGCCTTTTGACTGTCGCCGCAGCGACGTGCAGAGGCCAACCGCCGCGCAGCGGCGGCTCTTAGGCCGGAGCAAAAGGTTGGCGAAAACTTTTGTATACTGTTGTGATTGATCTAAAAGGAGGAGCGCATTTGATTCTTACTGGAGCAGAGGCGATGGTGAAATGCCTGGAATTGGAGGGAGTCAAACTTCTATTTGGCTACCCTGGAGCAGCCATTTGCCCATTTTACGATTGCTTACGGGCGTCCTCCATCCGCCACATTTTAACCCGTACCGAACAAAATGCGGGACATGCTGCATCAGGCTACGCACGGGTGAGCGGCCGCCCTGCGGTCTGTGTTGCGACCTCTGGCCCAGGCGCAACCAACCTATTCACCGCGATTGCAACCGCCTATTCCGACTCGGTGCCCCTGGTGGTGATCACCGGCCAGGTGCCCACCTATCAGCTCGGGCGGGATGTATTTCAAGAAGTGGACACCACCGGTGCCGCCGAGCCGTTTACCAAATATACCTATCTGGTGAAGGACACACGCGAAATTCCGCGCGTCTTCAAGGAGGCATTTTACATTGCTGCAACCGGTCGCAAAGGACCGGTGTTAATCGATATGCCCATGGACGTCCAGCAGCAGACGCTGGAATTTTCCTACCCGCAAACGGTGGATATCCGCGGATATAAGCCGCGCAGCAAAGGGCATCCTGGGCAGCTCAAGCGGGTTGTGGCGGCGCTGTCCTCTGCAAAACGCCCGCTCTTATGCGCTGGCGGCGGCGTTTTTTCCGCCAATGCGCAATCGCAGCTGCGCACCTTTTGTGAGCAAACCGGACTTCCTGCGGTCACCACCATGATGGGACTGGGCGCGCTTCCCACCGAACACCCACTTTACTATGGGATGCTTGGCCAAAGCGGGGAAAGCGTCGCCAATCGCGCAGTCCAGGAAAGCGACCTGCTGATGATCGTCGGCGCGCGGGTGGGAGATCGGGCGGTTGGCGCACCGCAGGAATTGGAGCAGCGCACGGTCATTCACATTGACATCGATTCGGCGGAAATCGGCAAAAATGTCGGCACCACCATTCCGCTGGTCGGTGACGCGGCGTTGGTGTTGGAGCAGCTCTGTGCGTGTAGTTTGCATGGTGATTGGAGCAGCTGGAAACAGACGCTGGACATCTGGCGAGCCCGACAGCTTGCGCACCGGCCGGCACAGTCTGACAGCCTCGACCCATGCAAGGTGATTGCACAACTGACCCATGCTCTGAACGGACAGATGCTTTACATTTCGGATGTGGGACAAAATCAAATCTGGTCGGCCCGCAACTGCCTGTTGCGGGAGGGCCGGCTGCTCACAACCGGAGGCATGGGGACCATGGGGTATGCGCTGCCCGCCGCAATCGGCGCAAAGCTTGCAGCGCCAGAACAGATGGTGCTCGCGGTCTGTGGAGACGGCGCATTCCAGATGTCGATGATGGAGCTCGCAACCGCCAACCAGCACGGTGTACCGGTAAAGCTGGTGGTGATGCACAACGGCTGTTTGGGCATGGTGCGCGAAATCCAGTCACAAAAATATGACGGCCGTGAAATTGGCGTGGATCTGTCCGGCGGGCCGGACATCGGTGGGATTGCAGCAGCATAT
Source organism: uncultured Anaerotruncus sp. (assembly GCA_910586875.1). Taxonomy (GTDB): domain Bacteria; phylum Bacillota; class Clostridia; order Oscillospirales; family Ruminococcaceae; genus Anaerotruncus. Next base: position 2,983 of record CAJUJI010000092.1, on the reverse strand, counting down.
CGCATTCCATTTCTTCGGCTGGCGCATCCTACACAAACCGATGCCGTTCTTTGCGCGTTTTTGCAGATGGAAGGCTCCTGCATCCTAGAATGTGTGATAGACGCAAAGGAGGACACCTTATGAAACGGATTATGTCGGTGCTGGTAGAAAACAAATCGGGTGTCCTTTCCCGAACAGCAGGACTTTTTGCGCGGCGCGGATTTAACATCGCAAGTTTGGCGGTTGGCGAAACCGAAGACCCGACCGTTTCCCGCATGACCATCGTTGTAGAGGGGGACGAGCGGACGATTGAACAGGTGGAAAAGCAGCTCAACAAACAGATTGATGTAATCAAGGTGCGGCTGCTAAACGACGAGAGCGCCACCCGGCGGGAGCTGGTGCTGATCAAGGTCAACGCCAACCAGCAAACGCGCGGCGAAATTATTGACATTGTGCAGATTATGAACGCAAAGATTGTAGATTTATCGCGCAGCACCCTGACGGTTGAGCTGTGCGACCGAACCGAAAAGGTGAACCTGCTGCTGGACATGCTGCGGCCATACGGCGTCGCGGAGATGGCGCGCACCGGCATGATTGCACTGCAAAAGGGCGCGGACGCAATTTAGCACCCTCTATACGAAAGGAAGGATTCTATGCGCTATCAAGAAGAAATCCGAGATCTTTTTTCGGTCCCCTCTGATTATTATTTTGCACACTGCATCAGCGCTGATTTTGCAATGGGAAAAGGGATCGTCCTAGAGTTTAACAAACGCTTTGATATGAAGCGCCGCTTGAAGCAGAAGTATCCAAACTACCTGGAACAGTATCGCGCACAAAGCTTGGATGGCGACTGTATTTTGGAAGACCGCGTGTTCAACCTAATTACAAAGGAGCGTTATTTTCATCGTCCTACTCTCCTGACCATGAAAGCCGCCTTGCAGAAGATGAAACAACAGTGCTGTGAAAATGGCATCACGAAAATCGCGATGCCAACGATAGGCGCCGGACTCGACCGGCTGAACTGGGCGGATGTTGTAGCACAGATAAAGTCCATCTTTGAAGATACCGACATTGAAATTCTAGTATGTAAGCTAAAATAAACAAAGGCCGCTGACCGCTATGATCAGTGGCCTTTGTTTTGTTGTGTGCTTTTATAGATTTGTATAGTAATTCTGGAAAAGATATGCTATAATGAATGTCAAATATGCAAAACATATTTGACGCGCAGCCGTGTGGCGCGCCGTTCTACGGGCGTAGCTGTTTATTTTGAGTATTAAAACAGCCGCGCGGCATGTTGCGCTTGTTGTGTTTCGCCACAAGACAAGCGTTAACCAGATTTATTTTTGATTCCAAAAAAGGTGGGTTATCCAGTGAAAAGAGTTGAAATTAAAACATTGTTTGCATCGGTGCAGGAATATACCGGTGCACCTGTCACCATTTGTGGATGGGTAAAAACCATCCGTGACTCTAAAAGCATCGGCTTTATCGAGCTAAACGATGGCTCCTGCTTTCGCAACCTACAGGTCATCCTGGAAAAAGACAAACTCCCCAACTACACTGAGATTATCAAACTGAATGTCGGTAGCGCATTGGTTGTACATGGCGCAGTTGTCCTGACGCCGGACGCCAAACAGCCGTTTGAAATCCACGCCGACACCATCGAGGTAGAAGGCACCTCTACCCCCGACTATCCGCTGCAAAAAAAGCGGCACTCGCTCGAATTTTTGCGTTCTATCGCACATCTGCGCCCGCGCACCAACACCTTTGCCGCTGTATTCCGCGTGCGTTCGGTGGCGGCCTACGCCATCCATAAATTCTTTAACGAGCGCGGTTTTGTCTATGCACATACCCCGCTCATCACCGGCAGCGATTGCGAGGGTGCGGGTGAAATGTTCCGCATCACGACCCTGGACCCGAAAAATCCGCCGCTCACCGAATCCGGAGCGGTCGATTTCTCGCAGGACTTTTTCGGCAAGCCAACCAGTCTGACCGTTTCTGGGCAGCTGGAGGGTGAATGTATGGCGATGGCTTTCTCGAACATCTACACCTTTGGGCCAACCTTCCGCGCCGAGAACTCCAACACCGCACGCCACGCCGCCGAATTCTGGATGATCGAGCCGGAAATCGCGTTTGCAGACCTTGAGGACGACATGGATTTGGCGCAGGATATGATTAAATATGTCCTCGCATATGTGTTGGAGCAGTGCCCGCAGGAGATGGAATTTTTCAACAACTTCTATGACAAGGGCTTGATCGAACGGTTAAACAGCATCGTTCGGTCAGAGTTTGGGCGCGTCACCTATACGGAGGCCATCGAGCTGTTGGAAAAGGTCAAAGACCGTTTCCAGTATCCGGTTTATTGGGGCTGCGACCTGCAAACCGAGCACGAACGCTATCTAACCGAGGAGATCATGAAAAAGCCGGTGTTCGTCACCGACTATCCAAAGGAGATTAAAGCGTTTTATATGCGTCTGAACGACGACAGAAAAACGGTCGCCGCGGTAGATCTATTGGTGCCTGGCATCGGTGAAATTATCGGCGGCAGCCAGCGTGAGGAACGCCTGGATGTGCTGCTTGCCCGCATGAAGGAGCTGGGACTAAACGAACAGGATTACAGCTGGTATCTGGATTTGCGCCGGTATGGTTGCACCCGTCACGCGGGCTTCGGGCTAGGCTTCGAGCGCCTGATTATGTATATCACCGGCGTCGCAAACATCCGCGATGTACTGCCCTTCCCGCGTACAACCGGCAGCGCTGAATATTAGGATGCGCAGAGCGTCCTAACGATTGGCAGGGCCCGCTTGAGTAATTTAAGCTGCCCTTCGGATTGAGGCAAATAGCTTACCCCCAAAGTGTTTCAGGAGGACCTAGGGGTGTGCAGGAGTTTCGGCCCCCGTCCGAAACTCCTATGACTCCTCGCGGGTGCGCAGGAGTTTCGGCCCCCGTCCGAAACTCCTATAACTCCTCGCTGCTCGCCTGACGGCTCGCCCGCGCTCGTCGCGGC
>CAJUJI010000091.1 GCA_910586875.1 uncultured Anaerotruncus sp. | reverse complement strand
TCGCGTACCAGCGAAAATTCTCTCTGCGGATTTTGAGACAGCGCGCAAACAAATCCGTTTGCGCGCGCAGCAGCTCCCGCCAGGCTTTGCCGCTATCGTATCCCAACCGCTCCGCATCCTCCCGCCGTAAACTGATGATGGGAAGCCAGACATTCCCATCGTGCTGTGAAACAACCCTTGCTACATTGGATAGCACAACCGGTTTTCCTTCCTGTGTAAAAAGCCCATGTGCGCCAACCCGTTCGGTGTGTGGGCGAGTTGCAATATAATCTACATAGTTTTCCCGTTTCATTGTCAGCTCAAACTCCGGCTCCATTTGTTCTACGCCATCTCTGGTGGCGATGTAACGTGTATAGTTTTCCTTATGTGCTGCCGATGCCCCTGACTTCAGATACGGGCATTTGAGAATCAAGCGCGGCATAGCGGTTCCACCGGCTGCAAGCCAACGCTGATGGCAAGCGCCTTATCCACCCTTTCCAGACTTTCCGCATCCAACGCACCCATATATTCCCGCAAACGGGAGCGGTCCAAAGTGCGTATTTGTTCCAGCATCACCACCGAGTCACGGAACAACCCAAACCGATTTCGTCGCAGATTGACATGAGTGGGAAGCGGCGGCTTCCCCATCCGTGCACTGATTGCTGCCGCAATTAAAGTTGGGCTATGTTTATTGCCAATATTGTTTTGCAGAATCAGAACAGGGCGGACACCGCCCTGCTCCGAACCAACCACCGGACTTAAATCCGCATAGTATAAATCTCCTCGCTTAATTGGCATAAAATCTCACCCCTTCAAAGTTTTAATGATTTTGAAAGTGTACCGCGTCGTCAAACGAAACTGCTCCGCGCGTTTTTTTAACATCGCTCACACATTTCCCACGCAGCTTGCGCAGTGTGTCCTCGTCGATTTCCGCAGTCGCAGCAATTACATGCATCATCATGCTCATCTCCACCGACAGCTTGAACAGCAGCCGCGCAGTGCGCCCCTCCGAATCGTTCAGCGCCGCGCGCAAGGATGCTGCCAGCGTGGGGGAAAGAAATTCCTCACTGTTTTGCGCAGCGACATAGCCTGCATAAAATACCGCAGCCTGGTCGAGAAATTCGCTGCGGCTCTTGCAGTTTGCAAGCTCCATCGTCTTTTCCACCTGGCGAATCGTCTGTGGATAGAAATATACCGGAATCCGTTCTTTAACGGTTTCCGGTGTTTGTTTTTTCGTTTGCATTTTGCCTCCTTTTCCTCCTGGCCCCTCAATATGACCAGAGATAAATCCCATCGTTGCCGTGTTTTTCCTTTCTTTGACCCCGCAAACCGGACCCCTTACATCCAAAGCGACCCCGCGAGGGAATCGCCGTTCAGTCCGCATTGCGGGCTGATGTAGCCGCGCCGGATCCGCAGCAGCGGAACCGGTGCTTTATCCTGCACCAAAATCGACCCTGCCCTACAAAGCGTGTCCGGCAGATATTTCCGCTTTTCCTTTTCAAAGCCATCCTCCTTCCTGCGCCGCCCACACTGCCGCAGCACGGCCCTCTTCATCTCCTGGGGATACTTTCCGCCTCCTGGTAGACACCCGCCTTACAAAGCCCCACGTTTGCGCAAAACCCCTGATACCCATTAGGGAAAATAAAGCCGTATCGGTCAGGGTGATATCCCTTCCCAACTGGACCTCTGCGGTTTCAAAAACCCTGATGGGTATTGGGGAATTTCAGGGTACTTCTATATTCGCCTCTGCCGCATCCGCTCCTGCGCCGCCTGCTGCTCGCTGGGCGGCTCAGTCGGATAAACCGCCAGCCGCTTTTTCTCCATTACAAAGTTCATTGCTCCTGTTGCATCATAACCGGTCATCACGGCCATCGTCGGATGCCGCTCCATAAAGCGCAGCAGCTTGTTTTGCAGCTTCGGATTGTGGGTATAGATGGTAGCGCTGCCATTCTCCTCGTCCCAGCGGATAAGCGTTTCGCGCTCCTGCTTCGAGAGCTTCACTGCCATTCACCTCCAATAGAATCCGAAGTTTCAGTTTTCTTTTCAGCGGCTTTTGTCTTTGCTTCTGTCTCCTGCTGCTGCCGGATTCCTAAAAATTCCCGCACCTGGGACGGCACGCATTTCTCATAAACACGTCCAATGGTTTCATCAAGCTCGGCTAGCAAATCTACCCCTTTTTTCTCTGCATAATTCTCAATCGCGTTCAATTTCTCTGCATCATAATAAACCAGAAGCTTTCCCTTTTTCACAAAATCCCCTCCATTCAAATTGATCAAAGGTGCATAAAGTCCGGAGAGCCGAACACATCCTCCACTTCATACTCCTCGCTGAAATCCTCAAAATTCTCCACAAGCGACCGCTGGTAAGACTCCTCAACCGCCGCATCCAGCGTTTCCAAATCAAATCCTGCCGAGCGGTATCCTTGTGCAATCGTCCGGTAATAGCTTTCACTTGGCACCCCCAGAGCATATCCTGGATTCATTACATAGACCATTGCAGAGACCGGCTTTCCGGCTAATTCCACCTCCATCTGCTCCTTATGATAGAAATATGGATACCCTTCATAGCGGTCCAGAGCTAGCTCATCCCGTTCTTTAATTTCCCACACAAGCACAGGAACGTTGGCGTTCTCCTTTGCCTCCACCGTAGCAACCGCACCTCGTCCACTGCGTGCGTCCCCGCCTCGGAACAGCAGTTCATATCCTTGTAGCTGCGCTGTTCCAACCACCTTCGCCGTCGGGCAGCGCCACCGCATCTGTTCCAAATTCAGATTGCTTCCATAAGCAATATAAAGCTTTGATTTCTGCATACATCCTCCTCAAAGTGACATTGAAAAACCGGAACAGAGTTCCTCCGTTCCAGTTTCCATAGCTGATTCTATTTGTGCCTGCTGCCGGTTTCGCTCCCGCTGATGTTCGGCCTGCACAGGGTCCCTCCAGGCAATATTCCCCTCCAAATGCTCCAGCAAATGCTTACGCGGATTGGCAAACTCCTCCCCAATCATCCCTAGCCGCAGCAGCCAGGTTCGGAAAGTGTACTTCTCGTTGCTGCTCTGTGTTTTCTTACGGCAGGCACTTTTCTGGTTGAGCGCCTGCGCAGTGATGGCTAGCGCAAGGCTCAAATAAGCCCGTATTTTTCCGGCGTGCATGGTGCCGTTGAATAATCGAAATTCCACTGTCCCTTTCTGGAATACCGAGTGCAGGTTGAGACAATGATACCGGCTGGAATCATAATGTTGGCCGCTCCTGCTTTCCCCACCATACCAAATGCGCTCCATCTCCTCCAGGTTGGTGGGCTTTCTCCGATTTAATTCCTGTAAAAAATTCTCCTCCACCTTTCTACAATAGTGATGCTCTCGCCGCACATCCACCTGTAATGCTTTGTAAATTAAGTCCTCCTTTGCGTACATGATGTTGGTCAAATTACGCAAGGTGCGTGCATCGAACGGGCTTGCGTCCACATGGATGTGAATGCCGCACATGTGCGTCTGGTCGGAGACAGCACCTGCCGCACGCAGCCTGCGCACAAGCTCTTGGATGGTGGCAATGTCCGCATACTGGCAGATGGGGGTGACCAGCTCCACCGCATATTCATGTCCGCCGCCCCGCGTATGGATGCTGGAATCATACATCAGCGTCCACCTGCGGCCTGCCGTATCCGAAACGCTGTATTTGTCATAATATCCGCCATCGTGGGTGTATTCTGTGCCAAAGCACTCCGCAATGATTTTTGCTGCTGCAAGACGGCTGATTCCGGTCATCTCAAGCTCCATGCCAAACCGCTGTTCCTTTAGCTCCATTTATAAGCGCATCCCATGCCCCTGCTCCTGTAAAAATTCGATTCCCATGCCGCCAAAGTCCGCGTCATAAAAGCAGCCGGACACCTCCAGCGCTTGCTCCAACAGCGCAAAAAACAGCTCCCGTTCCCGTTCCATTTTTAAATCGATTCCGGTCAACTTCAGCAGCTGGTTTCTGCTTAAATACCAGCCGCCATCCTCTGTACAGCAGGTAAGCCCCTGCTCTAAAAACTTGTCAAATTGCTGTTGTAAATAGGTTTCCTTCTTCATAAAAACCTTCCTTTGTGTTTATAAATAATTTCTCGGATTTTGTGGAACACCGTCCAAAATGGTTTCCAGATGCAGATGCGGACCGGTAGAATTTCCGGTGCTGCCGCTTCGGGCGATCACCTCTCCGGCGGATACCGTCTGTCCCTCGGTCACCAGAATTTGTGAGCAGTGGGCGTAAAGTGTCACCAGCCCGCCACCGTGGTCGATGGCCACATGGTAGCCATATCCGGTCTGCTTGTATCGGACAAACAGAACCTTTCCGGCCTTCACCACGCGCACGCTGCTGCCCATGGGGACAGCCATATCCAGGCCGGTATGCCCATCCATGCCAGGGCCGGTCGGGTTTTTGCGGTAGCCGAATTCGCTGCTCACCTTGTCCCGCCAATCGCCTTCCAACGGGCTGACAAAGCCCTCCGCGGAGGAAATCACCTGTGAGTCTTTCACCATTTCACCGATTAAATCATGTGTCCCATTACCGCCTTCCAGCGATACATCCGCACTGATATCGAAGTTATGGTACACCACCCGCAGATAGATTTCGGTAATGTTGGCGCTGTCGTCGTCGGTGAGCGTCTGCCCCACATACGCGCCCACATTATCGTAAATCATGGGCAGGTCCTGAATCGGATAGGCGCGCAGGTGGATATAACCCCCATCGTCATCCTCCTCTGCCGGATGCGCACATTCTTCATAATAAACGAAGCAATCTACAAACGAGCGTGCCGCAGCAGACCGCAGCCGCAGATGGTCCGAGCCGAAGTAGATGGCATAGAAAACAGCCTTGACACGGATTTCGTCAAGGCTGTCCCCATTCTCCATATCTGCCTCTACTGCGGCGATTGCGTCCTCCAATGCGGAAAAGCAATCCCGCATTTCGGTGATATACTCCCGATATTCCGCAGGCATAGAAGCGGGGATATGCCCGCCGTTGAAGGTCAAATCCACTGCCGCATTGTTGTGGCTTGCCGTGGCAAAAAGCAGTGAGCAGATTACCAATACCAACAGAATAAACGGGATAAGAAACACAGCAAAAAGGATACCAACCCCTTTCCAAAACCGCTTGTCGGTCGCCAGAATGAGAAGTGCTTTTGCGATAGTCAATGCGGACCTCCTTTCCGAATATCATTGGCGCAAAACGGCATCAGGAATGAAAACAAGGGGGCGCTTTTTCTCTTGCAAAAAGCGCCCCCTCTTGCGGCCCGCGTTGCCGCGGGCCGCAATTCATCCCCTGCAAAAATGCGCCCTACGGATTAGGCGTTTCGCGCCTTGCGAGGCGCGACCAAGGGCGCTGCCCCTGGACCCCGCGATTTTTTGTAAAAAATCGAGTAAAACTTTTGGTGTGCTGCCGCGATGGGGTTAGTTCAGCGACCGCCCGCTGTGCCGAACAATTTCCGCTTATGCTCCGGCGCATCGACGCACAGGTTATACCGCTCATTCCCGCATTTATACAGGCACACGCCGCGCTGTGGATACCGAATCAACTCATACTCACTCTCCTCCAGCTGCAAATTCTCCCGATAGAATTTCGCGTTGATGTTCCCCGCATTGAACAAAAACACATGCGTCGGAATCGAGAACAGCGGTTTTGTCAGCTCTGCGACCTTTGGCTGCACAAAATCCTCCAAGTTCTGCGAAGCGAGCAGCATTGCAGATTCTTTCTTACGCACCCGTTTTTCACAGTTGCGGATGTAGGTCACTGCGGTTGGATTGTCCAAAAAGAGGTATAGCTCATCAATCGACGCGATGGTGTTTCCTTTGGTGAGCAGCGCATCCGACAGATACGACAACACATTAAACAGCAGCGCATTTTTGACATTCTGGCTGGTCTGCAAAAGCCCCTTCACGCCAAAGGTCAGAAACCGGTGGCTGGTGATGTTCGTATGCCCGTTGAAGAATTTATGCTCCGCGCCCACGCACATCGAATGGAGCTTGAGCAGAATATCCTCCAAATCCTCCCGACCAAACAGCCGCTGCGCGCCCTTTTCCAGCTCGGCCAATTCCTGCTGGGCCAGCGCATACAGGTCGGATAGAATGGGGAAATCGGCCGGCTGCAAATGCTCAAAATCGCTGCCGTCCTGGATGCCAAACGACCGGTAGAGCTGCCCCAAAAGCAGCTCGATGGTGTCAATCTGCGCATCGGTAAAATTCTTATAGCTGCGAAAAAAATCCCGCAGGAAGGAGATATGCCGGCTGAGCTTGCCGGATGAATGGGGTACATCAATCCCCTCCTCCGATGTATTAAATTCCTCCCAACTTTTCGGTTCCAGCACATTGATGTGATATTCCCCAGCCATGAGGTCGATGAAGCAGCCGCCCAAATTGTCCGTCAGCTCGGCCAATTCCTCCTCGGGGTCCAGGCAGATAACATTTTTTCCGCTCTCCAAAACGTTACACAAAATCAGCTTCATCAGGTAGCTTTTTCCCTGTCCGGAATTGCCCAAAATCAGAATGTTGGCGTTGGTTTTATCCTCTGCGCGCCTGTCAAAATCCACAATGATGTTGCTGCCAAACTTGTCATGGCCCAGATAAAAGCCGTTTGGGTCGGTCTTGCCGGAATAGGAAAACGGGAACAGGTTTGCCGCGCTGGAGGCGGGCAGCACCCGCTCGAACTGGTAGCCGAAGCTGTTCCAGCCGGAGGGCATCACGCTCAAAAAGCCCTGCTGTTGGCGTAACAGCAATCTGCCCACATTCAGCTTTGCGCACGCCAGCTCCGCCAAAACGCCGGTTTGCAGCTCCGCCAATGCTTCATGGCTCTGCGCCATCAGCTCGATATACACCGCCGTGTGCAAAAACGGCTCGCGGTTGCGGTGCCGCGACTGGATAAGGCTTGCAACATCCTGTAAGTTTGCCTCAGCAGTGACTGCCGTTTGCAGGTCGTCCTTGCTGCTGCGGGCTAGCTTGTTTTTCTTTTCGGCGTTCTGCATGATGCGGCGCTCCTCGTTCGGGGTCACCATGCGGGTGTAGATGTGCAGCGTCACCCCCGACTTTTCGCCCAAGTGCTGCAAAAGCGCCTGCTGGCCGGTACTGGTCGGATACTCCCGCAGTGCCCAAACACAGCGGAAGGTGTTGCCACAAATAAAATAATTCGTTTCAAATTGGACGGTGGATGGCGAAATCCTATCCAGAAAATCCTGAAGCCTAACCTCGTCCTCCTGTTTTGTGCAGCCCTTTTGGTTGTTCTTTTTCCTTAGTTTAATGGCTCGCACCTCCAATCTTGAGCCAACGCTCCCCATCGCAATCCTTGAAATGTTCTGTGGTCACATCCTGCTCAAAATATACTGCTAGCATCCGCTGGATGTCCTGCGCATTTGCGCGCCGCGCCTTAAACCCCTGCTCCTGAATCAGCTTTTCTACCCGCCCTAGAAATGGGAAGATTTCCTGCTCTCTCAGCTCCCGCAGCCGCACCAGCAGCAGAAATTCCCGCGCCGTGGTGGTCTGTATCTGGATATGGTCCAGCATCTGCGCATCCTGTGCCAGCAGCGCGCGGACTTTTTCGTTTTCCTCTTCCTCCATGCGAGCGCGTAAATATTGCTTGTTGGATTCAAAGTTTTCACGGGAGTCCATGCAAAGCAGCTCCAGCTCGGCCAGTCCCTTGAGCACATTCATGAGCGCATATACCCGTGCAGACAGGCTTTCTTGCGAGAGCACCGATAGGTTCACCGGCTGAATTAAAAAGTACGCAATTTCCTCGCCGCTTTGGGTGAGCAGGCTGTATCCTGTGATTGTTTTGGTGTTAATGAGCTGGCGCGTCGTTTTTCTTTTTCGGTGCGGACTCTGCTTTTTTTGCCACATTCACTTGCAAACCCCCATTCAAAATATTGTTGCTTTACGAGAAAAAAGGCGCAGGCGCTACGCAGGAAATCCAAGATTGAGGTGTCCTCAAAGCGGATGGCAAGAAACGCGTACACCGTAAGCAGCACCGCAGGCAGCAGGAAATGCAGTTTTGCTGCCGCTGCTGCCGCGAGAATTCCGCCAATCCCAATGACCGCAATATCTCGCAGCTCCCACAGCCACAGGGTTGCCTTGGCGCGCAGGTTATCCGGATACAGGTACATAAAATCATCCTCCTAACCGTATATTTGACCGCAAGGTTTGCATCTCTTCTATCATCCGTTCGGTTAGTTTTCTTTCCAGAAGCTCTTCCCTTTTTACGCCTTGAGGAACTGCAAGCTCGGTCTGCCTTAATAGCTCTAATACCGTATCAAATGGCAATGAAATTTCTATGTTCGTACCTTTTAAGTTGGAATACATCATCTGATCGGCATCAAAGTCCAGTGTTATACATTCGCCACCGGCTTTATGCCCCGCCTGGGAAGCGCTTATCTGCTGAAAGATTAGGGTGCCATATCGCTCCGCCGGAATGCCAAGCATACTTTTTGTATAACAGCACCCACTCATCAGATGAGCTACCTCGCAGCACAAATCCAAATCCTGTAACATGTATCTGGCATCATCCAGGCTTTGCAGCAGGACCGCTGGATTGTAACTGCCTCTGGCATAAGCTGTCTGAAAATAGTGAGTTCTGCCATTTTCCTGCACCAAAAACAATGCCTCTCTTCGTTCTGCATTATCTGAAACCCCTCCAAATACCTGCTCATCGGAAACCTTCAAAATGGGGATTCCCGAGCCTTCCGCCGCTGCAATCTCTGCCGCCATTCCGGAAGAAACCGTTTCGCCAAATACCCAAAGCACATTACAGCGCTCCAATAACTCAATTCCAAGCTGTGTTCCAAGTTGGCGTTCTTTGAGATTGGTATCATCTAACATCTGCGGATACAGCAGATGGCTTGCCAGTGGTACATAGCCTTGTTTCATCACATAGCGACAATATGCCTTTGCATTTTCTACATTCTGCTCAATGTCGCCCGCATAAGGCGACGCTACATAAACCAATTCCATTTCTCGCACTCCTTTCATCACTTGACCGCCGCGGCTACCGTTCTACCCAGATTAACCACACTTTGGGTGGTATAAATGGCACTCATGATATTTGCTCTGGTGCTGGTTTCCAGTCCGAACTGCTGGCAAACCCGCGGAATCTCGGTCGCGGAAAGCATCACGCCCAGTCCCAGAAGTGGATGATCGTTCATTATCAGCAATCCCACAATCAGCAGTGTCGCCTGTAAAAAGGTAGTGAGGCACAGCCCGATTACCTGCTTGCACCAGCTTACAAAACCGTCGATATAGCCTCTCGGAACACTGAACATATAAAGGCTCCCGACAGCAATCTGGATGAGTAGGATACCGCCCCGTTTGAGGTTTCCAAAGAACACCTGGAACACCGCATAACCCATCATGATAACGATAAACAGCCGCACAACCGCATTATCGGTGAGCGCGATCTGCCCCAGCGATTGCAGGACCTCCTGCGCCGTCCCGCCGATACCACCCTGTATATACACGCCGGAAAGCTCCCCTGCGAACTGCCCTTGCAGGCTCACGCAGAACTGGTACAGTTGTACCGGAAGGCTCCCGAACAGGCTCACCGCAAAGAAGCCCTTAAAGAGATTCAGGCAGGTCGCTTTCAGGTCACCTCTGCCGTTTTGTGCCTCTATCGCAAATTCAAAGCCAGCCACCACAAGCCCTACTGTAAACAGTGCCCAACCCAAATTGGTGAAGAAAAGCACCACGCCTTCCACCCAGGGCAACTCAAATAAATCCGCGCCCATCTGTCCCATGAAGCTAAAAAAATCCCCTAGAAAGTCAACCACCGTCTGGTAAATCCAATCCACAATCTGGTCTAATACAACCGCTGCAACAAACTCCCAGATGAACAAGCCGCATCACCTCCTGTGCCGGAATTTCTCTTTAAAATTAAATGCCAATGATGGTCCAGACATAATTGGGAGCGGTCAGCGCGAACAGCAGACAGGCAAATAGGATGGCCGGTGCAGCCCACTCGAATTGCCCATGCTTTCGGTAGTCAAAGTAACTTCCGGCTAATTTTACAAAAAACAATACCGCCAGAATCAAATCCAAAACAGGGAAAACGACATTGTTTACGACATTCTTGACCTCGCCTTTGGCGGCATCCCAGGTGCCTTGAATTGCGCTGGTAACCGCTCCCGCGCCGCCTGGCGCTGCAAAAACAGGCACGCTGGCGATTTCCAAAACCAGCAAAATGCAGATTAGAAACACAAACCTTTTCTGCTTCTTTTTCATATTTTAGGAGTCTCCTTCCTCAAATTTTCAAAACGAACCGGCTGGTACCCCATCGGGTCAATATAATAAAGCTGGCTTTCTTCCTCATTGTAAAGCTCCAACAAATCTGAAACGGTGAGCGGGTGTCCAATAAATCTTTTCGGCGGCTGGTAGAGGAAGAAGTCACAAACATCGTCCAAATCCCCTTCCGGACACGGCCCGTCATAGACCTGTTGGTACTGTTCGCGCAGCAACGCCCCTGAGCGGGCCAACAGCGCCTGTAAGCTAACGAACTTGAGCAGCGGGTCGACCTCCGGACGGAGCTGGTATACACGGGCAAAGCGCGGGGACACCGCCCGTTTCTGCGCGTCCTGCCGCTCTAGCTTCTCCGCGACGCCTCGTTCCCAACGCACCCGATATCCCGCTTCCAATAGCTGCCGGTTTAACTCTGTTCCGAAAAACTGCTCGTCCACAATCGCGCTCCCATCTCGCTCCAAATAACCGGCCAACATCCCATGCAGCATTATCCGGTTTTCACCGTCGAGGATGACCTGTGTGGATGTCCGCTTCGGCTGTTCTGCATGGCGCTTGCTCCATCGCTGGAAGAGCGCTTTGAGGGTTGCCATATCTTCATTTCCTCCCTCTCCGGTTGCTCTCGCTCAGTCTTTACCGATTCCACATGCCCAACATAAACATAGTTATTGCTCTGTGGATCATAGGTCAGGCCATATTCCTCTGGTCTGCTGCCCAGAATATCAAAGGACAACTCATAGGCGCGGCGGCTGTACGGCTCCGGTAAAACCTCATAATCCTGCACTCCGTCCCGATATCCCAACATCCCGCAGCTTCGCCCAATCTCCTCATCCGCCCAGAGGTAGCTAAACGGCGGCTTTTTAAAGATTAGCGACAGCTTGCGGACCAAAATCCGCACATCGCTTTCCTCGGTATCAAATTGGATGATATTTCCAAAGTCATAAGCCGCCGCGCTGTCTAGTGGATTTATGGCGTTACGCATGCAGCCCCAGTGAATTTTACTCCACTGGGGCCAACAGTTTTTTGCTTCGTATTTTTTCTCCAATTCCGGCGTAAGCACGCCCCCAAACACCCAGGGCGGCATCGGCTCGATTTTGCAAAAATCTATTGAACCGATCCCAGCGGTATCGTCTTGGAGGAACCGGAAAACCGGCATTGCCTGCTCCGGCGGAAGCTGCACCCGCAGAAAATTTCGTATGATTGCCATTGTGTCACCTCCTGTTTTAGGGGCTTTTTCTCTTGTAAAAAGCCCCTCTTGCCGTCCGTTGGACGGCAATTCACCCTAAAAATACGCTTCTCATGAAAGGATGCGTTTCGCCCATGCGGGGCAAAAACCACTTGTTTTTGTCCCGCATGAGGCGACCAGGGGCTTTGCCCCTGGACCCCACGATTTTTTGAAAAAAATCGAGTAAAACTTTTGCTTTCTCATTTAGGATACATAGCCGGTTTTCGGCAGCTTGCCCTTCGGCTTTCCATAAACTACTGTAATCCAGCTGTCCTTTGCGTAAATCCACTCCTCGCCGGTTCTGCCGCCCACGTCCGT
>CAJUJI010000090.1 GCA_910586875.1 uncultured Anaerotruncus sp. | reverse complement strand
CTATTTTGACGGCATCGGGGAGCCGGTGCTCTCAGGCGGGCGGTATGATAACCTGATCAGCGCATTTGGCAGACCATTGCCCGCGACAGGTTTTGCATTTCATGTGGATCTTGCTACCCAGGTGCTTCCAAAGCAGGAGCCTCAAAAGCCGAGCATTCTGGTTTTCTCGGATGACGAGCATCTCCCGGACGCGATCAACTATATGAAAACGCTGACCCAAAGCGGCGCGATGGTGGAGGGCAGCGTCTATGACGATTTCGATGAGGCAACCGATTATGCCCAACGCAGTGGTATCCGTTATCTGCATGTGGTAGAGGATGAAATTGAGATTATCGATCTGGATACATTGTGAGGAGGGTTGAAATGAAACCAATACGGATTGCCTTGACCAAAGGACGGCTGGAGCAGAAGAGCGTTGAACTATTTGAACAGCTGGGGTATGATTGCACCGCGGTGCGCGAAAAGGGCCGAAAATTGATTCTGCCGGTTTACGAAAGCAATATTGAGGTGGTGCTTGCCAAAGCAGCGGATGTTGTAACCTATGTGGAAAACGGCGTATGTGACATTGGCGTAGTGGGCAAAGACACCATTATGGAGATGGGCGGCACCTTTTATGAAATCGCGGACCTGGGTTTTGGGCGATGCAATTTTGCACTTGCGGTACCGGATGGCGTGGACTTCTACGCTGGATACCACACCCGCTGTATCGCTTCAAAATATGTCAATGTTGCGCGTGGATTTTTTGAGCGCAAGAATATGGATGTCAACATTGTGAAAATTGAGGGCTCGGTTGAACTGGCGCCGCTTTTGGGGCTGTCGGACGCAATTGTAGATATTGTGGAGACCGGTACCACCTTGCGGGAGAATGGGCTTGTAGTCGCAGAATATCTGGCACAGATCAGCGCGCGGCTGATCGTGAATATTGCCAGCCTCAAGCTGCGCAAGGCAGAAATCGAGCCGTTTATCAGCCAGATAGAGGCGTATTTGCAAAGGTAAGAAGCAGTACAGGAACATTAGGAGATTGATTTGGAGGGAAACGATGATACAGCTTGTGAAAGCGGACGGCAAAATCGAGCGGAAATTATTGGAGGATCTGCGCCAGCGCAGCATCGAAACCGATCAGAAGGTGTCACAGAAGGTTGCAAATATCATTGAAGCGGTGCGAAAACAGGGCGACACCGCCGTACGCGAGTACACCGAATTGTACGATGGACATTGCCCCACCTGTTTCGAGGTGGAGCGGGATGCCATCAACAACGCTTTAACCGAAGCAGATTCCGATTTTGTGGACTCGCTGCTGTCCGCGATGGAAAAAATATCCGACTTTCATAACCGCCAAAAGCAGCAGAGCTTTATAGATGCACAGCCAAACGGCGTGATTATGGGACAGCGAATTCGCGGACTTGCGCGAGTGGGGCTGTATGTGCCGGGCGGAACAGCGGCTTACCCATCCTCTGTGCTGATGAACTGCGTACCCGCTAAAATTGCAGGTGTCGAGGAGATCATCATGGTCACGCCTCCCCGCAAGGATGGCACAGCGAATCCGGATATTTTGACAGCGGCGGCTATCGCAGGGGTGGACCGTGTATTTTTAATGGGCGGTGCGCAGGCGATTGCTGCGATGGCGTTCGGTACCGAAACCGTGCCGCGGGTAGATAAGATTGTCGGTCCGGGCAATATTTTTGTGGCCACCGCAAAAAGGTTGCTGTATGGCACGGTTGACATCGATATGATCGCTGGTCCCAGCGAAATTCTGATTGCGGCGGATGAAACTGCAAACCCAGTATATCTGGCAGCGGACATGATGAGCCAGGCAGAACATGATCCGATGGCATCCTCGATCCTGCTGACCACCAGCGAACGGATCGCACAGGAAACCCTCAAGGAGCTGGAACGGCAGGTAGCGGGCCTTTCTCGTGCGCAGGTTATTCAGGAGGCACTGCGGGAATATGGCGCAGTGATTGTCTGTCAGAATGAAGCACAGATGATCGAGCTGGCAAACGAGCTGGCGCCAGAGCACATGGAGGTTATGACCGCGAATCCGATGGAATATATCGGCAAAATTGATAATGTAGGCAGTCTGTTTTTGGGACAATATGCGCCAGAACCGCTGGGTGACTACTACGCTGGCCCCAACCATGTGCTGCCGACCTCCGGAACCGCGCGGTTTTTCTCACCATTGGGGGTGGACAGTTTCTTAAAAAGGTCTAGCTATATTTATTACACCCAAGATGCGTTGGCGCAAGCCAAAGAGCATATCGTGCGAATTGCAGAGCGTGAGCAGTTGACCGCACATGCAAATTCTATCAAGGTGAGGTTTTGAGCATGTCTTATACACTTCCTCAAAAGCTGCAAAAGCTGGTGCCATATGCGCCGCTTACCGGAGAGTACAGCATCCGTCTGGACGCGAATGAGAGCTTCCTTTCACCACCGGAATGGCTGCTGGACAAGCTAATACAGGCGGTGCGCCAAGTCGCCTTCAACCGTTACCCTGATCCATATTGTGTTGCGCTGTGCGAACGATTCGCGGCATTTTTTGGGATAGCGCCCTCTCTGGTGGTGGCAGGAAATGGTTCAGATGAACTAATTGGACTTATTGTAGCTTCATTTCTGCAACCAGGGGAGACGATGGTCACCGTCAAACCAGATTTTTCAATGTATGCGTTTTATGCGCAGATGGCAGGCGCGCAGGTCGCTGTATTTGAAAAAACCGCGCTTGCATTGGATGCAAAATCGTTGCTGGTATTCGCCAAGGAGCGGTCAGCAAGGCTGCTGATTCTCTCAAACCCCTGCAATCCAACCTCTTTGGTCGCTTCACAGCGGGAGATCTTGCAGCTGGTAGAGGGACTTCCGGATTGCTTAGTTGTAATCGATGAAGCATACATGGATTTTTCAGAGGGTTCGATTCTGCAAAAGGCAGCGGATTACTCCAATTTGATCGTACTAAAAACCTGTTCCAAAGCGTTTGGAATGGCGGCCATTCGGCTAGGCTTTGCGGTAGCACATCCCACCCTGGCGATTGCGCTGAAAGCGGCAAAATCGCCCTATAACGTCAACTCGATGACCCAGGCGGTGGGGTGCGTGCTGCTGGAACAACGGCAATATCTGCTGGACTGTATCGAGCAGCTCAAAGCCTCCCGCGATCAGCTTTGCAAGCGATTGCAAGCGTTAGCTGAACACAAAACGGATTTGCTAGAGGTCGTCCAAACCTGTGCAAACTTTGTATTTGTACAGGTGCAGTCTCCAGAGGAGGTTTGTACAAAGGCCGCCGAACGGGGCGTGGCACTGCGCTGTATGCCACCCTTTTTGAGAATTTCTGCGGGTAGCCCTGCGGAAAATCAGGCAGTTTGTCAGCTGTTGGAGGAAATTTTAAATTAGGAGGAGGACCTATGCGAGAAACCACCATCCACCGCGCCACAAAAGAAACCGACATCCGTCTTTCGGTTAATCTGGATGGACAGGGAAATTTTTCCGGCAGCAGCGGAATTGGATTTTTTGACCACATGCTGCACGCATTTGCTGTGCATAGCGGGATAGACCTGCACTTGAAGATGACCGGAGATTTGCAGGTAGACTGTCACCATTCGGTGGAGGATGTCGGCATTGTGCTAGGACAGGCGTTTGCACAGCTGTTGGGGGATAAAGGCGCAATCCGGCGATATGGCAGCTTTTTTATTCCAATGGATGAAGCATTGGCGTTCTGCGCGCTTGATATTAGCGGACGGTCTTATTTGGTGTTTGATTGTCCGTTCCAAAATCAGTCGGTTGGGAGCTTTGACTGCTGTATGGCCGGAGAATTTTTCAGAGCATTTGCGATGAATGCAGGAATTACCCTGCATATCCGGCTGCTGTATGGTGAAAACGACCACCATAAAATAGAGGCGATCTTTAAAGCGGTTGCGCACGCGCTGAAGGAAGCGATTACGCCTTGTAGCGGAGGGGTGCTTTCCTCAAAGGGGGTGCTGTAATTGTTGGCGATTATTGACTATGGCGCGGGAAATCTGTTTAGCGTGAAAAATGCACTGGATTTTCTGTCGGTCGAGAGTGTCATCACAGCTGACCCAAGGGTGCTACACACAGCAGATGGACTAATTTTGCCTGGTGTGGGTGCGTTTCCAGATGCAATGCGCCGCCTTTTGGACACTGGCTTGGTCCCTGTGATACAGGAACAGGCCCAGCAAAAGCCACTGCTTGGAATTTGTTTGGGGATGCAGCTGCTGTTTGAGGAGAGCTTTGAATTCGGACGCACACAGGGTCTGGGGTTTATCCCAGGCGTTGTACAGCTCATACAAGCCAAAGGGCTGAAAATTCCGCATATGGGCTGGAACGATCTGACAGTTTTGCATCCTTGTGCGTTGACCGCTCAAACCCAAGACGGCGATTATGTCTATTTTATACATTCCTATCGGGCTGAGACAGAGCAGGCGTATGTCTCCTGCTACACAACCTATGGAGAACAGATTCCCGCATTGGTGCATAAAGGAATGGTTTACGGCGCACAGTTCCATCCGGAAAAGAGCGGGGAAGTGGGACTGGCGATGCTGAAAAATTTTGCGAGGTTATGCCAATGATTATTTTACCAGCGATTGATATACAAAACGGCAATTGTGTGCGGCTGTATCAGGGGGATTTTTCCACCGCGCAGAAGGTCGCCGACAGCCCGCTAGAAACAGCGCTCCATTTTCGCGAGGCAGGCGCGAATTGGATTCATATGGTGGACTTGGATGGTGCGCGTACGGGAGACATGACCAACGCAGCTATCTTTTTAGAGGTGGCAAAATATTCCGGCCTCAAGGTGGAATTGGGCGGCGGTATTCGCACACTAGATACCATTTCGTATTATTTGGAGCAGGGGATTTCCCGCGTAATTTTGGGCTCCGCTGCGGTAAAGGATCCATCCCTGGTTCGGCAGGCGGTGCAGGAATTTGGTGAGCAGGTTGCAGTGGGCATCGACGCAAGAGAGGAGATGGTTGCAACCGAAGGCTGGCTGGATACCAGCACCATACACTATTTAGATTTGGCAAAAAGGATGGAAGAAACAGGAGTAAAGTATATTATCTTTACAGATATTGCAAAGGATGGAACCCTCTCTGGAAGCAATCTAAAGCAGCTTTCTGCAATTAACCAGACGGTTTCCTGTCAGATCATTGCAAGCGGCGGCATCCGTGATTTAGCAGATATTAGAGCATGTAAAGATTTAAACCTTTACGGAGTAATCTGCGGAAAATCTATTTACAGCGGCAGTCTAGCTCTGTCGGATGCGGTAAAAATGGCGGGTGAACAAACATGTTAGCGAAAAGAATCATCCCTTGCTTGGATGTGCGTGACGGAAAGGTAGTCAAAGGCGTCAATTTTGTCGGCATCAAGGAGGTCGGAGACCCGGTGGAATGTGCCATGGAATACGATCGTCAAGGTGCGGATGAGATTACCTTTTTGGATATTACGGCCACCCACGAAGGACGTGGTACTATGTTGGAGGTGGTGCGCCGGACTGCCAAAAATGTCTTTGTACCGCTTACAGTTGGCGGAGGAATCCGAACGGTGGAGGACTTTCAGGTAATCCTGCGGGCAGGGGCAGACAAGGTCTCGGTCAACTCAGCCGCGGTAAAAGATCCAGAGCTGATTCGGGAGGCGGCCGGTCGATTTGGCAGTCAATGTGTCGTGGCGGCGATCGATGCGCGGCGCACGGCAGATGGCAGCTTCACAGTGGTGGTACATGGCGGACGCATCGATACAGGACGGGATGCGATTGCGTGGGCGAGGTCCTGCGAGCAACTGGGCGCAGGAGAAATTTTGTTGACCTCGATGGATGCGGATGGAACGCGAGAGGGCTTTGACATCGAGCTGCTCAATGCGGTGACGCAGGTGGTTTCTATTCCAGTGATCGCTTCCGGCGGCTGCGGAAAGCTAGAACATTTTTCACAGGTATTCGAGCAGAGCGGTGCCGATGCAGCGCTGGCGGCATCGCTGTTCCATTTTCGGGAGCTGACGGTCAAACAGGTCAAGCAGCAGCTTGCCGACCACAAAATTCCGGTTAGGAGGTGACAGGATGGATTTGGAACGCTATTTCCAAAAAGCGGAGCTGATCCCCGCGATTGTGCAGGAGCAGGGAAGCGGAGAGGTCTTGATGCTCGCTTATATGAACCGTGAAAGTTTGCAGAAAACCTTTGAAACAGGGTATACTTGGTTTTATAGCCGGTCGCGCCAGACGCTTTGGAACAAGGGCGCAACCTCCGGTCATCTGCAAAAGGTGGTGGACCTGCGCGCTGACTGCGATGATGATACACTGCTGGTAACGGTGGTGCAGACGGGAAACGCCTGCCACACAGGAGCGCATAGCTGCTTCTTTAAAAAAATTTGGGAGGAAACAACATGACGGATACCTTGAAGGGATTATATGAGGTGGTGCTTGAACGCCGCGACCATCCGCAGGAGGGGTCCTATACCTGCTACCTGTTTGAGGAGGGGCTGGATAAAATCCTAAAGAAATGCGGCGAGGAATGCAGTGAGGTAATCATCGCTGCCAAGAATGGAAAAAACGAGGAGACCGAAGAGGAAATCTGCGATTTATTGTATCATCTGCTGGTGCTAATGGCGCAGCAGGATATTCCGCTGGAACATATCCAAACCATCTTGGAAGCGCGGCGCCAGAAGATTGGAAATCTCAAACAGTTTCACCAAAGCGACCATAACACATAATTTTATGCCACCCAAAAAGAAAAGTCCTCATTGAGGGCTTTTCTTTTTTATTATAATTGGTTCTAAACCTATGGCACTCCTCCATATAAATGACAAAGAGAAACGCAAAGGATGTGAGTAAATGAAAGAGGACGAGAAGTATACACAGGCAATTTCAATGCTTAGCGAACGGGTGCAGCGGATATTGGAGCGGGTCCCACAGGCGGTCAAGGCAAGTGCCACCGAAATCCGGCTGCGGGTGGACCAACCGCTGAGTTTATATTGCGGCGCGCGGGTGCTGTTTGTGGACGAGCGCGGCAATGTCAGCAATCAGCCAAACAAGCTGGAATTTCTGATAAGCCGCCGAGATTTGCAGGACAACCTCATTGCACTGTCCGGCTGGTCGGTGCATACCCACCAGCGGGAGATGACCGAGGGATACCTTGCGGTACGCGGCGGCCACAGGGCAGGTGTCGCAGCATCAGCGGTTCTGGAAAACGGCAGGGTCAGCGCGATACGGGACGTGACCTCTTTAAATTTGCGGATTGCCCGTGAAGTCTATGGTGCAGCAGACCAGATTCTTGCAAAGTGTTTTGCGGACAGGCTTTGTGGGGTATTGCTGGCCGGTGCGCCAGCCAGCGGTAAAACGACCATCCTGCGCGACCTTGCCCGTCAGCTGTCCTCTGGGGTGGATGGAGCTTATCGCAAGGTGTGTGTTGTGGACGAGAGCGGCGAAATCGGAGGCGCAGCAGGCGGAAACATTCAAAATGACCTGGGGCCATGTTGTGACCTGCTTGCAGGCTATCCAAAAGCGAAGGGGCTCCAAATTGCGGTGCGCTATCTGTCACCCCAGGTGCTTTTCTGCGACGAAATTTGTACGCCCCAGGAGGTGGAGTCGGTCGCGTTGGCGGCAAACAGCGGTGTTGCGGTGGTAACCTCGATTCACGCATCAAGCTTTGCAGAACTCACGCGCAAGCCACAGGTCCAAATGCTGCTAGAGACCGGCGCATTTACATATCTCGTGTTGCTTTGCGGTGCAGAAAAGCCCGCACAGGTCAGCGAAATTAGAAAGGTAGGGGAAATCACATGATGACACTGGTTCGTATTGGCGGAATGGCTCTGCTGATGTGGTGCACTGTCTCTATTGGAATGACAATGGCGCGTGCGCTTTCAAAACGTGTGGAAGAACTGGAAACCGCGCTGGCGGTGGTCACAGCGCTGGAAAATGAAATTTCCTGCACGCTCTCCCCGCCCAATGAAGCGATCGAGCGGATGGAAAAACGGGAGCTATTCGCGGCGGCTGTTTATCTGCCTGCCTGTGCATCGATGTGTAGGCAGGGAATCCCGTTTCCCCGCGCGTGGAAGCGCGCTGTTGGCGAGCAACATGGAGCGCTGTCCGATGATGATATCGACCTACTGCAATCGCTGGCGGATACATTGGGGCAATACAACCTTGAGCAGCAGCTTGCCCAGACTGCGGCGGTGCGCGCACAACTACAGTTGCAATTGGATGGTGCGCGGGAGCGATGCAACCACTATTCCAAGCTGTACCGGACGATGGGGGTGCTGTCCGGCGCGTTTTTGATTATCCTGTTTGTTTGAGCGGACGGCAGAAAAGAGGGGAAGAAAACAATGGATGTGGATTTGATCTTCAAAATCGCAGCAATCGGAATTATTGTAGCGGTGCTCAACCAGGTGCTGATCCGTTCAGGCAGGGAAGAACAGGCGATGATGACCACATTAGCGGGGCTGATTGTTGTGCTGATGATGATTATTGTGCAGATCAATACGCTGTTTGAAACGGTAAAGAGCGTATTTGGGCTTTATTGAGATGGACATGATCACCATAACCGGACTGGCTGTAATTGCTGCTGCTTTTTCGGTACTGCTCAAAAATAAGAATCCCGAATATTCGATGTTCCTATCGCTTGCGGTCGGTGTTTTGATAATCGGGATGCTCATTTCAGCCGCTGCTCCGCTGTTTGAATGGATGCAGTCGCTTTTTACCGCCACCGGCGCAAGTGCAGAATATGTACAGATCTTATTTAAATCACTGGGAATTTGTTTTATCACCCAAATTGCCTGTGATAGCTGTCGGGATATGGGAGAAACTGCGATTGCTGCAAAGGTGGAAACTGCCGGAAAGCTCGCGGTGTTGCTTGTTAGTCTGCCGCTGTTCCAGCAGGTGCTGGAAATTGTGAGGGGGCTGATGGAATGAAGCCGGTTTGCAGCCTGCTTTTGCTTTTGCTGCTGTGTCTGGTTCCTTTGCAGGTGAATGCGTTGGAGCCGGAATGGGATTATCAGCAGCAGTTGGACGCGATCGGTGCGGATGAGCTGGAGGACACGATGCCGCAGGACGCAAAAACACTGCTGGAGGATACAGGAATTCGTGGCATTGATTATCAGGCGATGCTGTCACTCTCGCCAGAGGAATTTTTCCGGCAAATTTGCCAGATGGTAAGTACGCGGATGCGCCAACCGTTGGTGATGTTTGGGGCGATTTTAGGGACTATTCTGCTTTGTGCCACACTCGACAGCCTGAAAACTGCGCTCTGGGATGGAGCCTTGTCAAGCGTTTTTTCGGCGGTAGCGGTAGTTTGCATTGCGGCAGCGGTCGCTTCCCCTATGCTGGACTGCATTCAATCGACCGCCCGTTCCATTCAGGAATGCGCAACCTTTATCACCTCGTTTATTCCGGTCTTTTCATCGGTAATCACAGTGAGTGGCCATCCTGTAACCGCATCCACCTATACAATGTTTCTGTTTGCCGCCTGTCAGGTGGTTTCACAGGTGGTTTCCAACATCCTGGTACCGCTGTTGGGAATCTATCTGGCCCTTTGCATCACCGGAAGTCTATCACCCAATCTGCAAATCCTGCCGATTGCAAAGGCGATCAAGTCGGGGGTGAGCTGGACGTTGGGGTTGTTATTGACCCTATTTGTGGGACTGCTTTCGGTCCAGACAATGGTTGCATCCAGCAGCGATACGGTTGCCGCGAAAACCGCAAAATTTCTGATTGGCAGCTTTGTACCAGTGGTGGGCAGCGCACTCTCGGATGCGTTTGTTGCAACACAGGGATATTTAAAGCTGCTCAAAACAGCAGTGGGCGCATTTGGAGTTCTGGTGTCCGCTGCCACCTTTTTACCAGTCTTTTTGCAGACCGCTACCTGGTACCTTGCGGTCAATCTGTCAGCGGCGGTCAGCGAAATGCTGGAGGTTAAGCAGGTCGCGGATATTCTGAAAAGTACCGGAACCACCCTGGGAATTTTGCTTTCTATTATTTTGTGCTTTGCACTGTTGGTGGTAATTTCCACCTCACTGATTCTCATTGTGTCGACCGGTGTATGAGAAAATTTTAAAAGGGTGGGATTGACATGGACGGAATCCGGCAATGGGCCTTTGGACTATGTGCAGCAGCGACCGCCTGCGGGGTCGCACAGATGGTACTGCCAAAATCCAACCTACAAAAGATGTTTCGGATGACCGCCAGCATTTTTTTTCTTTGCTGTTTGCTTTCGCCGGTAGCGCTTGCACCTATTTCATTGGATAGCGCTCCCCGTGAAGATTTACAACGCCAGACCGAGCAGCGTGCCCAGCAGCTTCGCTCAGCGGTAGAAGAACAGAGCGGACGGATTGCAACCGAGCATGTTCGACTGACAGCAGCAGAAATATTGGAAACGCTGGGGGTCGAATATGAAAAAATTTATATAACGATTCATGAAGATGACACGGACAGCATATCTATTAGTGAGTGCGAGGTGGAGCTTGACAGCCGATACCTCCCGCGCCATCAGGAGATTAGAGCAGCACTGCAACAAAGTCTGGGGGTCGATGTGCTGCTCGCCTACAAAAAGGAGTGACTACATGAATGAGCTGTATCAAAAGCTTGCTGAACTGTGCAAGGGCCAGAGGAGCAGGCTGCTTCTTTTCGTCGGGATAGCGGGCATGGCGCTGATTCTGGTGTCGTCCGTATTTCCGCCGCAGGCCAAAACCAATCCGCCGATGGGCACGCCAGAACAAACACCGGAGGCGTATGCCGCTCAGATGGAGCAACGGCTGACCGATCTGGTGGGAAAGGTGGATGGAGTCGGGAAATGTGAAGTGATGGTGACCACTGAAAATGGTGTGGAATATGTATATGCAGTGGAACAGTCCCAGAATGTGAATGAAACCAGCAGCTATGAGGGGGAGCAGGCCCGCCGGCTGACCCAGCAGCAGAACAATGCGCAAAAGTATATCCTGCTGGATGCAGGCAGCGGCAAAAAGGAGGCGCTGCTAAAAACGCGGCGGCAGCCAACCATAAAGGGGGTTGTAGTAGTCTGCGAAGGGGCTGGCAGCGCGATTGTGCAGGAACGGGTAACACAGGTGGTTACCACCGCACTGGGCATCCCATATCACAAGGTCTGTGTAACAAAAATCTGTCAATAAATGAGGAGGAAACCTGTATGAATATGATTATTGGAAAGAAACAGATTATTTTGGCGTCCCTGGTGGTGGGACTGGGATTGGCGGTGTATGTCAACTATCAATTTGCGCAAACCGATAACCTGTTAACCACCACATCCACAGTGGAGCAGGATAAAAATTATGGGGATGCAAAATTGGTGGATGCAAACGACCCCACTGTAGACAGCGTAGATGGAGAGGCGTATTTTGCAGAAGCAAAGGTGACCCGCCAGCGTTCCCGTGATGAGGCGGTAGAAACACTGAAAAATATGATGGCGGACGCGGATGTAGACGCCAATATCAAAGCAGAGATGGCGCTGAAAGCAAGCGAGGTTGCCCAGTCGATTGAGACCGAGGGGAAAATTGAAAATCTGATCAAGGCAAAAGGGTTTAAAGACTGCATGGTCTACTGTGATACCGAAGGGGTAGATGTTGTAGTAAAAACAGATGGACTGCAAGCAGACCAGGTAGCGCAGATGAAGGACATCATTTTGAAAGAAACAAGTGTCCCTGTGGAAAATATTTCAATCGTAGAGATCAACTGACAAAAAAAGTTTACAAAAAGCCTGCCAAAAAGCGGGCTTTTTGTTTGTATATATGGTTGTATATTCGAAAATTTATGCTATAATAAACATAATATGCTTTGCATATTTTCCGCAC
>CAJUJI010000089.1 GCA_910586875.1 uncultured Anaerotruncus sp. | reverse complement strand
GTATAATAAAGATATCACGAATAGCGCCTAAAGTCAAGTCCATTTTGTGAATATTATGTAATTATTTTTGCCGGAAACCACCAACTTATTCCAGATTTCATACCTTTGAAAACCCGTATATTTTTGGAGCAGCGCCGCATACTAACAACACGCCAAACGAAAAGAGGTGAACAGAAAATGGCTAAAAACAAAGCGAACAATCAGGCTCAAAACAACACCAGTAACACTACAAGCAACAGCACCCAGAATACCACTTCTTCTGTCAACAACGCACAGCAGAAAAGCACCCAGGCAAAGAAGGGCGGGAGTGCCTCCAACTGCCGCTAAAGAGCTTGGATGATATAGGACAATACACTTGAAAACGAGCCACAGGCAAAGCATACATTTTGCCTATGGCTTGTTTCTTTTTTAGACGTCTTTTGTAATCGGCTTGAAGCCTTCGCCAAGTACCTCGGTGGAGTCGGTTACGATGATGAAGGCGTTTGGGTCAAAATCATGCACAATGCGCTTGAGCCGGTAATATTGCTGGCGGTGTACCGCAATCAGCAGCATTTGGATGTCCTGTCGCTTATAGCCGCCTTCCGCCTTGACCAATGTGCAGCCGCGCCCCAACTCGTCCATCAGCTGTAATGAAATGGGGATACTCTGTGGTGAGATGATATACACCAGCTTGCCGGTTTCCATACCATAGAGAAGTGTATCAATCACCTTACCCGCCAAAAATGCCGAAACGGTTCCATAAAGCGCGGTCTCGATCTGCTGGAATACTGCTGCGGAAAACAAAATTGTTACAACATCAATCATCAGTAGTACACGGCCCATCTGCATATGAGGGAACCATTTCAGCAGCAAACGGGAGACGATGTCGGTACCGCCGGTGGTAGAGCCGCGCATAAAGATTAAACCTAGTCCCGTCCCCATGAGCACGCCGCCGAAAATAGATGCCAGTAGTGCATCACCGGTATAAACCGGAAGAAAGAGCCCTGCAAAATCGGTGATTGCGGACATAATTACAACGGTGATCATTGTGCGTATGGTGAAGTGACGCCCGAGAATCCACCATCCAGTGGCGAGCAGCGGAATATTGATCAACAGCGACCAGGTACCGATTGAAAGACCGGTCAAATATTCCAATACAACCGCCAGACCGCTGACACCGCCGGGTGCAATTTGGTTTGGAGCATTAAAGGATTGCAGCGAAATTGCAAAGATAAAGCTGCCCACGAGGTCGGCCAGCAGGTCCAGTCCGTGCTCCTTCCAATTCAGATTTTTCATAAATCGCCTCCATGTTGCTGCACCATACATCGTGAAGATGTTTTACCGCCCATCGTCCACAAGCGGCAAAAGTCTGCCACGCGCAGTGTGGGAAATTGTAGTTATTATAGCATCTTTGTTATCTTTTTACAAATTCTTTGTTGTATTCATTTACAAAACATGGTACGCTATAAAGGCAAAAGTCCAATACACACAAGCGAGGAGGTTGTATATTCCATGTTCGACCAGTCCCAAAAACAACAAGCGGATCTGCGTTATTTGCAGATGCTTTCCCGCCAATATCCGACCGTGCAGGCGGCCAGCAGCGAGATTATCAATCTGGAGGCGATCTTACAGCTGCCCAAAGGAACCGAGCATTTTATGTCGGACATCCACGGCGAATATGAGGCATTCATCCATATTCTGAACAATGCCTCTGGTGCGGTACGTGAAAAGGTGGATGCACTTTATGAAAACAGCCTTTCTCGCGAGGAGCGTGCGCAGCTTGCGACCCTCATCTATTATCCCGACGAAAAGCTAGAGGAGATGCAGCGCCATGCAAGCGATTTGAACGAATGGTATAAGCTGACCCTCTACCGGCTGATTGACCTGTGCCGGCTGGCCTCCTCTAAATATACCCGCTCAAAGGTGCGTAAAGCGCTTCCAAAGGATTATGCCTATATCATTGATGAGCTGCTCAACACCAACTATGAGGTACATAACAAGCGCGATTATTACAACAACATCATTTCAACCATCATCCATATCGATTGCGCAGAGGCGTTTATCAAAGCGCTTTGTAAGCTGATCAAACGGTTGGTGGTGGACCATCTGCATATTGTCGGGGATATTTTCGACCGCGGACCGCGCGCTGATATCATTATGGATCTGTTGATGCAGCATCATTCGGTGGATATCCAATGGGGCAACCATGACGCGCTTTGGATGGGCGCCGCGACCGGCAGCCGCACCTGCATTGCTACCGTGCTCAATAACTCGATCACCTACAACAATTTGGAGGTGATCGAAACCGGCTATGGGATCAGTCTGCGGCCGCTCGCACTGTTTGCCAACGAGGTTTACCGCGATACCGATACCTCCTGTTTTCAGACGAAGATCCTGAACGATCTGTCCACCTACAACGCGAAGGACATCGCGCTAGCCGCGCGGATGCACAAGGCAATCGCCATCATCATGTTTAAGTTGGAGGGACAAACCATCCTGCGCAATCCCCATTTCAACATGGAGGATCGGTTGCTGCTCAATAACATCGACTATGCCCGCGGGGTCATCACCATCAAGCAGAAAGAATATCCGCTGCTGGACAACGATTTTCCCACCATCAATCCAGAGGACCCCTACACCCTCTCACCGGAGGAGGCGATGCTGATGCAGCAGCTCAAAGCGTCCTTTCTGCGCAGTGAAAAGCTTCAGCGTCATGTCCGCTTTCTTTACTCCAAAGGCGGTCTTTACAAATGCTACAATGGGAATCTGCTGTTTCATGGCAGCATTCCGCTGGAGGAAAACGGCAGCTTTATGTCTTTCGATATCAATGGACAGCTGCGCAGCGGCAGGGCATTTCTGGACCAGGCGGAAGCGTTGGCGCGGCAGGGCTATTATGCCAAAGAGAAAACACCGGAGCGGCAGAACGGCATGGATTTTCTGTGGTTTTTATGGTGCGGACGCAACTCGCCACTGTTCGGGCGCGACCACATCGCGACGTTGGAGCGCCGCTTGATTGCGGATGAATCCACCTGGGCGGAGCCGAAAAATTCCTATTATTCCTACTATAACGACGCTGAGGTTTGCATTCGCATTCTGCGGGAGTTCGGGCTGGAAGGGCCGCACTGCCACATCATCAATGGGCATGTGCCGGTTAAATCCAAAGATGGGGAGAGTCCGGTAAAAGCGGATGGCCGGCTCATTGTAATCGATGGTGGTTTCTGCCGCGCTTACCAGGCGACCACCGGTATTGCAGGCTACACGCTGATTTACAATTCCTGGGGGATTCGGCTGGCGGCGCATGAACCGTTCAGCACCCCGCGCGACGCCATCAACAGCAATCGGGATATTTTTTCTACCACCACCATTTTTGACCGGATGGAGTCCCGCATTCGCATTGAGGAAACGGATAACGGCAGGCTGCTCCGACGCAACATTGCCGACCTCAAAGCATTGCTATTGGCCTATAAAACCGGCGCGATCAAGGAGGATCATACCCCCGCTTGAGAAGGATTGCTAGAAGAGCGGTTCAGGCTGTGCATGGTTTTCTGTAGGAAAGCCTTTGTGATACAAGCACATCGAATAAACGTGACTGACAGAAAGAAGGAATTTCTATGTGGCCTTGGCAAGCAAAACGAACCAATCAAGCCGCGCTCCGCTTTTATATCGAGGATACCTTTGCGTTAAAAGCGGGCGGCACCGTGCTGGCCGGCCGGTTGGAGTCCGGTCATATCCAGGTGGGGGACACTGTTTTTTATCACAATCCACAAGGAGCATTTGTTTTTTCCTGTGTGATAAAAGCAATTGAGATTCCGCCGCCATTCCATACACCGGCACAGCATCCAAAGTTTCTGCGGGCAGACAACAAGCTGGTTTATTGTGCACTGATGATTTTGGAGCATCAAAAGCTGGAGTTTGAAATTGGCGGATGGTTGAGCGAAAAAAAGGAACCGGTATAAAAGAAAAAGAAAGCCCAAAGGCTTTCTTTTTCTTTTTTTGCTTTGTTACTCAATCTCAAGTAAGGGCGCATAATGCGGCTTATGCGCTTCAAACCAGGTGTAATAACGAACCCCTTGCGCTGCCAGCCAGCCTGCCGTTTGAGGAAAATAGTGCGCCACATGCTGCTTGCAATGCGCATCCGAGCCCAGCGTCACCAGCGTTCCGCCAAGCTGTCGGTAGCGTTTGATGAGTTCTGCGTCCGGCATCGCCTCCGCCAACGAATAGCCACGCTCTTCATGCAAGGCTACTATCGTCCTTGTGTTGATTTCCAATGCCTGCTGGTTTTGAATCATCGTTTTAAACAGCCGGTCGAATGCTTTTGGTGCGTGCCGGTACAGCATTTTGGGAGCCTGCGCTAGCGCATACCTGGAAAAAAAGTCGTAGTGCCCGATCACATCCGCCTGTGGAATTGCCTGGGCCATATCCGCCATCGTTTCAATCAGCCCTGCATAGACCTGTGGCAAGCTTTTGCCAAACAGCTTTTCCGGATGCAGCACAGGGTCAATCCCTTGATATTCATGCAGTGACAGAATGCTGCAATCCAATCTTGGATCTTGAATCAGTGACCGCATCTGCGCAAGGTGCTGCGGCAGATAGCTCATCTCAATTCCCAGCAGCAGACCAACCGGTTCCCCGTCCTTTCGCTGCGACGGACGGCGATAGAAGGGCCGGTGCTGCTGTTCATACGCCTGCGGATCGAAAATCCAGCGCTGTCCGGTATCTGTCACGCTCTCTATATCGTAGTGATCGGTGATGGTCACGCCGCTAAGCTGCTGCTCTGTGGCCGCTTGCAACAGCTCCTCGATGGTTTGCTGTGCATCAGGTGACCAATGCTTCAGATGGGTATGGGTATCCACATACCGGTTTTTTTCTAGTCTCATGGCGCCGGTTGAGGGAGAATTTCACTCCCTGCAAAGCCGCCGAAAATCGAGCAGTTTTTGGCAGCTGCCTGTGTCGCTAGCTTCATGCACGCAGGAATCGTTTGCTGCTGTACGAATGCTGCTAGGAACGTGCCGATATAGGTGTCTCCTGCGCCGAGCGTATCCACCACCTCGACAGGGTAGGGGGGCTCAAAAAAGACGCCCTGTGTCCGATGTGACACCACCGAGCCGCTTTTTCCCACCGTGACCACCACATAGTCCGGCCCACGCTGGTGCATCTGCGGCGCAAATTCCCGCGCCTGCTCCAGCTGTGAGGGCGCCATCGAAAAAAAGGCAATATTTACATGGGGGATGCACAGATCAAGAAACTCCTGTGAATAACGCTCTCCGAAGTCCATCGACACCAGCGCCCCGCCGGCCTGCTGAAAACGGGCGAGCTGATGCTCGGTTCCGCCCTGCCAGGTATTATGAATGACCGTATGGTTGGAAAGATATGTAAAAAGTTGGGGCGTGAACCGAAAGGAGTCCTTGGGCCCCAAATATTCCTCCAAAAATTGCCGCTCTTTATCCAGGAGCACAACCTTTGTCCAGGCGGTTTCTGCGTCGAATTGCTGCACCTGGCTGACGTCAATCTCCCGCTCGCGCAGCTTTTGCAGTACAGCCTGCCCGCCCGCGTCCCTGCCAACCGAGCCGACATAGGAGGTTTTGCAGCCTGCGGCCCTGCAATGGACCGCTGTATTCACCGCGTTTCCTCCTGCAAACTGCCGTTTTTCCGGTGCGTCATAACGGTCGACACAATTATCTCCAAAACATACAACAGAAGCTGTCATAGCAGTCCCCTCCTTTTCTTTTATTCCTTCACTGCGCCCATCGTATAGCCAGAGATCAGATATTTATTGCACATCGAAAACAGGATAATCTGCGGGATGGTCACCATCAGGGCGGCCGCAGCCATCACCGGCCAATTAAACGAACCGTAGCCTTTAAAGCTGGAGATGGACACCGCAATTGTCTGTGCCTGTGAATAGGACAGTGCCAGTGGGAACATCAGCGAGGTCCAGACGGTGATAAACGACAGAATTCCGCTGGTGACGATGCCAGGCAGGGTCAGCGGCACCACCACCTTGGTCAGAACCTGGAGCTCCGAGCAGCCGTCCAGCCGTGCAGCCCACTCCAAATCCTCCGGCAGATCCACGATGAAATTGCACAGCAGCAGAATGCAATACGGCAGGGTCAACACCTGAAAGGCGAGCATTAAACCCAGCTTTGTGTCATACAGTCCGAATTTTTGATAGAGCACAAACAGTGGGATCAGAAACACCATTTCCGGAATGATGCGCATAAAATTGATGCCCCTTTGGAAGAAGCCTTTGACACGGCTTCCGATCGGCGCGCGTACCAGCGAATAGGCCATGAGAAAACCGGTGAGCAGCGAAAGCAGCACCGCACCAATCGCGATGAGCAGCGTATTGAAAAAGGAGGTGCTAAATCCCGCGGAATTCCAGGCGTCGCGGTAGTTGCTAAACTGCGGCGGCGAGGTGAATTGCAGAAAATTCACCGCATCTACCGGTGTTTTCAGCGAGGTCACAAACACCCAAATGACCGGAAAGATAAAAAAGATAGAAATAACCGACAAAAGCAGATACGGAATAAACCTTTTGTATTTTTTCATTTGGATTCTCCTATTCGAAGTAGCTGTTTGAGGACGCTGACCACCGCCACTACAATAATTGAGAAGGTAATTGCCATGGCAATCGAATAACCGATGTTCAGATATTTGCCTAGGCCGACGGTATAGATATAGAGCTGTGAAACCTCCGAAGCGCGCACCGGTCCGCCGCCGGTGATTGCCCAGGAGATGGCAAATACCCGCAGCAGATCGATCAGCCGCAGGCTCAATGCTACGATGGTGAACGGCCGCAGATGGGGCCAGATCAAATAACGGAACAGCTGCACCGAATTTGCGCCGTCAATGCGCCCCATTTCCAGCTGGTCATGTGGCATACTTTGCAGCCCAGAGAGCAGAATCAGGATAATATTGCCGGTCATCCACCAGCATTCCACCAGCACCAAGCTCCAGATAACGACCGAGGAATTACCCAGCCAATCCACCGACGGCAGATGCAGCCCATTGAGAATCTGGTTGATTACGCCGGAGGAGGGGTCCAGCATCATCCGCCACATGATCGCCGCCACCATGTCTGAGATGGTGAGCGGGAAGATCAGCAGCGTGCGAAACAGCAGAGATCCTCTTGTGATGCTGTTGAGCAGCAGCGCGCAGCCCAAACCCAGCGCAAACTCGATTGCCAGCGACAGCAGCGAGAAAACCAATGTATTTTTTAGTGCGTTCCAAAAGTAAGCGTCCTGGAAGAGCGCTATGTAGTTGTCGAACCCGACAAAGTTGATTTTATCCGCACCCGCTACCCAGTTCCAGTTGAAAAAGCTGGTGCGCACCCCGTAAATCAGCGGATAAAGCACAAAGCCCGCAATCAAAATCAAGCTTGGAACGGCGTATAAATAGCCCAGTCTCCTGCGCTGCCGAAGCTGTTTATGCCCAATCTTTTGGATTGCCAATCCGATCACCTTCCTTTGCAAATCTGGTGTTCCAATTTTTGCACCAAAGAGGAATCTATCCAAACTGCAATTCGATTAAGCTTTCAAGCCCTCTTTTTCAACAATCCCTTTCGCCTCGTTATCCAGCCAGGACATGACGGTATTGACATCCTCGCCCTGCGAGATGCGGATGACTGCATCAATGATGCGGCCGCCCACCTCACCTGCGCCATTAAAGTACATGTAACCAGGTGCGGACATGTTTAGGGATTTATCTACCGCGCTGCTGAACTCCTCCCCAAAGATGCTTTCCATCGCTTTCCAGGTGGAGGCGCGCACCGGTCCATAGGTGCTCTGTGCGGTTGCCATCTCGACCTCTGTGCTGGTGGCCCACTGCACAAACTGCCAAGCAGCGTCCTTCACCTGCGAATTTGCGGTGATTCCCAGGCCCCATGCCCAGTGGGTGGTCCCGTTTCCGGTCG
This sequence comes from uncultured Anaerotruncus sp., assembly GCA_910586875.1. Taxonomy (GTDB): domain Bacteria; phylum Bacillota; class Clostridia; order Oscillospirales; family Ruminococcaceae; genus Anaerotruncus. Next base: position 3,969 of record CAJUJI010000089.1, on the reverse strand, counting down.
CTGTTTTGGGTACGGGCAGATAGCCAACCTTGCCAACGACCTGAGATTGTGCGGGATCTTCAAAGATGGAGGCGAACAGACTTGCATCAAACCAGAAGGTAGCGGCATTTCCGGATGCAAACTGGCGGGTGCAATCGTACCAGGTGAAGCTGCTGGAACCGGTCGGACCCATCGAGACCAGCTTGCCCCAGGTTTTAAAGCCCTCGATTACTGCGGGGTCCATAAACTGGGTGTTCCAGTTCTCATCAAAATAGAACATCTTTTGCGCCAGATATGGGCGGTCGCCCCAGTTGTTGTAAACTGCTGCTAACAGTTCATCCGGCATGGTGGGATCCTGTCCGCGGATCACCGCCGCAGAAATTCCCTTGTCCTGATAGGCCGCCTCGATCTGATCGAGCGCCGCCATCCAGTCGTCCATCGTTTCCAGCTTGCTGACATCAATTTTCTGCTCTTCAAACAGATCCTTGCGATAGAACATCATGTAGGTTTCCATCGTCAGCGGAATGCCGTAAATTTGACCGTCCTTGTCGGGGAAGCGGAAGCCGTCCACAACATACGGATAAATATCATCAAAGTTGTACGCCGGATCGGTTTTCTGTGGATCGTTGATAAACTCATCCAGCGGTGCAATCCAATTGTTGGTGTAGCCGGTAAAACCGGTCATGTTTGGGGAGAGCATGAACACATCAAACGGTGGATTGGCCGAGCTGAGCCCCAGGTTGACACGATCCCAATAAACGTCCTCGCCCAGCACGGTCGCATTTACCTTGATGCCGGTTTTCTCGGTGAAGCCGTCAAACATCGTTTCGGCCGCCTGCTGCCAGGCGTGGGCGTCCAGCAGTACATTGATGGTTTGCCCCTCATAGGGTTTGGCCGCATCGGTGTTGCCAGTACTCTGCGCGGGCTCTGCCGATGAGGACGGCGCTGGTGCTGGTGCGGCGGATTGACTCTGCGCAGGCGCGCTGCTGCCGCATCCGCTCAACACAGAAAATGCCAAAGTCAGTGCGATCGATTGAGATAAAAATTTCGTTGGAAATGGATTGAACATTGTGCAGCCTCCTTTTTTATTTCAGGTTACTGACCACCGCTTACCTTCAGAGATTCTCCGGTAATGAATGCTGCCTGGTCGGATGCAAGGAACAGGATACATTTGGAAATATCCGATGGAACACTCAGCCGCCGCATGGGGGTCAGTTGGATATATTCCTGACGCACCGTTTCCGGGTCCTCGATTCCGCGCAGATGCGCCTCCCAGATCACCTCGCGGTCCTGCATCGGTGTTTTAACATATCCTGGGCAAACCGCGTTCACGGTAATTCCGTAAGGTGCGACCTCCTTTGCAATCGACTCGGTCAAGCCGACGACCGCAAATTTAGAAGCGCAATAGTGTGCCAACAACGGGGCGCCCGCCTTGCCGCCCATCGAGGCGGTGTTGACAATCCGGCCTGCCTTGCGCGCAATCATCTGCGGCAGCACATGCTTGCAGACCAGCCAGCAGCCCTTTGCGTTGACGTCCATGTTAAAGTCCCATTCCTCCTCGGTGAGCTCCCAGGACCATTGCATGGTGGAAACCCCCGCGCAGTTCACCAGAATATCAATCTGGCCATAATCCTGCAAAACTGCCGCAACCGCCTCTTTGACCTGTTGCTCTACCGTCACATCCACACAGACGGTGCGCACAGAGGAGTTCGCTTTGGCTAGCTCTGCTTTGGTCTGCTCCAAACCATCTGCATTTTTGTCAAACAAAATCATCTGCACCTGTTCGGCGCCAAACGCATAGGCGGTTTCCCGCCCGATTCCGCTGCCCGCACCGGTAATCAGCACAATTTTTTCTTCCAGCCCATACATGCTTGTTTCTCTCCTTTCTGGCCGCTGCCAGAGGGGGGTTACCCCTCCAGCGCAACCAATACCTTGATGTCCTGCGGTTGATATCCGTTTTCAAGCAGTGGGATTAGTTCCTCCAGTAGGATTTTACGGCTCACCAATGGTTCCAGCTGCATCCGTCCGGAGGCGATCAGGCGGAATGCCTGGTCGTGGGTGAATGGGTTTAAAGCTGCGCCTCTTGCGGTCAGCTCCTTCGCGTAAAATAGCTGAGAAGGCACGGTGAAAGCTTTTGTCAGATCGCCGTCGCCGAACAGCACGACCGACCCACCAGGCTTCACCAGCTCCAAAGCGGCCTGCTGTGTTTGTGGATTTCCAATGCACTCAATTACGACATGTGGAGCACCGGCAGGGAATTGACAATCCTCCAAATTTGCATATACAGCGTCCGCACCGGTCTGCAAACCGATTTGGCGGCGGCTGTCCATCCGCTCACACAAAATGACATGTCCTGCGCCGCGCAGTCTGGCCAGCTGCACCATCAAAAGCCCCATTGGTCCGCCGCCCAAAATCAGCACATCATCACCGATTGCAATGTCTGCGCGATTGATGCCATTGAGCGCACAGGCTACCGGCTCCATCAAAGCTGCTTGCTCCCATGACAACGAATCCGGCAGCAAATAAAGCTGGTTTTCCGGCACACAGCAATATTCTTCAAAGCCACCATCGATATCTACACCCAGCGCCTTGAGCGCAGTGCATAGGTTGATGCGTCCCTTTCGGCAGGGCTCGCACTTTTGGCAGGGGATATTGGGATCAATCGCAACGCGGTCGCCGGCCTGAAAGCCTGCGACTCCTGCGCCTACCTCGACGATTGTGCCACAGTATTCATGCCCCAACACAATATTGCGTTCGGAGCGGTCGGTACCCCGCCAGATATTCATATCGGTTCCACAGACACCGCAATATTTTACCCTGACAAGTACCTCTCCTGTAGCGGGCCGCTTCTCGGCCAACTCGCGGATCTCGCCCTTTCCAGGCGCTTCAAAGATAAACCCTTTCATCCTATCCCTCCTTTGACGGCAATATTTCGTTTTTAATAGTCAAACTGGCGGTAGTATCTTCTGGTGGTCAGCGGATGGTTGCGCACATGTGCGATGTGGCAGCTAAGCCGCTCGGTGATGGCATAAAGAACCAGTGGAGAAACAATTTTACGGAACTCCGGCTCGGTAAACGGCAGTTCGACTTCTCTTGTATCAAATACACTGATGTCGTCGGTGAGATTCTTCGAGAAGGTCATAACCCGATCCATCAGCGGAGTAGTTTCGTCCTCGCCGTAGAACAGCAGCATACTGGTGTCCTTCTCCACCAGCTCCAACGTTCCATGGAAGAACTCAGCCGCGTGGATGGACTTGGTTTTAATCCACTGCATCTCTTCCAAAATGCACATTGCATAGTCATAAGCTTCGCCCCACAGCATACCGGAACCGACCACCATCACATATTCCATGTCCTTGTGGCCAGCAGCAATTTTCGCGCAGCGATCCTCGTACAGCTCCTTGCCCTTGAGCAGATACGGGGTCAGTTTTTCATACTCGCTCATAAACTGGTCGTATTTGGGGAACTCCTGATGATTCTTCATAAAGCGGGCGAGCAGGATAATTTGATAGGTGTAGATTGCTTCACAAAGGCAATCATCCTCTGCAAAGCTGCAAACCTTGTAATCCGCGTATTCGCAGATGGGGGTGTTGTCGTTGGAAACATAGACGATTGTACGTGCGCCAGCATCCTTGCAGAATTTTGCTGCTTCTACAATTTCCTTGGTGTTTCCGCTTCTCGAGGAAAAGATGCAGACCGAATCCTTAGAGAAGCGTTTATGTCCCATTAGCATAAATTCTTTGGCGATCACCGGATGAACCTCTATCTGAGAGGAAGTATCCAGCCAATATTTCATTGGTAAGGTATGTGCATAGGTACCGCCACAGCCGATAAAGAATAAATTGGAATAGCCCTCTTTGCAAATTGCATCCACAGCAGCTTCGATTTCTTTGCGCAACGCAATTGCGTCATTCACAACTTTCTCATACCGGCCGACATCGAAATTGAACATGTACAACTCCTCCTATATAGTATTATATTGTATTAACA
>CAJUJI010000088.1 GCA_910586875.1 uncultured Anaerotruncus sp. | reverse complement strand
ATGTGAATGTAAAGTTAAAACAAAAGACGCTGGAATCGTTGACTGCGGTTGTGCCGATTACCCTGATAGTCATGATTCTTTGCACAACGATTGCGCCAATGCCGCTTGCCACCCTGATGCTGTTTTTATCCGGTGCAGCACTTTTGGTGGTGGGGATGGGGTTTTTCACATTGGGAGTGGATATCTCTATGATGGAAATTGGTATGCACGTTGGCCAGCAGCTGACCAAAAGCAAAAAGCTGGGGATGATCATTTTCTCCTGTTTTGTGATTGGTGTGATCATTACGGTAGCAGAGCCGGATTTGCAGGTGCTTGCGGGTCAAACGCCTGCGGTGCCGGATTTGGTGCTGATCCTTACGGTCGCTGTTGGTGTGGGGATTTTCCTGGTACTTTCCTTTTTGCGAATTCTGTTTCGCTTAAATTTGGCATGGATGCTGATTTTATGTTATCTGTTGGTATTTGTGCTTTCGGCGTTTGTACAGAAGGAATTTTTAGCGGTAGCGTTTGACTCTGGCGGCGTTACGACAGGTCCTATTACAGTGCCATTTATTATGGCGTTGGGCCTAGGTCTAACAGCCATCCGCAACGACGAACACGCAGAGGATGACAGCTTTGGACTCATTGCGCTGTGCTCGATCGGTCCGGTTCTGTCGGTGCTGATTCTGGGGATGATTTACAACCCCTCACAGGGCAGCTATACGCCGCTTTCGCTGCCAGAGCTGGAGAGCTCACGAGATCTTTGGCTGGAATTTGGCCGGGCGCTTCCCTCCTACATAGAAGAGGTGTTGCTCGCACTGCTGCCAATTTTGGTGTTCTTTTTCCTGTTTCAGATTCTTTTTCTGAAGCTGCGCAAAAAGGTCGTGATCAAAATTTTAATCGGTATGGGCTATACCTTGATCGGCTTGACGCTGTTTATGACCGGTGTGAACGTCGGCTTTATGCCTGCGGGAAGCTATCTGGGGGCGCAGCTGGCGGGGTTGCCCTTTCACTGGGTCATTGTGCCGTTGGGAATGCTGATTGGCTACTATATCGTCAAGGCGGAGCCAGCGGTTATCGTCCTCAATAAACAGGTTGAGGAAATTACCGCGGGCGCAATCTCCCAGCGAATGATGATGAGCGGACTTTCGATCGGTATGGCAGTTTCGCTGGGGCTTTCGATGCTGCGGGTACTCACCGGAATGAGCATTTATTGGATGCTTATTCCAGGCTATGCGGGCGCGCTGTTATTGTCATTTGTGGTGCCGCGGATTTTTACCGCAATTGCGTTTGACTCGGGTGGAGTTGCTTCCGGTCCGATGACCGCAACCTTTCTGCTGCCATTTGCAATGGGCGCGTGTGAGGCGGTAGGAGGCAATGTGCTGACCGACGCGTTTGGTATCGTGGCAATGGTTGCGATGACTCCGCTGATTACCATTCAGCTTTTAGGGCTGGTTTACAAATTCAAGCTGAGCCGTGCACCAGAGCCGGTGGAACAGCAGCTCGATTACGATGTGGTTGATGAGATTATCGAATATGATGACGGAGGGGACGACCTATGACGGGCAAGGAATTTACACAATCTCCTGTCCGGTGGCTGATTACCATTACAGATCGCGGCAAGGGCGAGCAGATTGCAGAAATTTATAAAGAAAATGGCGTACATATCCATCTGCTTGTACTGGGTGTTGGCACCGCGCGCAAGGATTTGATGGAATATCTCGGATTAGAGCCAGAGAAGGATGTTATTTTAAGCATGGTGCCCAAAACGCAGGTGCATCAGATTTTTGCGGCGCTCCAGGAACGGATGCAGTTTGATAAACCGGGAAAAGGCGTTGCATTTACGGTGCCGCTTTCAGGCATCAGCGCGGCGGTGCTGAAACAGGTTGATGGAGGTGACAAAATCAAAATGCAGGTGGAACGAGAGATTGTACCAGAGACAAAGCCGGAAGCGTTTGAGATGATCGTGTCGATGGTCAGCAAGGGTAAATCGGACATTGTGGTACAGGCGGCGCGCGAGGCAGGCGCAACAGGCGGCACATTGCTCAGCGCACGCGGGTTGAACTCGGATGAATCGGAGAAGTTTTTCAAAATCAAAATTCAGCCGGAAAAGGAAATTATCTTTTTGGTAGTGCCAAAGAGCCAAAAACACGAGATTATGCAGGCGATTTGCAACCGTGTGTTTGCGGAGACCAAAGAACATGGGGTTGCATTTTCCATCCCGATTGACGAAACACTGGGGATGGCTAGAAGATAACCAAAACGGCTGGGAGCTGCAACCGCTCCCAGCCGATTATTTTTGCTTTGGAAGATTTTCACTTTACATCTAAAGGGGCTTGTTGTATAATAACAAATAGCCTCTGCTAGAGGGACAAGCAGGAGGGATTGCATGAGCAAAAGACCAATGCGCATTAAACGCAGAAGAAAGGAAAATATGCTGATACCAGTGCTGGTGATGCTGCTGTTTGCCTTGGTGCTTTCGTTGGGTATTGCCGCCGTGTGGCAGAAGCTTTCAGGGGATGATGAGCGCGCGGCAAGCAGCCGACGAGCAGAGGATCGCGCTTCCGCACATATGTCATCAGACACCTCGTCTGAGGCATCTTCCGCCCTTGTAGAGCCGGATATATCGGAGGATGTTTCCTCTGAAAGCGAGGCAGAAAGCAGTGAAGCGTCCTCGAAAACACAGGCACTGAGGGTGGAAAACAGCTATTTTGACGATGCGGTATTTGTGGGTGACTCACTGACCACCGGCATCGAGCTCTATGGGATTATGGAAAATACCACCGTGCTGGCTGGTACAGGGCTAAATCTGGACACAATTTATACCTCTGAGGTGGTCAAACAGGAGGACGGCACCCGTATTTCGGTGATCAAAGCGTTGGAACAGCAGCAATATAAAAAGGTCTACATCATGATGGGCGGAAACGAACTGAATTATGTGGAGAAGGATCCTTTCATCAAGCGGTATGATAAATTCCTGGATACCGTGCATGAATTGCAGCCGGACGCGATCGTTTATGTGCAGTCGGTATTGCCGGTCACAGAATCGAATAATTACAATATGAGCAATTCCCGCATTGATGAGTTTAATGCGGCAATCCGTGCGCTTTGCGAGGAGAAAAGGGTGTATTATTTGGATGTGGCAGCGTCCATCAAGGATGAAAAGGGTGCCTTGCCGGTGGAAGCCTCTCCGAATGATGGGATGCACTTTGGGCCGGAGTATTACCTAAAATGGTTTGAATATTTGAAAACGCATGTAGTGGAGGAAACAATATGAACAGAGAAATGAAAAAATGGTTGGCGGTTGGCCTGGCAGCAATTTTTTGTATGGGGGCGGCAGCCTGCGGCGGAAAGAGCAGCGGTAAACAGCCCGCAGCAGCGGAAGTGGTCAAGGCGGTTGCGGCGCAGATGAGCTTTAGCGATACCATGAGCGAGGGCGAACAATCGATGTTTACCGCGCGTTATGAGATTGACGCGGCGCTGTTAGAGGACCAGGCGCTTTATGTGGGGACATTGGCTACCGCAGATGAGCTCATGGTGATGAAGCTGAAGGATCAGAAGGATGTGCAAGCGGCGAAAGACGCGATCAGTGCCCATCTGGAGGATCAAAAGTTTGCATTTGAAACCTATATTCCAGAGGAGATGCCCAAAATTGAAAATGCGGTGGTGCTGACCAACGGAAATTATGTGCTGTTGGCGGTGGCTGCGGATACCTCTAAGGTGGAGGAAACCTTTAAGGCGCAGTTTTAAACCTCCGCAAAAGCGCTGCTAAAAAGAGAGCTTTTGATCTGGAAAAGATACAAAATTGGTATAAAATGAAGTGCGCCCTGGTAAAAGCTTTTGCCAGGGCGTTTTTCGATGGTGAAGGAGGAAATTCTGTGCTTGCAGAATTTTTGGAAAAACGATACAATAAGAAAGCGATAGGCAACAGACCGGTTGCCTTTTGAAATTTGATAGGGTGGAAAGGAAAAAGAATGATGAGAAAAGTAGCAGGCACATTAGTTTCGTTTTTGCTCTGTGGCGCACTGCTGACAGGTTGTGGCACAGGAGCGTCGTCTTCCTCTGCGCCGCAACAGCCGTCGGAAAGCGTATCAGCTTCACAGGAGGAAAGCGCGCCGGAATCGAGCGGCGAACCAGCTGAGCCAGAGACACAAACCGAGATTCGTATTGCGGCTTTGAAGGGGCCGACTGCGATGGGAATGGTCAAGCTGATGGAGGATGCAAAAGACCAGGCTCTGGATGGGAACCATTATACCTTTACAATCGTACCTGCGATTGATGAGGTGACCCCGAAGCTGGTGCAGGGTGAGGTTGACATTGCGGCAGTACCGGCAAATTTAGCGGCAGTGCTGTACAACAACACAGACGGCCAGGTACAGGTATTGGGCATCAACACACTGGGCGTTTTGTATCTGGTGGAAAGCGGAGATACCGTCCAGTCGGCAGAGAATCTGCGTGGGAAAACCATCTATGCCAGCGGCAAAGGCGCAACGCCGGAATATGCGCTGAACTATATCCTTTCACAGAACGGGCTGGACCCTGAACAGGATGTAACAATTGAGTGGAAGTCGGAGCATAGCGAATGTGTAGCAGCGCTGCTCAGCCAGGAAAATGCGATTGCGATGTTGCCCCAACCGTTTGTCACCACTGCGCAGCTGAAAAATGAGCAGATCCGGATTGCGCTGGACCTGACGAAGGAATGGGATGCGGTGCAGAAGGATGCGCAACATCCAAGCGCGCTGTTGACCGGCGTTGTTGTGGGACGCAAGGCATTTTTGCAGGAAAATCCGCAGGCGATTTCTGCCTTCCTGGATCATTACAAAGTATCGGTTGATTATGTCAATGGGAATCTATCCGAAGCAGCCGCATTGATTGAGGAATTTGATATTGTACCCGCAGCAGTTGCACAAAAAGCAATTCCGTACTGCAATATCACCCTGCTGGAAGGAACGGAGATGAAGGATAAGCTCAGCGGTTATCTCGCAGTACTAGCTGAACAGAATCCCAAGGCGGTGGGAGGGGCGTTGCCGGATGATGCGTTCTACTACATCCGCTGACGCCACACGCGGCAAGCGAAAGACGGTGCGCCTCTGGGCGGCCGTCTTTTGGCTTTTGCTTTGGCAGCTGTTGAGCGTGGCAATTGGGCAAAAGATTTTGCTGGTATCGCCGATTGCGGCGTTGCTGCGCCTGGGGGAGCTTGCGCTGACCGCCGCGTTTTGGCGCGCGATTGCGTTTTCCTGTGTGCGGATTATGGGCGGTTTTCTGTTGGCAGTCCTCATAGGTACACTGCTGGCCGGTCTGTCCGCACAACTGGCATTTGTGAGAGAGCTGCTGTTTCCGGCGATATTGATGATGAAAGCGACGCCGGTTGCCTCATTTATTATTCTGGTTCTAATCTGGATTCCATCGCGCAATTTGGCGGTTCTCATCTCCTTTATGATGGTGCTGCCGGTGCTCTATACGAATTTGTTGGATGGGATACAATCCACCGACCGCCAACTTCTGGAAATGGCTAAGGTGTTCCGAATCCCACATTGGCGGGTGTTGCGCTCGATTTATCTGGCACAACTGCTCCCGTTTTTCCGCTCCGCCTGCTCAATTTCGTTGGGGCTCTGTTGGAAAGCGGGGATTGCCGCAGAGGTCATCGGAATTCCGAATGGTTCGATTGGGGAAAAGCTTTATCAGGCGAAAATTTATCTGGAAACGGCTGATTTATTCGCCTGGACGCTGGTCATTATTTTAATGAGTATGCTGCTTGAACGGCTGTTTCTACATGGGATTGATCTGGCGGTCCAGCATTTGGAAAGGTGGTGAGTGGGTGTCGATAGAATTGTGCCAAATTTCTAAAACATTTGGCGAGAAAAAGGTGCTCAATACCTTCAGCCTTCTGTTGCCAGAGGGTCAAACCTGCTGTATCATGGGTCCATCTGGCGCGGGAAAGACCACCCTACTGCGAATTTTAATGGGATTGGAAACTGCCGACAGCGGGGAACTGCATGGTATAGAAGGGCGACGGCTTTCCGCCGTGTTCCAAGAGGACCGGCTTTGTGAAAATCTGAGTCTGCGCGCCAACATTCACTTGGTTTGTCCCCATCTTGCCAAAACGCAGCTTGCGCAAGCATTGGAAGCGGTGGGGCTTGCACAGGCCGCAGCACAGCCGGTACGTGAGCTGAGCGGCGGAATGCGTCGCAGGGCGGCATTGGTGCGAGCGCTGCTGGCAGACTGGGATTTTCTGCTGATGGATGAGCCGTTTCAGGGATTGGATGCGCAGCTAAAACAAGATGTGATTGCCTATACCCGCCGGATGATCAGCGGAAAAACCGTGTTGATGGTGACCCATGACGCACAGGAGGCCACAGCAATTGGTGCGCGGATTGTGCAGTTTGAGGAGTGTCAAAAATGAAGGTTTCTTTTCGGTGCAAGCTGCATGATAGAATGGCAGGCGATGGAATTTTGGTGCGCTGTCCAGTTTGCGGTAAGGATGCGGTGGTGCGAAACAATGAGGAAAATGCGTGGTCGCTGCAATGTAACCACTGCGCTCTTTACCGAAAGCGAGACCTTGTGGAACGGCTGTATGCTGCGAGGATCACATGTGAAAAATGCGGTTGCCGCTCCTTTGAGTCGGTGAAGAATTTTTGGCATAAGCCGCCCAAACAAATAGAGGCGACCTGCCGGTATTGTGGGCATCGCCAGTTAGCGGATGTACAGGATGGCGGCTATACTTATTACGATCCGCTGGAGGGGTTGGAGCTCTATTTGCAAGGCTGGTACCGCGGACATCGGGTTTGGGCATATAACCGGCGACATCTGGGGGAGCTGATTGCGTTTATCGAAGCGGAGGACCGTCCGCACGCTCGCCTGCCGGCTTTTATGAAGATGGCAAAGAATCGAAAAGGGTTGTTAAGGGTGCTCAAACGCCTTCAACAGCTGGACTAGAGAATTTAGGCTGAGGTAAAAGATAGAGGAAAATTTTTATCGGAAAACCACTTGCATAATTTCCTGTTTTGGTTTATTATAAAATAATAGTTGTTATTTAATGCGGGAAATCGCACCTATTTACCAAATAACAGTTGTAATTTGTTCTCGATTGGAAGGAGCAGCTATGCCGGATAAGTTTGAACTGGTTTCTTCATACAAGCCAATGGGGGACCAACCCCAGGCGATTGACAAGCTGGTAGAGGGGATTCTGCGCGGAGATAGGGAGCAGGTGCTATTGGGGGTTACCGGCTCTGGAAAGACCTTTACAATGGCCAATGTAATTGCCCGTGTCAACCGCCCGACCCTGATTCTTGCACATAATAAGACGTTGGCAGCGCAGTTGTGCTCCGAGTTTAAGGAATTTTTTCCACACAATGCGGTAGAATATTTTGTCTCCTATTATGATTACTACCAACCGGAGGCTTATATCGCACATACGGACACCTATATTGAGAAAGACTCCGCTATCAACGATGAAATTGAAAAGCTGCGCCATTCTGCAACGGCAGCTTTGGGGGAGCGCCAAGATGTGATTATCGTGGCGAGTGTTTCTTGTATTTACACGTTAGGTGATCCAATCGATTACAAAAATATGATTATTTCGGTACGCACCGGCCAGCAGCGGGACAGGGATCAGCTGATTAAAAAACTGGTGGAGATTCAATACGAGCGCAATGATATCAACTTTGTGCGCAACAAGTTTCGGGTGCGTGGCGATGTGGTGGAGGTATTCCCTGTTTATTCGGGGGATACCGCGATACGGATTGAGTTTTTTGGAGATGAGATAGACCGCATTTCGGAAATCAACACCTTGACCGGCGAGGTCAAAAATGTTGTGAACCATGTTGCAATTTATCCGGCATCGCATTATATTGTGCCGCAGGAGAAAATGTCGGTTGCGATTGAGGAGATCCGGCGGGAATGTGATGAGCGAATCGCATATTTTAAAGAACAGGGTAAGCTGATTGAAGCGCAACGGATTGCCGAGCGGACCAATTATGATATCGAAATGTTGCAGGAGGTCGGCTTTTGCAAGGGAATTGAGAATTATTCCCGCGTAATTTCCGGCCGTGCGCCCGGCAGCACACCCTATACACTGTTGGACTACTTTCCAAAGGATTTTCTGTTTTTTGTGGACGAGTCCCATGTGACATTGCCGCAGGTGCGGGGAATGTATGGCGGCGATCGGGCACGTAAAACCAGCCTGATTGAATATGGGTTCCGGCTGCCCTCGGCGCTGGACAACCGTCCGCTGAACTTTGATGAATTTTATAGCAAGCTCAATCAAATTGTGTTTGTCAGCGCGACCCCAGGCAATCTGGAACGGGAAAAGAGTACACAGGTGGTTGAACAGGTGATCCGTCCGACCGGTCTGGTAGATCCAGAAATTGATGTGCGTCCGGTAGAGGGGCAGATAGATGACCTGCTTTCGGAGATCAACCAGCGGGCGGCGGCTGGAGAGCGTGTGCTGGTTACGACGCTGACCAAAAAAATGGCGGAGGATTTGACCGCTTATATGGAGAATATGGGGGTGCGTATTCGGTATATGCACCATGATATTGACACCATTGAGCGGATGGAGATTATCAGGGATTTGCGTTTGGGTGAATTTGATGTGCTGGTTGGCATCAATCTGCTGCGTGAAGGGTTGGATATTCCCGAGGTGTCGTTGGTAGCCATTTTGGACGCGGATAAGGAAGGCTTCCTGCGCAGCGAAACCTCTTTGGTGCAGACGATCGGACGCGCCGCCCGCAATGCGCAAGGTAAGGTGATCATGTATGCCGACAATGTCACCGATTCGATGGAACATGCCATTCGTGAAACCTATCGGCGGCGAGAAATCCAGCTTGCTTATAACCAGGAGCATGGCATTACACCGCAGACCATCAAGAAGGACGTGCGGGACATTCTGGAAATTTCGGCCAAGGAAGAAACCGAAGGAAAACTCAAGCGCGGCAAGCGGCTGTCGCATAAGGAACGGGAGGCGTTGATCGCGCAGTTGACCCGTGAGATGAAAAATGCGGCGAAAATTTTGGAGTTTGAACATGCAGCATATCTGCGCGATAAAATTGAAAAACTGAAGGCGGAGGAAGAACGGGCGCGTCCGCGCCGCGTACCAACAAAATAGCAGATGGGGGAATGATTTTGGCTAGTGATAAAATTGTTATCAAGGGTGCGCGGGAGCATAACCTAAAAAATGTGGACCTGGAAATTCCACGTGACAAGCTGATCGTTTTTACGGGACTTTCCGGTTCTGGAAAAAGCTCGCTGGCGTTTGATACCATCTATGCGGATGGACAGCGCCGATATATGGAGAGCCTTTCCAGCTATGCGCGGCAGTTTTTGGGGCAGATGGAAAAGCCGGATGTGGACAGCATCGAGGGGCTTTCTCCGGCAATTTCCATCGACCAGAAAACAACCTCCAAAAATCCGCGTTCAACGGTGGGAACGGTCACAGAAATTTACGATTACCTGCGTCTGCTTTATGCACGGATTGGAATTCCACATTGTCCTGTTTGTGGACGGCCGATTGAACAGCAGACGTTGGACCAGATGGTTGACAAGGTCATGTCACTGTCGGAGGGCGCCAAAATTCAAATTTTGGCGCCGGTGGTGCGCGGGCGCAAGGGCGAGCACCTCAAGGAGTTTGATGCCGCGCGGCGTTCCGGCTATGTGCGGGCGCGGGTGGACGGCAATATTTACGATCTTTCGGAAGAAATCAAGCTGGAAAAAAATAAAAAGCATACCATAGAAGTGATTGTAGACCGGTTGGTAGTGAAAGAGGAAATCCAGTCCCGTCTTGCAGATTCTCTGGAAACCGCATTGAGCCTTTCAAACGGGTTGGTGCTGGTGGATACAGGGGAGGAAGAACTGACCTTTTCTCAAAGCTATTCCTGTCCTGATCATGATATCAGCATTGAGGAGCTGACCCCGCGAATGTTCTCCTTTAATGCTCCCTATGGTGCATGTGAAAAATGCACAGGTTTGGGCACCTTTATGAAGGTTGACCCGGACTTGATTCTCCCCAACAAAAAGCTAAGCATTCGGGAGGGCGCTATCCGTGCGTCCGGCTGGTATTATGCCGAGGGCGGAATTGCACAGATGTATTATGATGGCCTGGCGGCGCATTACGGCTTTTCGCTGGATGTGCCGGTTTGTAAGCTTCCGAAAGAGGCGCTTCATGTGTTGCTTTACGGCACAAATGGAGAGAAAATTAAGGTGCGGCGGGAGCACGGCACCATGCAGGGAAGCTACGAAACCGACTTTGAGGGAATTGTCAACAACCTGGAGCGGCGTTTTCGCGAGACCAATTCCTCCTGGATTCGGGAGGAGATTACCAACTGGATGAGCAGTGTGGAATGTCCGGTCTGCCATGGAGATCGTCTGAACAAAACAATTTTGGCTGTGACGGTTGGCGGACTGAATATCAGTGAATTCTGCAAGCTGTCGGTGGTAAAGGCGCTGGAATTTTTGGATGAGATGGAGCCGAAGCTGTCCCAGCGTGAGCGGATGATTTCGGCGATGATTTTGAAGGAAATCCGCGAGCGGCTGGGCTTTTTGCGCAGTGTAGGATTGGAATATCTGACGCTGGCGCGTTCAGCGGGCACCCTTTCCGGCGGTGAAAGCCAGCGTATCCGGCTTGCAACCCAGATAGGCTCCTCTTTAATGGGGGTGCTGTATATTCTGGACGAGCCCTCCATTGGACTGCACCAACGGGACAATGATAAGCTGATTGCGACCCTCAAACAATTGCGTGATCTGGGCAATACGCTGATTGTGGTGGAGCACGACGAGGATACCATGTATGCGGCGGACTATATCGTAGATGTCGGTCCAGGCGCGGGTGTACACGGCGGTGAAATTGTCTGTGCGGGCTCGGTAGACGAGATCAAGGGCTGCAAGGCGTCGATGACCGGCCAGTACCTCTCCGGACGCAGACGAATTGAGGTGCCAAAGGAGCGTCGCAAAGGAAACGGCAAGGAGCTGCGGATTATTGGAGCTGCCGAAAACAATCTAAAGGATGTGGAGGTGTCCATCCCATTGGGGGTGTTCACTGCGGTAACGGGTGTTTCTGGTTCAGGGAAAAGCTCGCTGATTAACGAGGTACTGTTCAAGCGTCTCACCCGTGATCTAACCAATCCGCGGGTGAAACCCGGCAAGCACGAGGATATCGAAGGGATTGATCAGGTCGACAAGGTCATCGACATCAACCAAGCACCGATTGGTCGGACGCCGCGCTCAAATCCTGCGACCTATACCGGCGTTTTCACCGACATTCGGGAGCTGTTTGCGCAAACAAATGATGCAAAAATGCGCGGTTATAAGTCCGGCCGCTTTTCGTTCAACATCAAGGGAGGACGATGTGAAGCGTGTGAAGGCGATGGTATTGTGCGAATCGAAATGCACTTTTTGCCGGATATTTTCGTTCCCTGTGATGTGTGTAAGGGCAAACGCTATAATCGCGAAACATTAGAGGTCAAATATAAGGGAAAATCCATTCATGATGTGTTAGAAATGACCATCGAGGAGGGGCTGGAATTTTTCCAGAATGTTCCTAAAATTGCGCGTAAGCTACAAACGTTGTATGATGTGGGGTTAGGTTATGTCAAAATCGGACAGCCTGCAACCACCCTTTCCGGCGGTGAAGCGCAGCGGGTGAAGCTGGCTGCCGAGCTTTCACGCCGGCCAACCGGCAAGACCGTTTATATTTTGGACGAGCCCACCACCGGCCTGCATACAGCAGATGTACACCGTTTGATTGATGTTTTGCAAACAATCGTAGATTCAGGGAATACTGTCATCACAATTGAGCATAATTTAGAGGTAATCAAAACCGCTGATTATATTATTGATCTGGGTCCAGAAGGCGGAGACCGCGGTGGAATGGTGGTTGCAACTGGTACACCAGAAGAAATTTGCACAGTCTCTGGGTCTTACAC